>URAN01000022.1 GCA_900545865.1 uncultured Eubacteriales bacterium
AAAATTTTGCACGGGCAATTAAATCCGCCGGAGGCTTAACGTGAAAGGAACTTTCGCGTTAAGCACCTATGGGGGCGAAAATTTCGCCCCCTTACCTTTCGCATTCTTTAAGACGTTCGGCGAAGTATCATATTTTTTAATTCGCCTTATCTATATACAATAACCCCTCTGAATAACCCCTCATATGTCTGGAAAACTATCCGTGAGCAATCGCTGCCGTATGTTGCACGGTCTCTTATATCGGAAATATCTCCGACATAAACACGCGTTTTTGCGTTGGGGTCATAAACCATTACGTTTTCGAGATGATTGCATATCTCGTCTATCTTATCATTATTTTTGTAGGAAATCTCAACAATATTTTCTTTTTTGTTCACAACAAAACCGTATATAATCTGTTGAGCGTTCCAATAATAGTTTGTCGCACTTGCCTTGAACCAGTTCCTCTCGGAATCAACACCCGGCCAGTTCGGATAACCGCCGACAGAGTAATCATAAATCATTTCGTGATTCTGTATCATATTTGCAGACAGACCCACTCTAATTATATCGCCCTCGGCAACATCACCGATATTATAATCATCGGCAACCATATATGATACGGGCGAACCCATCTGTAAGCCGTTAATCATCTTTGTTTCAACGCCCTCGTCATTGATACAGTCGCTTACATCCGATACAAGAATAATATATGATTCTTTATCAATCTCCGCCGTACCGGCACATCTGATAAGCACATCATCATAAACGCCGTCGCCGCGAAATTTGTATGACGCAACTGTGTTATACCAACCTCTTTCCAAAAGCGTGGGCTTTCCGACTGCAAATTTATTTGCATTTGCGTTAAGCGCGTCCGAGTCGGATGTCACTGTGAACTGAATACACGATGCGGAAAGTGCGGACTTTATTCCGAGCCTTCCGTCAGCATAAATCAGGACTTCGCCGCTTTTGATATTCTGTGCAAGTGTCTCGCCCGCAATCTCGTTCGTGCCGACATTGGTTGTATCAATCTTTCTAATCTTTTTGTCCGAATCAAGCGAATACATAATAAGCTGGGGCTTTACATTACCGTTCACCGAATTATAATTCGGAATCGCGCTGCGAACCTTGTCGCCGTCATCGATTGAATCGCCGTCAACCTTAACCTTGTCCGAAACGGTCAGCTCTTCCAAATTGCCGTCCGAGGTATAAAGGCGCAGCTTTGCCGTCTTTTCAAATCCCGAATCGTCAACCGCAATTCCGACAAGCCAGCCGGGTTTCATTTCACCCGGAACAACCGTCTCGGCATATGCCGCATATCCGAACGAATCGATGCGCAATAACACATTATTGCCTGCCTTTATATCGGTCGGCGACTTTGTTTTGGAAAGGTCGCTCATCTTGTATTGAGCATCACCGAGCTTGATTATATTCTCGCCGTTTTCATAATTAACGCCCGAAATCGTACCGTTTACCGTCTTATCCGAAACAACAAGTCTTGCCTTGTGCTTATCCGCCGCTTCGTATAATGTTATTATATCCTTTTGTTTGATATTGTCAATCGTAATCTTTTCGCCGTAGGTATTGAATATCTCGAATATTTCATAATCCGCCGCTTTTATCGTCTTGTTGCCGCCGTTCGCATCCATTGCCAAAGCCGAATCGGTAATCGTTTCGTCCTTGGTGCTTATATATGACGCATAAAACGGCGTTCCGTTCTCAATTATGATAAGGTCAAAACCTCCGCCGCTCGTCTTTTTGAGCGTGATTGTTCCCCTGTACAGATTACCAAAAACATCTTTGACGTTCCCGCTTACGGGGCTTCCGTTATACATAACCGAAATAATCTTGCCGAATCCCGTCTTTTTGGTCTTGTCACCATCGGAATATTCAAGCGTGTTATCGCTGTACTTTATAAAATCGTTAATGTCAATCTTTAAAACATCGTTGTCGCTTGTATCGTCATAGACATATATAAGCTCGTTGTCCGCCGCGTTTTTTGTATGGCGATAATACGCCCTTACCCTCAACCCAATAAGGCTTTCGGGCATAATTGCGGTCGGGTCGTCCATCTTTAAATCATCGACATAAACCTTATCGGCAACCGTCAGCTTATCCTGATACATTGACGCACCGCGTGCCGCCGTCACGATTCCCTCTTTGACATACACGCTGAAATAATCCGCGAGAACGCTTGAATCCGCAAGCCCCTCTGCGCCGTTTCTCTCAAAGTGAATGCCGTCAATAAAATCATCGCCGATTGTGTTGAATATATATTCCGCCGCTTGGCTCACCGTGAGATTACCCTCGGGTGACGGGTTACCCGAGAGAACCCCGAGACGGCGCGCGCCGAGGATATATCCTGTAGGGTATCCGCCGAGACTCGCCGCGAATTCGTCACAGCCGAAAGCGGATAACAAAATTTTGCAGACCTCGCCGACCGTGATTTTATCATCGGGTCTGAAAATCTGTGCCGAATCGCCCTTTAATATTCCTCTCTCGGTCAGATAGTTAATCGCCGTCAGAGCGTAATGATCCATCGGAACATCGAGGTAATATCTTGTGTTCGACACGTCAAAGTCATTGACCTTGAACACCCTTGCCATGTATACTGAAAAGTCCGCCCTTGTTATCTCGGCGTTTAAATCTATGTCTTGGGGAAAGACCTCAAGAGCTTTGAGCAATCCCACCGCTTCGGAATCCTGCCCCGCGGCGGCAGTGTCGGCGGCAAAAGCCGTGTTGACATAAACCGCCGACAGCATAAAGCATATCGAAAGCAATATAGAAAGTACCTTTTTCATATCTTTACGTCCTCCTTGTCTGATTAAAGACTTTGCATCAGATAGACCATCTGTGCCGCCTCGGCTCTTGTCGCAATATCGAGCGGCGCAAACATATCATCGCCGACGCCGTTAATAACTCCGTCACGGCGCAGAACATAGACAGGCTCTTTTGCATAATCGTCTATCGCCGCATCGTCCTTGAAGCGATAATCCTTTGCGCTTTCATAATCCGAAAGAGTCTTTCCGACATTTTGCGCCGCGCGGTATAAAATCGCCGCCATTTCTTGTCGCGTGATAACCGCATCACCGTCAAATGTATCGTCCGACTTGCCTAAAATCGCGCCGTTCGAATACGCCGTCTTGACATATTCATACGCCCAAAAATCCTTTGGAACGTCAACAAACGGAATCCCCCTGTCACCGCTCTTGTCCGTCAAAAACGCGTTTGACACTATCTTGGCGAACTCGTATCTCGTTATCGTATCGTTCGGATAGAATAACTTATCCTTTTTTCCGCAAACAACTCTCTTTTCCGCAAGCGAAACAATCGCTTCTCTCGCCCATTCGACCGAATCCAAATCCACAAATATATCGGTCGGCATCTTTTCGGGCGGAACAACCTCGGTAACATTGTCCGCCTTGATTGAACTACCGCGTCCGCCGCCCGAGCCGCCGCTGCCGCCCGAGCCGTTATCGCTGTTCGATGTGCCGTATCTCAACTTTAAATCATCGGCAAGCGCCGCAATTGTGCTAAAGTTGTTACCCTGAACCGCCGAATACACCGAATCGCTCAGCCTTGATGTCTGTACACCGATATAGGTTGAAAACTCGGTGATTACCTCTTTGACAGGGATATAGTTATCCGCACCGCCAACGATGCCCAAAATCACCGCGTCTTTGAACTTTGTGATAAGGTCGTTATAGTCCTTTATCGACTTTGCCGACATTCTTTTCGTTACATCGGATTGAATCCCCGATGTTACCGAATCCTTTTTGTATCGGTTTTTCATCTCGGTGTTAGCCATATTTAAGTTTTCGGTAAAGTTAAATATGTTGGTGATCTTTGACTTGTTCAAAAGGTCGATAACAATCGCCGAGAACAGATATTCGTCCGATTTTCCGTTATCGCTGTCGCTGAATGTAAAGCCGCCCTGCTTTATATCCCAAAGCTTTGACGAAATACCGCTTTTATCCGCGGCGTTCCATTCGTCATCGGCAAGCCCTAAATCCAAATAGGCATAGTCGAGAATATCGGTGATTTCGTCCGCTGATGCCGAGGCGTTGATTCTCTTATAGACCTCGTCTTTCATATCCTTTCTGACGAATTTAAAATCGTATTGCAAAACCTCGCCGCCCTCGGACAGATAAAGGGTATAATCACCCGAGCGCGTGTTTGATAAGTCCATTTTAAATTCGGTTGTGCCGTTGTTTTTAAACTCTCTTGCATATACGACAATATCCGCCGACCACTCGGACGCATCCAAAAGGTCGGTGTATGTCTTTCCTTTCGGAAAAACCATAACGCTGAACGAAGATTTGTCGGATTTGACTTTGACGGTCAGAACCGACAGGTCTGTCTGTTCGATTGAGCATTTTGCATTCGTATTGTCCGCGGCAAGCCCGAAAGTGCCGCAGGACAACAGCATTGACGCGCATATTGCCGCCGAAACCAGTTTTTTTGATAATTTCATATATGTCCCAAATCCTTCCGAATTATTTTTCCCGTAGTTTGTGCCGTTTGTTGGTTATCACGGGATGTCGCCAACGCTCGCTTTGTTTGCTCGAATTTTATCATAATAAAATTCATCGCCTTTTTTGCCGCGTTTCCTCTTCCCAAAAAATTTCGGGTGCAACCCTCATTTTTCTGGAACCCTGTTTTTTCCGCAATCAAAATCAAAATAATTTTTCATTGCCGCCGCGGTAGGCACGGCGGAACAGGGGACGGCGTTTATTCATTAAAATTATTTTGATTTGCCGATCCCCCATTCCGCATTTTCAATTTTCCATTATTCCAATGTTATTGCGCCTTTGACCGGCATCATCTTATTAAAACCGTTCCAGAGCATAACCTGTACGTTCAAATCACCAACATTTTCGGGTATGGTATATGTTGTCGTCAACTCGAAATTCGTGTCCGCCGCCGTATATGCCTTGGGGTCATATTTGAGGTCGATTAACTTATCGCCGTCATATGCCGCAAGAATCAAAACGAGGTCATCGCTCGAGCCTGTCTGATTGATAACGCTCACTTTTGCGGTCAACGTGTTGCCCGCCTTTGTGTTTTCCTTTGTTGCGTCAACGTCACCGTTTTTAAGGGTCGGGTTCGATACAAACAACGTTCCCTCGCCCGTGGTGAATACACCGGCATACTCTCTCGCCAACGCTCTGCCGTCCGCCGTCTTAACCGTTGTCGGAACGTTTATCGTATACGCCGTCTTTGCCCTTAACATACCTTTGAGCTTTAACATTGCGCAACACGTGTCGGCATTATACGTGACATCTTTGTCAACAGCCGAACCGTCCGCCGCGGATACGCTTATGCTATCCAATGTTGTCGCATCCATATCTTGGTTAAAGTATACCTTTATACCGGTTGTTGCTGCGCTTGCGCTCTTTGATGTAAGCTCGCCGTCATCAAGGCGAAGCTTTTTTACCACTGCGCTCATCGGCGGTTCGCCGACATCAACCGTTATATTGTCGATAATCATTGATGTGTCGGTTGCAAGCACGTTCGACGTTGCCCCTTTATAAAACTGAAAACCGAAAGCCGATGTTCCGCCGTTTGTATAGTGATAATTCGCAATTGCCGCACCGTTTGGGTCATTGTTCAAAAGCACATATTCACCGTTTTGTTTAACATAGGTTTTGATCTTTTTGTTTATTAAATCCTCGATAACCTTGAACGATACCATATCCGTCAAGTTATTCGGCATATTAAAGTTTGTTACAACCTGTGGCGTTGTTGACGCCGAAATCGGATTGCACAGAGTAATTTTATCCCCCGTTATCGCGAATACCTGATCATAATTGGAAGTATCACCTCTTTTCAGCACAAAGCTGAATTCTCTTATTTCATCGGAGTTTTGGTCATTCACCGCCATATCAAAGTTATACTCTATTATGCCGTCCGTATACGCTGACTCAAACGACTTAACCGTCTTTACGCTTACTGCGTTTGTTGCTTGCCAACCGTCTATTCTCAAAACCTTCGAATTGCCGTTTGTCCAAACATATCTTCCGAATCCCCAGTATTGGCTGCCGCTTCTCGGCCAAATTTCGTTTAAGTTACCTGTATCCGCCGAACCCGCATTTTTCATTGCTTCATAGCTTTCAAAATTATCCTCAAACACGTGCGATGAAAATGTACCTTTTACGTCCGCCGTATTAAAGCATATCTCTTGTGCCGCCGTTATTCCGCCGAGTGCACCCGTTATTCCCTCGGGAACCGATATTCTGTATTCGGCGCCGTATTTCAAACCGCTTACGGGGATTGCCGCAGTCAGGCCGTCTGTCTTTGTCACACCTCCCGTTGAAACAGGCTCGAGCGTTTCGGAATCAACAATTTTTATTGCGTTAAGGCTCTCTTGTGCTACTGCCTCGGAAAACCTAACCGCTATCCGGCTGTCTGTGGTATTTGCCGCATCGTATTCGGCTGTAATCGTCTGTTTTCCGAGAGCGTTTACTTTAAGATTGCTGAAATATACATCGCCCTTTGCACCCTTTGAGCCACTTGACTGTCTTGATGTCACAAAAAATGCATTTGCCGTTTCGCCGCCCTCATACATTGCTCTTTCGGATATTTTTTCGCCATCACAATATATCTGTATCTTTTGATTTGAATAATCATATATACAGTCTATATGATACCATACATCATTTTGACAGTTTTCCTTGTATCCGTAAGTCGAATCATACTCCGTTGCATTAACAAAACAAAGACCCATCGAGCCTGTGCTTTTCGTTCCGAAGCTAAACGGCGCCCAACCGGTGAAAATATCCGAGGTCGCCGCCTTTGTGCTGACTGTGATATAAGCAAACGGTCCTGTTGATGTGCCTGCCTGATATGTGCTTGACTTAAAGTCAAAGCTGAAATTATATTTATCCGTTGCCAGTGTCTCATCTGAAACAACCGCGCCGACAGAGGTGTTGCCGTTATTTTCCTTTATGTGTATTACGTTTGAACGTCCGTCATATGAATCCAATGTTTCGACAGCATCGCTGTTGTTATTCAGATACCCGTCACGCACAAAATCATAATTGGGGTCATACACTTCAAGTTCAACCGCACTTGCAACTGTCATTCCCGACAGAGCCGAAACCAACATAACCAATCCGATTGCCATCGATAAAAATCTTTTAATTTTTTTCATATCAAACAACTCCTTATTTTTAATTTAATATATTTTTATATTTAACTATTTCATTAAATTGTACTCAAAGTGCATTGACGGGTCTTTTGAACCGCCTATGCCCGAGCCTATCTCATAATATCCCTCTCTGGCGTTGTTATCCCTGTCGTTTATCAAGAAAGAGAACAACACCTGAGTATAATCGGCAATTGAGAACCCGGACGGAAACATCTCAGACCACGGTATCGACAATTCATAAACCGTCTTTTTCGTATCGGGATTGTTCACCACCGAAAGCTCGTGTATGAATCGGCTTCCGTCAGACGGCGGCGCAAGCGATGATGACCTTGTTATCTCGGGTCCGTCCTTTCCTATGCCGATTCCTATCTCGGTACGCTTTGCGCTCGCCTCTTTTTTGAGCGAGAAAGCGAACTGAATCGAATCGCCTGCCCACAAACGTCCGTCAGGGTCTGTTTCAAACGTTTCATCTTTCACCTCGGCGGCGAGATAGAAATTCTTTTTATCCCAGCCAAGATAAACTTCACCCGATAAGTCATCGTCACCGCTGTAATCATCTCCCGTGAGCTTTACATACTTTCCGTCACCGTTCTTGCCGATGTTCAGCTTCCACGCGGTATTCCATTCGCCCGGTGAGATAACGCCGTCAAAGTTCGGAACATTTCGCATATATGGTATGCCCTTGAACGAAATCACTCTTGATAAATCAATTTCCGTTCCGTCCGACATCACGAGATTTCCTTTAAAGCTTAAATCCTTTGTTCCGACAAGGTCGGGAATGTGTATTTTTGTCACGCTTTTGCCGCCCGACTTAATCGGTGCGACCTCACGTGTGCTTACTCTTTTCGCGAACTCGGTCGGCTCTTGTATGTTTATCCTGCCGCTCATCGAGCCTTCGTATAAGTTATTGTTTATGTCAACAACAAGCCGCCAGCGGTTCGACGCATAATATTCAACGTTTGTCTTGACCGTCACCGAATCAACCTTGTTGACTGTCGTCTTTGCCGAATAGATAAGGTTACCGTTTTGGGTCACCGAGCTTTTTATCATCTCGCCGCCCGAATAATCACCGCTTGCCGCAACGACCGCCTTATATCTTCCGCCGCCGACATTTTCAACCGATTCAACCGTCAGATTTTCCGTTCCGTCAACAAAAACACTTACATCGTCAGACTCAATCGTCTGTACATACAATTCGGCTTTTGAACCCGGAACAATGTTTATCTCTTTCGCACCAACCGAGCTTTGCGCCGATGTTACATCCGCTTTGTCAAAGTTACCCACTATATACATCGGGAACTTATCAACCGAGAATGTGAATATTCCGTTCGCCGCCGATACTGTCGATTCGTTTCCGTATATATCCGACACCGTTACCGATTCGCACCCCAAATCAAGCGCAAGGTCTTTCTTTTCATCACTTGAATTCCATGTCGCGATACAGCTGCGCCCATCCTTTAGCGTAAACTCATAAAGCGGCACGCCGTCGGCTGTGACCTTGGTCTTTTTATACGTCACTTCGTTCATAAGTCGGTTAAAGTTCGCAACCGCTCCGAAATGCCGCCTTGCCAAAAACGGCTTTTGAGCAATAACCGAATTCAAAAATCCGAATCCCTCGTTTACGTCTGTCGGTGCCTCGGTATATCTAAAGAACCAAATCTTATCCATATAACCGTACACTTCATTTAATATAAGCATTTGTGTGTTATATATCGCCTGTTCATCAAGACCGACAGATACCTGCCAACCGATTTCGCTTACAAAAAGCGGAATGTCTTTATAGCCATAGCTGTCGATACATTCGCGAACCTTTCCGACAAATTCCATCTGACCTGCCTCGGGACCTTGCGACCACATATACGGGTGGATAGATATTGCGTCAAGGTATTCGCCGCCACCTGCCTCCAAGACCTGTGATATATATGTTGTTCCATAGTTACTTTGGGCTATTCCGACGATTATCGCATCGGGGTTCGCGGCAAGTATTGCATCGTGCGCTGCTTTTAAAACTTTTGTATATCCCTTTGCATCAACACCCGTTGGATTAAAGTTCGGTATGAGGTTAGGCTCGTTCCATACCTCATAATACTTATAAAGTCCCATAGTTTGTTTTGTTACATTATAACAATAATCGTACCACGCTTTAAGTTCGGCATCTGTCACGGGAAGGGCGCCCCTAACCGGAAGATAAAGCGGATTTCCGCCTGATAAAATCATCATTCTGTCGAACTTTAAATCCTTTTTTTCTTCATATTCATATTTTTTGGTATCTTCGATTTGGTACACGCCTTTTTGTTGCTCAAAATCTATCCAGTTATTCGAATCTCTTTCTAACCCAAATCCGACTTTATCAAGACTTTGCATTATATCTCTTGTGTACTCTAAGTGCTTAAGGCGGTCGTTGGTCAAAAGTGTGTGTATACCGATTTTCATATTTTTCTCGGCTGTTCTCGTGTTGGAAATATCTTCCTCGTAAAAGCTTTGTTCCCCGTTGTTTTTATCGGTCAGCTCGGCTTTCAGCTTAATCAAGCCGTAAGGCGTTTTGTTCGAATCAATCTTGATTTTCTTTGACGCCGTTTCGCCGCGCGGTATGTTCAGGCTTTCTTCTTTGTTCCAACATACCTGTCCGTGTTCGTCAACCAATGAATAAAACGCGGTTGTTTCCGCATCATACTCCGCCGAATTTTCAAAATTCAATGTAACATTTATATCCGAGTCATAAAAATTGTTGCCGAAAGGCATATCGGCGGCACTCACCTTAACAGGTGACTTGATATGGTTCGGCGCTTGGTGGCCTTTATCAATCCACTGTTTTATATTGGAATAGTCACCGCGCATAATGCCCCAGTTATCGAGCATATACGTCATTGTGCCGTTTCCGAGACCGTATGAACAAAGCCGCACGGCATATAGAGCATTGAATGCGTCTTTCATCCGGTCGGTTTTATAAAGCTCATCGTTAATATAATAATAGAGAGTCTTTTTATCAAAGTCACCGAAAATCGAGATGTTATACCACTTTCCAATCTCGTACTCATACGGTTCGGTGCTGAGCTCATAATAGCCGCGCTTATCCATTCCGGGGAAGTAGTTAAACCCGTCCTCTTTCATTCCAAAAGTCAAAAACATATTGCTTGCCGGGATTCCCTGCGCACTGTTGCCCGTGTCCGCGTTGACGAGCTGCATAAAATTATATATACCCTTTGTCATCGGCTTGACGTCAAAGGTTATCATAAACGAACCCTCGGTAATCGGATTTTTGAGTTTGTCATACAAAAATCCCGTTGAGTTATAAGTCACGTTCATTGCCCGTCCGTGTTCGGCATCGCCCAAGTCCGTGTATGAATATCCGCCGACAACGTGGGTGAACCCGAACTGTTCCTCATCGGCGGAAAAATCGTGGTATTTCGAAAAACCGCCGTTGTTTTGCGCGTACTCCACCTCGCTAATCTCATCGGGCGGGTCGTCAGCATAGACAAGACCGAGATTCAAGAGCGTGAGCGATGCGCTCAGCGCAATCAAAAGACTGAACAATCTTTTCACAAAAATCACCTCTGAAAAATGTGTTTTATAAATCGTACTTTTATTTTAAGTGAAATTTTTTAAAAAATCAATACACGATATTATTAAACAATGCACATTCTTGAAGTAACTTTTTAAAAATTTGCCGAAATAGCGTTTTGCACAATTTAAAACCATGTCGTTTATGCACAATTACCAACAAAAACAGTGTGTAATCTTTTCAAATGTGCTAAAATCTTACAAATCAGGTTTTTGCCGTCTGTGTCTCTGTCGGTGAAACGTATTGAAATTTAGATGTAAACAATTAAAATATAACCCTAAATTCACCTTTTTGGAATATATAAACTTTTCGTTAATTTTCAAAAAATACGGATTTTTTCGAAAAAAGCCTTGACTTTCGGGCGAAATTGTGGTAAAGTATAAAGCGTTGCAGTTATTATATGCGGATATGGCGGAATTGGCAGACGCGCATGGTTCAGGTCCATGTGAAAGCAATTTCATGGAGGTTCAAGTCCTCTTATCCGCACCATACTGAGTGTTCTTACAGAACTTGAAAGGTTTTGTATGACACTCGGTTTTTTATTGCCTTTTTAACATGCGCAAGCGGCAAAATGAACATCTACGCCCTGTCTTGTATGTGCCGAAACATTGTTTTCGGGTAGCTTTTCAAGGTCGGGTATTTCAATATTGCCTATGCAGTTATAATGAATTGTGAGCTGCTGAACGGTTTTACCGTCAATCTTTTCGGATTGGTGTACTTCGATTTTTTCAATCAGTTCGTTTAACATTCTCGGTATCAGCTTCCTTGCCCGCGTATATTTACGGACGGATGTCATAAACATACGCTCCGCTTACTCGGTCGCAAAACAAAAAATCTTAAACAAAACTATTTACAAAAAGGCAAAAATAGTATATAATAAACTTATTAATATTATAAAACCAAATGTAAAACAGAAAGGCGAGATTAAATATGTATTATATCGGAATAGATTTGGGCGGAACAAATATTGCGGCAGGAATCGTGGATGAAAACAGAAAAATCATCTGTACCGATTCAAAGCCGACTCTTTCGACCCGTCGTTACAGCGAAATAGTTAAAGATATGGCTGACCTTTGCAGCGAACTTATCGATAAAGCGGAGTTGACCGTTTCGGACATCTCGGGAATCGGTATCGGAAGCCCGGGAACAATCGACAACAAAAACGGTGTTGTTGTATATGCTAACAACTTGGGCTGGTATGACGTTCCCCTTGCAGCGGAACTCAACAAGTACATAAACGTACCCATAAATATCGAAAACGATGCAAACGCGGCAGCATACGGCGAATTTGTTGAATGCGGCGGCGATGTTGACAGCTTTGTTGCCATAACTCTCGGCACGGGCGTAGGCGGCGGCGTTATCATTGACCGCAAGATTTACCGCGGATTCAACGGCGCGGGCGGCGAACTCGGTCACACAGTTTTGATTCACGGCGGCGAGCCTTGTACCTGCGGCAACGACGGCTGTTGGGAATCATACGCGTCCGTTACGGCGCTCATTCGTCAGACAAAGGCTGCTATTGCCGCACATCCCGAAAGCATAATGGCAAAAGACGAAAAGGTCAGCGGCAGAACCGCATTCAACGCCGCAAAAGCAGGCGACAAGGCAGGTCAAGAGGTTGTTGACAAGTACATCGAATATGTTGCGAGCGGTATCACCAACATAATCAATATATTCCAGCCGAACATTCTTGTTATCGGCGGCGGAATCAGCAAAGAGGGCGATTATCTCTTAAACCCGATTAAAGAATACGCAAAGAAACATTCGTATTGTAAGGCTGTTGCACAGACAGACATCAGAATTGCATCTTTGATGAACGATGCCGGAATAATCGGTGCGGCACTTGCTTGTGAGCAATAAATCGAATATATAAAATCAGCGCAAAAAACAGGGTTCGCCAATGCCGGCGAACCCTGTTTTTTGCGTTATAATTATAATGTTTTTCATATTTATTAGGTACACTTTCTGAAATTCGGATCCGTACAGAGTCTTGCGAACACGAGTCCGAGCGGCAGTGCAATCACTACAAGAGCCGCCTTAACCAGCCATACCGATGCTTCGCCGACTTGATTTAAACCGATAAGGTATATTCCGCGATACATAAAAAGCCCCGGAACCATAATTACTATCGCCGGTACGGTAAGCGAAATTCGTGGAAAACCTATCCTTTTCTTTACAACCGACGCTATACACCCCGTACAAAAAGCACCGACAAACGCTGCAACCCCAATCGGGAATTCCGCACCGACCAAAATCGGGAACATATCGACAAGTTCAAGCCTTAACGTATTCGTAAGCATTCCGATAAGCCCTGCGGCAAGTGCCATTTTTCTCGGGCTGTTGAACATAATCGAAAAGTTGTATACGCCGAAAAAGCTTGCAATAATTCTCAATATTACGTGTGTGCCTTTCGGAATATTCAGTGCGGCAAAATCAGCAGGTTCAAAATTGAACACCATTGCCGTGACCCATCCCGTCATTGTTGCAACGGTAATAATGAGCAGAGCATAGGTTACCCGTTCGAGACCCGACCGCAAATCCAGCTTTGCAAGGTCGATTCCGCCCGTTATAAGCGGAAAACCCGGTATCACAAAAAGCATTGCACATATATACCCAGCCTGGTGCACCGCCGAAACTTTAAAAATCGTTTGCGCAAGCCAAACACTCAGGACATATACCATACACGCGGTTGCCACGCCTGCGCTTACATTCGCAAAAAGCGAAATCTTTCGGCGCAGCATCTTGTTCCTCACAAAATTTCCGGCACCTGCGCCGAAAAATGCGCAAATCATTTCAACGATTCCGCCACCGAGCAAAAACGTAAACGCACAGCACGCAAGTGCCGCTGCGAGTCCTTGCTGCCACGCGGCATAATTTACCGACTTATCTTGTATCTTATCGAGGATTTTATGAAACTTTTCCACCGAAAAAGTATCGATAATTTCGGGGAACTCTTTTATAAACAGCTCCAGCTCCATAAGTTTATCGGTATTTACGCCTGTGGTCGGTATTGACATTGACTGAGTAAGCATCTCGTTATTCTCGGCACACGTCCACGTAATAGCCAAAAGCCCTATATCCGCTGAACAGGTTATACCGAGACTGCGCGATATTGTGTTCATCGAATTGCGGACACGCCACGCGCCCGTACCGACCGAAAGCATCATAAGTCCGACCCTCCCGACCAATGTCGCCTTTTCTTTCAGCGTGGCTGAAACCGCAGGCAGATTATCATCGGATTCTATAATATTATGCCATTCTATTGACATATGCTGTCTTCGTATCTTTGCCATTTAATCATTCCTTTAAAGATATTTCAATTTAAATTATATAAATTAAAGAAGCTCTAAAAACGTTTTCAGCTTTTTGGCGATTCGCTCATATCCCAAATCGTTCGGATGCAAACCGTCAACAGTATACAGCTCTTTCTGTTCCGGAATATCGGGGCATATACCGCCGTTTGCATATAAGTCAAGTACAGGCAGAGAATAGTATTCAGCAGTCTGTTTTATCATATCAACATACTCTTTAAGCGTAAGACCGTTTGACTTATTCGGAGTATTTTCGCCTTCTCTGTGCAGCGGTGTGATAAACACTACCTCTGATTTCGGAAACTTTTTGATAAGATTACTCATAAGATAGTGGAGCGCACCGCAATATGTATCGGGGGTTCTGTCATCGAACGTTCCGAAAGGAGCGTCACCGTGACCGTAATCGTTCGTTCCGCCGAACACAACAATTATATCCGCCTCTTCTACCTTATCAAATCTCTCGCAATACGAATTTTCGTCCCATACAACAGTGTCGGGATTAATCTTTTGCTGACGTGCGATTCTCGTTCCGCCGATGCCGTAATTATTAACATCCGCAAGTTCCGCCATCTCCATCAGAACCTCATCGAAACGCTTTTCAACACTCGATGCACCGCAACCCTCTGTTATGCTGTCGCCCAAAAAACTTATGGTTTTGTTTTTTAAATTCATTTGTATAAACTCCTCTGTATGCCGCCGCAGCGGCAAATTATTTTTACCGTGATTATTATACACGAATTACCCGAAAAATGCAATAGTTTTAGCATATAAAGTTAAATTTGAGTTTAAAAAAATACAAATTGATATATTAAGTATGCCGACAAAACCTGTTTCGTGAAAAATTTCATCTTGATTATATCGCCGACCTCTTATTTCGCCGTACCTGCCATTGCGAAAAATAAATAAATTTTTTGCAATTTCACAATATTTATATTCGGGTCATAATCTGTTTGCTCACTTAAAATCCGTGATATTTTGGGTTGCCGCCGTTCCAAAAGCACGATATTGGCATAATTTATAACACATCATCGGTGCATTTCCGCCCTTTCATTTGTATAATTTGACAGAATACCAAAAAAAATTCAATTTTTTTCAAAAAAGGGGTTGACAAAGATATAATAAAGGAGTATAATGCAACGCATAAGGCAAGGATGCCTTGAGGATATTTTATCCCCCAAGCATCCTTGCCTTTTTGTTTTAGTAAAAAATATTTACATAAAAGAAAGGTTGATTTATATGTTAACAGTACCTGAATTCTTTGGAGAAAATGTTTTTGATGACAGACAGATGAAAGCAAGGCTTTCCGAAAAAGTCTATAATTCAATCAGGAAAACAATCGACGAGGGCAAACAGCTTGATATATCTTTGGCAAACGCAGTTGCTCTTGCAATGAAAGATTGGGCGGTTGAAAAAGGCGCAACGCATTATACTCATTGGTTCCAGCCAATGACAGGCGTCACCGCCGAAAAGCACGACAGCTTTATCACCCCGGCACCCGACGGCGGCGTAATTATGGAGTTCTCGGGAAAAGAGCTTATCAAAGGCGAACCCGATGCATCATCGTTCCCGTCCGGCGGACTCAGAGCAACATTCGAGGCAAGAGGTTATACGGCTTGGGATCCTACTTCATTCGCATTCATAAAGGATAAGACATTATGTATTCCGACCGCCTTTTGTTCATACACGGGCGAGGCTCTTGACAAAAAGACACCGCTGCTCCGTTCAATGGCCGCTCTTAATACACAGGCACTCAGAATTTTAAAGCTTTTCGGAAACGACAGTGTTCATATGGTAAGAACTTCGGTCGGACCCGAACAGGAATACTTCCTTATAGATAAAAAGATGTATGACAAACGTAAGGATTTGATTTTCACCGGCAGAACGCTTTTCGGAGCAAAGCCGCCGAAGGGTCAGGAAATGGACGATCATTATTTCGGAATAATCAAGCCGAGAGTTGCCGAATTTATGAAAGACTTAAATGATGAGCTTTGGAAACTCGGAATCCTCGCAAAGACCGAACATAACGAGGTTGCACCGGCACAGCACGAACTCGCACCGATATATTCGACAACGAATATCGCAACCGACAACAACCAGCTCACAATGGAGATCATGCAAAAAGTTGCATCAAAGCACGGTCTTGTATGCTTACTGCATGAAAAACCGTTCGCAGGCGTAAACGGAAGCGGTAAACACAATAACTGGTCTATCGCAACCGATACGGGCGTAAACCTTTTGACACCCGGCGAAACACCTTATGAAAACGCACAGTTCCTCCTCTTCTTGGTTGCCGTTATAAAGGCGGTTGACGAATATCAGGATTTGCTCAGACTTTCCGTTGCAACAGCAGGAAACGACCACCGTCTCGGCGCAAACGAAGCTCCGCCGGCTGTTATCTCGATATTCCTCGGCGATGAACTCGAGGCGGTTCTCGAGGCAATCGAATCCGACAGTGATTACAGCAGCGGCAAGAGAGCAAAGATGAAACTCGGTGTTGACGTTCTTCCCGAATTCAAGAAAGACACAACAGACAGAAACAGAACTTCGCCGTTCGCTTTCACGGGTAACAAGTTTGAGTTCAGAATGCTCGGTTCGTCCAACAGTATCGCTTGTGCAAACATTATGCTCAACAGCGCGGTTGCCGAAATCCTTCAGGAATTCGCAGACAAACTCGAAAAGTCAACAGACTTTGACACAGACTTGCACGAACTCATCAAGGATACAATCAAGGAACACAGACGCATCATATTCAATGGCAACGGTTACGGTGACGAGTGGATGGCTGAGGCAGAAAAGAGAGGTTTGTCAAACCTCAAGACAACAGCCGATTGTATGCCTAAACTTCTTGATAAAAAGAATGCGGATATGCTGATTAAACAAAGCGTATTCACAAAAGCAGAGCTTGAATCAAGATGCGAGATTATGCTTGAAAACTATGTCAAGGCTGTCAATATTGAGGCTTTGACAATGGCGGATATGGCAAGAAAAGAAATTCTGCCTGCTATTGAGGCTTATGTTTCATCATTGGCAAAGACAGCTTTGCGCAAAAAGGAATTATCCGAAAGCATTTCGTCACAATACGAAAAAGATGTTATTTCAAAGCTTTCGTCAATGGCTGACTTGATTTACAGCAGAACGGGCGAGCTTGAAGAAGCAACATCAAAGCTTAAAACGGTTGAGGATATCCAAGAGCAGGCAAACTATATCCGCGATGAGATTTTGCCGAAGATGTCGGCGGTTCGTGTTGTTGCGGATGAGGCCGAAACAATGACGGACAGCAAGTTCTGGCCGTTCCCGACTTACGGCGACTTACTCTTTGGCGTTCGCTAAAATCCGCGCCGAAAAAAATGCCGAATTTAAGTGCGGTATATCTTACAATCCTCAAAACATTCATTCGGCAGCATTAAAGCGACACTGCTTTAATAACTTTAGATGAAACTTTCCGCTGTGCGGACAGCACAGGTACTGTAAACACTATATATACATAGACATCACATCTTAGGAATTGCATCACGTTCCATGCACAGCGGGGTTTCTTTATATAAATATTATATTAACAATACTACATCTCAAACAGGAGTGATTAAAATGACATTCAGTTCAGTAAACACAATTTGGGTACTACTCGGCGCAGCATTGGTTTTTTTTATGCAAGCAGGCTTTTCACTTTGTGAAGCAGGTTTTACAAGAGCAAAGAACACAGGTAACATTCTTATGAAAAACCTCATGGACTTTTGTATAGGTACACCGGCGTTCTGGCTTATCGGTTTCGGAATAATGTTCGGTTCGGGCACGGCTCTTTTCGGCAAACTTGACCCGATGATAATGGGTGATTACAGCGCGATTCTCCCCGATGGCGTTCCCCTTTGGGCATTTGCAATCTTTCAGACTGTATTCTGTGCGACCTCGGCAACAATAGTATCGGGCGCAATGGCAGAGCGTACAAAGTTCAGCGCGTACTGTATCTATTCCGCCGCTATATCTCTTATCATATACCCTATTTCGGGTCACTGGATTTGGGGCGGCGGCTGGCTGGCAGACCTCGGATTTCACGATTTTGCAGGTTCAACCTGTGTACATATGGTCGGCGGTGTCTGTGCCTGTGTCGGTGCGGCAATCCTCGGTCCGCGTATCGGCAAGTATGGCAAAGACGGAAAGCCCAGAGCTATTCTCGGTCATAACATCACAGCGGCGGCTCTCGGCGTATTCGTTCTTTGGTTCTGCTGGTTCGGTTTCAACGGTGCTTCTACCGTAGGAATGGACTCGGATGCACAGCTGACTCGTGCCGGTTTGGTATTCTTTAACACCAACCTCGCAGCAGCGTGCGCTTGTGTTGCAACACTTATATTCACCTGGGTTCGTTACGGAAAGCCCGATGTATCGATGACATATAATGCGGCTCTCGCAGGTCTTGTAGGTATCACGGCAGGATGTGACACAGTATCACCTCTTGGCGCGGCAATTATGGGTCTTATCTTTGGTATAGTAATGGTTCTCGCAATTGAGTTCTTTGACAAAAAGGCAAAAATCGATGACCCTGTTGGTGCAATCTCGGTTCACGGCGTATGCGGCGCGCTCGGAACTCTCCTCCTCGGCTTTTTCTCAACCGGCGGTGTTGCCGAGGCAGACGGAACTCTCCCGGTAATGCAGGGCTTATTCTACGGCGGCGGACTTAAATTCCTCGGCGTACAGGCTCTCGGCGTTGTATCGGTAATAGTTTATGTAGCGGTTGTTATTACGATAGTATTCCAGATAATCAAGCATACAATCGGGCTCAGAGCAAGTGCAGAGGACGAAATCGCAGGTTTGGACGTATCAGAACACGGACTTCTCACCGCTCACGCAGGCTTTGCTATGGAACCTGACACAACGGTTGTTGACTATTCCGTTGAGGCTATGGGCGATGTACCCGTATCTAAGGCCGTTAAGGTTGAAAAGGTTGCGGCTGCTCCTGCGGCTAAACCCGTTAAAGAGGGTGCGGATAAGTTCACAAAGGTAGAGATTATCTGTAAGGAAGCAAGATTCGAAACCTTAAAGAACGCAATGATGGATTTGGGTATCACAGGTATGACGGTATCACATGTTATGGGCTGTGGTGTTCAAAAGGGTAAACCCGAATATTACAGAGGCGTTCCCGTTGAAACAAACCTCTTGCCCAAGGTTCAGGTTGAAATTGTTGTAAGCAAAGTTCCCGTTCGCGATGTTATAGAGACAGCCAAGAAAGTTCTTTACACAGGACACATCGGTGACGGTAAGATATTCGTTTACGACGTTGAAAACGTTGTAAAGGTAAGAACCGGTGAAGAAGGCTTTGATGCCTTGCAGGACGTTGAATAATCGGCGTTGACCGAAAAATAAAATAAGGTATTTGATGCCTTTGTTATATGGCGAAGTACGGTTATGTGCCGTACTTCGCTGAACTGTTAATATTAAGATTTTAAAAAGATAACTCCGAGATGTATTTTGACTGAAATTATAAACAAAAATTACTATTTTACACACAAGAACAGGCGGTGAAATTATGTGTTCAATTATGGGCTATTGCGGCAAATGTACGGACTTTGACAAATTCAAAAGCGGTTTTGACAAAACAATTTCAAGAGGTCCGGATGACAGCCGCATAAAAACAGCGGGCGAAGGCATTCTTGCCTTTCACAGGCTCGCAATTATGGACTTATGTGATACCGGTATGCAGCCGTTCGAACTCGGCAAAAACCTTGTTGTCTGTAACGGTGAGATATACGGATTTAAAAAGCTGCGTGATGCGCTGGCGGACAAATACACATTTAAAAGCGAATCGGATTGTGAAATCCTTCTTCCTATGTACAAAGAATACGGAACGGATATGTTCCGTAAACTCGACGCTGAGTTTGCACTTATTATATATGACGGCGGAAAAGATGAATTTATTGCGGCGCGTGACCCTATCGGCATTCGTCCGCTTTATTACGGCTATGACTCAAACGGCGTAATCGTGTTCGCAAGCGAACCGAAAAACCTTGTACCCGTTTGCGATAAAATAATGCCGTTCCCACCGGGACATTATTATAAAGACGGAAAATTTATATGCTATCGCGATATGGCCGAGGTCAAGGAGGTTTGTTATGACGACCTTGACACAATATGTAAAAACATTCACGATAAGCTCGTCAGCGGCATAGAAAAGCGTTTGGTTGCCGACGCAAAGGTTGGGTATCTACTCTCGGGCGGACTTGATTCGTCACTTGTATGTGCCATTGCCGCACGCCAAAGCGACAAGCCTATCCGTACATTCGCAATCGGTATGAGCGAGGACGCGATAGACTTAAAGTATGCCAAACAGGTTGCCGATTACATCAAAAGCGAACATACCGAAGTTATTATTACCAAAGACGATGTTTTGTCGTCTCTCGACAGCGTAATCGAACTTTTGGGTACATTCGATATAACGACAATCCGCGCAAGTATGGGAATGTATCTGCTTTGTAAATACATTCACGAAAAAACGGATATAAAGGTTCTTTTAACGGGCGAAATTTCCGATGAGCTTTTCGGTTATAAATATACAGACTTTGCACCGTCCGCCGAGGAATTCCAAAAAGAATCTCAAAAGCGAGTGCGCGAATTGCATATGTATGATGTTTTGCGTGCCGACAGATGTATCTCGGTAAACTCTCTCGAGGCGCGTGTTCCGTTTGGCGACCTTGATTTTGTCGAATATGTTATGTCGATAGACCCCGAAAAGAAGCTCAACACATACGGCAAGGGCAAATATTTGTTACGCCGCGCGTTCGAGGGCGACTATCTTCCGCACGATATTTTGTATCGTGAAAAAGCGGCGTTCTCCGATGCGGTGGGTCATTCAATGGTATGGTATCTCAAAGATTATGCCGAAAAGTATTATACAGATGCCGAATTCGAAGAAAAGCGTCAGAAATACACTCATGCACAGCCGTTCACAAAAGAGTCTTTACTCTATCGCGAAATATTCGAAAAGTATTATCCGGGACAGGCGGAAATGGTTGTTGATTTTTGGATGCCCAACAAATCGTGGGAAGGCTGTGATGTTGATGACCCGTCCGCGCGTGTTCTTTCGAACTATGGCGAAAGCGGCGTTTGATCTCATCGGACAGCATAACAATTAACGGCTTTGAGCCGTTTCGATATAAAAAACAACTCGGGCGGCCAAGAGTGGTCGCCCTTTTAATTTTACTTTCTCTTTCTCTTTGGTTTGACACATCAAACGATTTTTGTTATTTTTACACTAAAACGATACGATACACATTCAAAAAATAGTCGCGGTCTTTTTGGCAATCACTTGACATCATTTGCGTTTAAATGTATAATATTATTATATTCCAATGAAAATTTACGTTTGAAAGGCGGTCATTTCGATGAAACTTGACTTTATAAAAATGCATGGCTGCGGCAATGATTATGTGTATGTTGACGCATTCAAAAATAAAATTTCAAACCCGAACAAACTATCCGAAATCGTGTCGGACAGGCACTTTTCAATCGGCGGTGACGGAATGATAATGGTTTGTCCTTCCGATTGTGCGGACGCGAAGATGCGTATGTTCAACGCTGACGGAAGCGAGGGCAAAATGTGCGGCAACGGCGTGCGCTGTGTTGCCAAATTTGTATACGACAACGGAATCAGTAAAAAGAATCCGCTTAAAATCGAAACCCTCTCGGGCATAAAAGAAATTCAGCTGTTTATCGAAAACGACTCTGTTGTCGGCGCATCCGTCAATATGGGAAAAGCCGAATTCACTCCCTCTCTTATCCCTGTCAAGTCCGATAGCGATGAGCCAATCATAAACAAGACGGTTGTTGTCGGCGGCAAGGAACACAATATCACTTGTGTGAGTATGGGCAACCCCCATTGTGTTATATTTGTTCCCGATGATTTTCCGCTTTGGGATTTTGATATAAAGTCAGAGGGTTCACCGATTGAGACCGACCCATTCTTTCCCGAACAGGTCAACGTTGAATTTGTTCACAAGGTTGATGATACTCGTTTTGAAATGCGCGTCTGGGAACGCGGCAGCGGCGAAACTTTCGCCTGCGGCACGGGTGCGTGCGCGACCGTTGCGGCGGCGTGCGCAAACAAGCTTTGCGATTACGGCACGGATATAACGGTTAAGCTGCGCGGTGGTGACCTTGTTATAAACTGTACAAACGACAGGATAATTATGACCGGCGAAGCCGTAACCGCCTTTTGCGGAACGGTTGACATTCCCGAATTATAACTATATTAAGCGATGGGACTTTCAGTCCCTTGTTAAACCAAAAGCAAATCATAAAAACGAAGGAGATTAATTATGAAAATCAACAAAAACTATTTAAACTTAAAACCGTCTTATCTTTTTAAAAACATAGCCGAAAAAACGGCGCAGTATAAAGAGGCGCACCCCGATGCGGATATTATTAAAATGGGTATCGGTGACGTAACCTTGCCGATATGCAAGGCGGCAGCGAACGCTATGACCGATGCGGCAAAAGAAATGGGTAACATCGACACGTTTCACGGCTATCCGTCAAGCTATGGCGAGGACTTTTTATTATCCGCAATATCGAACCACTATAAAAAACATATAGGCATCGATATTGACGAAAACGAAATTATTGTTACCTGCGGCGCAAAAGAGGACGTTGCCAACATTCTCGATATATTCGATACCGACACAACCGTTTTGATTCCCGACCCGGTATACCCCGTATACCTCGACACAAACATAATGACGGGAAGAAAAATTAAGTTTATCAATGCGACCGAAGAAAACGCATATCTTCCTCTACCGACCGATGCCGATGCGGCTGATTTAATATATATCTGTTCGCCCAACAACCCGACAGGCGCGGCATATACGAGAGAACAGCTCAAAGTTTGGGTTGATTTTGCAATAAAGAACAATGCGGTCATTCTCTATGACGCCGCATATGAAATGTTCATCTCAGACTCCGAATGCCCGAGGAGCATTTTCGAAATAGACGGCGCAAGACAGTGCGCAATTGAGCTTTGTTCTTTTTCAAAAACAGCAGGCTTTACCGGTGTAAGATGCGGATATACTGTTATCCCGACCGAACTTGAATCCGACGGTGTAAAACTTTTGGATTTGTGGAAGCGCCGCCAGTCAACAAAGTTTAACGGTGTTTCTTATGTTGTACAAAGAGCCGCTGCTGCCGCTTTTTCGGACGAGGGCTATAAACAACTTTGCGAAAATATTAACTATTACAGACGCAATACCGAAAATATGACAAAGACCTTTGATAAAATCGGAATCAAGTATTTCGGCGGCAAGAACAGCCCTTATGTATGGCTCAAATGCCCCAACGGTATGAAAAGCTGGGACTTCTTTGACCTCTTGCTTAACAAGTGCAACATAATCGGCACACCGGGCGCGGGATTCGGCGAAAACGGCGAAGGATTCTTCCGTCTTTCGGGATTCGGTGATAATGACCGCTGTGTTGAAGCGTTGGAGCGTATAGAAAAAATGAAGTTTTAGATAATAATAAAATATCCACGATGCGGCAATGCCCGCATCGTGGATATTTTTATGCTTAACTCAATTATTCAAATAATCCTCTGCCGCAAGATAAACGTCTGCGCTCCACCCCATTATAGTCGGAATCTTATATTCATCGGTAACATTTATGCTGTCCATATTCTTCGCGTCCTTTATTTATATATAACCAGTACCGCAGGAGCCATAAAACGCGTCAGCAAAACAACTTTCGAACAATCATCGGCATAATTCTTATATGTTTTTGCCTCGTTGACCGTGCCCGTTTTTACTTTTTCGCGTTGAGTGCTGTCATATACAAGCACTGACAGACCCGAGGTTTTAATTCCGAGAGTTTTCTCTCCGCCGCTGTTTTCGCCGATGTACATTACGCCATCGGCAATACAGTTGGCATAACCTACAACCGTCCGGTAATCGTTATTTATATCACTTGACGATGTTTTTCCGTCCGTCTTTGACGGGTCATACAAAACCCGTGCCTGCGTTATTTCGTTATCCGAGTTCAAGGCAACGCGCACGAAACAGCCCGATGTTATTCCGACCGAATCAATATCAAAATCTTCTTCCGCTTTAAAGCTCACCGCATTACCGTCCTGATAGCCGTTCAGGCATTTAACGGATTGTCCGTTTGAATTTAACGCGTCCGATACATCCGACACCAAAACGGGCAGAGTCGCCGACTTAAACCTGTTCATATTATAATTATAGATACAAACATATTTCGCCATTCCGCCGTCCTCGGTTGTCTTATAGCTTTCGGCATTCAAAAACGTATCATTGTCAATCGCGTTATATCCCAAAACCGCAAAATCTTTTTCATCGTCATTCGAGACATCTCCCTTTGACGGAATACAAAAAACCTTTGTGTTCGAGTCCATATTGATAAGTGCGCCT
Source organism: uncultured Eubacteriales bacterium (assembly GCA_900545865.1). Lineage (GTDB taxonomy): Bacteria > Bacillota > Clostridia > Monoglobales > Monoglobaceae > UMGS1820. The sequence continues at coordinate 24,406 of URAN01000022.1, forward strand.
ATCAATCCCGATGATTTATATCTCTGGCTTGTCTTATATCCAACCTCTGTCTGCAAAGTGTTCTCGCCCTCGTATCTGCTGTCTCGGGTCGATGTATCAGCCTCTTTTATGTTTCCTTCGGAATCGGTTTTACAGAGCATAAGCCGCGATTTGGCGCTGCCGTCCGATGTCAAAGCCTTCATTATCTCTGCCGCGGTCTTATATGTAACGCCGTCAACCTTTGCCTTTTCGGCAAAATCGGCATATTCAATCTTTCCGTCCTCTTTTAAATATTTCACTTTAAGCTTCGGCGAAAAATCATCGCTTATCACCGAGTTAATCAAGTACGCCGCGAACGAACCCGACATCGGGACATCGGCGTATGCGATATGATTCTTTCGGTCGAGATAGAGAATAGCCTTATCCCCGGCTTTAACTGTTGAAACCAAGCTTTGGTCTATGCATTTATAGCCGATATTTTCGATATACAAATATGTGTCGCCGCCCTCGGTGCTGATTTGCGAAACTGTACCCTCGGCCGTCTTTCCGCTTATGTAGACATCGGCATACGTTCCGTCTTTTGAAATATACGCGCTGATTATATTTCCTTTTGTTATATCCTCAAAATCCGCCGTCTGTGTGTCTGATTTCCAAATATTCAGCTTATCGTACTTATCTTCGTCAAGGCTGATATTTTTTGACGGATTGACTTTATCATATATAGTTTTGCTGTCCGTGTCTATAATATCGGCAACAATATTGAAATATTCTTTAATTATAACAACATCGTATTGAGCATCGTTTTTTATAAGCTTTATATCCGCATAAACATCGGATAACGCCTTTGAAATATTATCGCCTATCTCTCTGCCGTTATAAACAAATGTCGCACTTCGGCTTATTTGAACGGTCTTTGATTTATCGTTTTCATCGATATATTTAAGAGTATAGCTATCGGAATCAAACGAAGTATCCTTTTCGGCATTTATACTAAGGCTTTCGGTCACTCCGCTTTTCTTTGCCCGGATTATTCTCTTTTCGTCATTTGTTCTGTCATATCGGTATAAAACCTCAATATTCTCACCCAAAAAATCCGCTAAATTAATATCCGACTTATATTGCTTGTCGTCAATAATAACCTCATCATCTTCGGTCGGAATGATATTCTTTATACCCATTTGCTCTGCCGCCGTCAAAACGCCCGTGTTATAATAAATGCCTTGATTTATCGACAAAAACGTTTCGTCCTTGTTGACCCTGTACGTGTTGCCGTCCACAGTATAGCTGTCGGATTCCATAATATTTGTGAGCATTGCGTTATAGAGCATAACAAACATATCACGTCTTGTCACATCCGTCTTTGAGGGTATTCCCAATGAAATTTTTGTCATACTTGCCGCCTTGATATATCCGCTCGGATAGCCGCCGTTGTTTTCCGCATACTCGCCGTAACCCATCGCCGTAATCAAAATCTTGTACGCCTCGGTCTGTTTTATATACGCGTCGGGTTCAAATAACTTATCCGAAGAACCGCCTATAATCTTGCGCTCGGTCAGATAGCTTATTGCGTCAAACGCCCAATGCGTTTTCGGCACGTCATAATAATACAAGGTTTCGGTGCTGTATGCGCCCGTGTTCATAATCTTATAAACCGCGTCCGAAAAATCAGCTCTTGACGCCTTTCCGTTAAAATCGGCGTTGTAATCATAATAGTCGGGAATAATACCGAGCAACCTCAGCACATCCATTATCTCGGTTATTTCACTGTCCGCAGCGGTGTCTTTATTGTCCGCGGAAAACGCAAAACTCATATTAAATAACACAAACAGAGCAAGCGTCAGGCTTATTATCTTTTTAAAACAATTCTTTTTATTCATAATCATTACTCCTCCGTTCACTGTTATCTCAAATATTCGAGCGCACGCCAAACCATTTTTGCCGTTTCCGCACGGGTTGCCGATGCAAGCGGCGCAAACTCGCTTTCCGATACACCGTTTATGATTCCTTTGTTATACAAGAACGCAACCGCCTCTTTTGCATAATCCGAAATATCGCCTTTGTCCTCAAACGGAACGCTGTTAATATCCGTGTCCGCGCTCTCGGGCGTATGATTCTTTCGTATTCCGTTAAATAATATAACCGCCAAATCCTGACGCGTGATATTATTGCCAACACCGAATTTTCCGCCGCCCGTACCTTGTAAAAGTCCGTTGTCCGCCGCGATATTAATAAATTTAACAAACCAGTCATTCTCGCTCGCGTCATTGAACACATTCGAATTCGAACTTTCGTTATCTAACTGCATCGCGTACACGATTATCTTTGCAAATTCCTCTCTGAGAACATTCCTGTTCGGTTCAAAACGATTTTCGCCCGTTCCGTTGATTATTCCCAAATCGTTGAGCGCCGAAATCGCCTCGTATGCCCAGTCTATACCCTCTATATCATCAAAGACGGGTTTCACCGGCTCTTTGTCGGGTATCGTCTCGCTCGGCATCTGATAGCTTCCGTTCAGGCTTGTGTTTGTTTTGCCCGTTCCGCCGCTGCCGCTGCCGCCGCCCGTTCCGCCGGATGATGAATTATCGGTATTCTTATACTTTTTATAAGCCGCAACCAATTCCTCTGCGGAATTGAAATCCGTTCCGCATATTTTCTTGACCGCATATGAATCAATACTCTCGTTTATGCCGACAACGGATTCGTATTTGTCTAAAATATTCACCGCCTGTTCATAACCGTCGGCATATCGGATTTGCGTGAAAACCAAGCCCAGCTTGATTTGATTCGTCAAATCGTCAATACCGTCGATTTTTCCGTTTAAAACCTTTGACGAAAAGTATTCGCGGCGCGCCGCTGTGCCTGCCGCCTTTTGGTAATCGTTGTAAATATCCTCATCGATATTTATTTTTTCCATATACTTTCCAATATCCGATATTGTCTTTTGGCTGATTCCCTGAATAATCTCAAATGTGTTAAACAGACGAATGTTCTCATCCGATTTTTCGGTATTGAGCGGATTAGACATAACATATTTTCTGAACTTTTTCATCGCCGAATCAAAATCAATGCTTTCATCGGGCGCAAAGTCAAAACCGAGAGCGAGTTTATAATCATTTATTGTTTTTATAAATTCTTCATCGGACACTTTCGCCGCCGCATTCAAATACAACACCGCATTTTTGAAATCCTCGGGTGAAACAACCGTAATTTTAAACTCCTCCTTGTCATCGCCGCCGTTGGCGGTAAGAATCGCGTCACAAACGCCCGTTTCGCTTTGATAGTCTATATCAAAAAGAAAGCTGCCGTCCGTTGCCTTTATCTGTCGGCAATACAAAATTGCATTGCTGCGGTTATTTATATCATTGAGTATGTCCAACGACGCGTTCGGCTTAATTATTATAAGCGAAACATCATCACTCACAGCCGTCTCGCCGAGCGAACCGCGGATTTTTAAATTTGCATTTGTATAGTCATAGTCCGTCCGATATGTAACAGCGGCGGCGTTTGCCGTCAGAGCTGCCGCTGTTATCAGACCTGCTGTTAAAAAACGCGTAAATATGTGTTTCATTATGAATTTCCTCCGATATTGTAATTTATTCAATACATAATCCTTATTTTTCTATACTCAGGCTCTCGCGCACGGGGCGCATATCGCTCTGCCAGAACATAAGTCTGATTTTGTTGCTCTCACCGATAATGTCAAGCGTTGTTTCGGCTGTGTACTTTCCGTCCGCGCCGAATCTCGGCTCGGCAACGTTCGAACAGCACAGCCTGTCGCCGACATACACGCCGCCGTATAATTCGGGCGCGGTGCTTGAACCGTTTTTCGGTGTAATTTCAGTCCTGATTTTTATTTTGTCGGCATTATATAAATCTTTTTTCTCTTTAATTTCATTTCCCGATGTATCATAGAGTGTACAAGCAATCTCAAATTCATCGCCGCCCGAGCCTAAACCCGATTCGAACGCTGATGATGAATCGTTTATCAGCATAGTATACGCTTTGGTTTCGTCCGTCTCGAATTCAAACGAGTATATTCCGTATGCGTCGGATTTTTTCTGTCCGATATACTCCGTCTTTCCGAATACGGATATGCTTTCATACACCCTCATCGTCACATCTCTGTTCGGCTCGGTCACACCGTAAACCCTGACCGTGTTTCCGTCCGTTTTAACCGTCCTGTTTTTATAATGCAAAATCGCATATACGGGTTCGTATGTCACTGTGTAGCTCTCGCCGATATTCAAGGTCTTTAGCGTGTTTCCGTACATATCCGAAAGCGTTAGCTCCATATCATCGGGTACACCGATTGATATGGAATCTTGGGTTGCGGTTGCCGCGCCGCTGTTCGATACGGCGGTCAGCACCGCTGTTGAGGGCGAATTATATTCCATTCTGTTGCGGTGGGCCCAAATCGCATAAACTTTTTTGCCGTCCGTGCCGTTGAATCCGTATGCCTTAAATTTCGCACCCGAATTGTCAAACTTGTAAAACGGCTCTGACGAACCGAGCAGGGCGTTTATGTTTGCAATCGCCGCATATGCCTGTTTGGGCGTGTGGTCGATTCCCACAATGCCCCAGTTATGCTCGGCATCATTCACATCCGTACCCTTTTCGCGATAGTTATAAACAATCATACGCTCGACTTGCGGCTCGTATTTAACCTGTGCTGCGATACGCGTAAGCGCAATCGCCTGGTCGGCTTCGGTCAAAAAGGTATTGTTTGAATATCCGCACTCGCTGAACCAAATCGGAACGTTTGACCCCAATATACTCTTTACTTTATTCACATTTTGCATTAAGGTCATCTTGTTTGTTTCATCAGGATAATAATATACCCCGAATGTATAGGGGTGGAAGCTGAATGCATCCATATACTCCGCCGCACCGGCAGTCATCATCTCTGTCAAAAACTCCTCCCCTGTTTTGCATATTCCCGATATACCGGCATCGGTCGTCGGATAATTCATCGCCGTGAGCGCACCGCCGACAACGGTCGCTTTCGGGTTTGCCGCCTTTACGGCACTATATGCCGCCTTTAAGATTTTTGTATACTGCTCGCCCGTTGCGCCGTTATCTCCGATGCGCGAAAGGTTCGGTTCGTTCCATATTTCAAACGCGTCAACATCATCTTTAAGCTCTTCTGCCGCAAAGCCGCAGAATTTCGCAAACTTTTCGACCTCCGCGTCCGTCCGCGGGAGTATGCTGTTTGCATCATCGAGTACCATTAAAATTTTGAGATTGTTGTCTTTGGCGTATTGAATATATTCACGGACGTAATCGGGAACTTTATATCCGGACGAAGTATCACCTGAACGCCAGTAAAACTCGTCTCTTATCCAACCCACGCCGCTCGCGTTTATTTGAGGAAAAGACATACTCGGTTTTTCTCTGTTTTGAAATGCAAAATGTGTGGAAAGCCCTATAAAATCGGCTTTTTTATTCACGGACACGACATTTGAATACACCGTTGATTTTGAAACGCTTATATCATTGCATTTTACGGTGACGGATATGTTAAATGTTCCGTATGCAGCATAATCCGTTTGGATTATCCTCAAAATCTTAGTGTTCGGCGAAATCGCATACTCACACGTCTTGGTGTATAATACATTGTTATCGGAAAGGTCGGATATTTCGCACGTTACCTCTGCTTGTTTGGCAAAATCATACGGATTGGTTATCTCGACCGCAACGGCCGCAGGGCGGCATATCCCTATTTCATATGCCGCCGCGCCGACCGCCGATACATTCAGGCAATCATCGCTGAAATTCCGTGCCGCAAATGCATATTTAAATGAAAGCATTTGTGTTATAAACACGAATATAAAAAGTAATGATTTAATTTTAAATCCCGATTTGGTTTGTATCATTTTAAGGTTCTCCTTTTAAATCTCCGGTCATGGGAAGGTTTAGAATATATAATTTATCGATATTCGTTGGTGTGGTCGGGGCGTCGGGGACGCCGCCCCCTACAATTATTGCCATACATTCCGTTTGGTTGTAGGGGATGGCTCTCGTCTGCCGACTCGGTCAAATCGCAAAACGATTGCCACCGGCAATCTGCGACCTCGACATCCCGTGAGATATTAATCAAATCACGCGATTATTCCGCATACATCCCATTTGTTATCCATATCAAAATCAAAATAATTTTTTCATCGCCGCCGTGGTAGGCACGGCGGAACAGGGGACGGCGATTATTCATTAAAATTATTTTGATTTGCCGTTTCCGTTATTTCATATCATTTATCGATATTTGTTCGTACATTCGGGCGACCCCGGCGATAGCGGAGACCGCCCGAGAGATGTTTATCACATTTATTGAATCGGGGTTGCATCGGCGAATGGAATCATTGTTGTCATTCCGTTCCAGAGATAAACCTCAACTCTGTCAACGCCTGTCATATCGGGCGCGGTATAGGTCTGTCCAAGTGTGGCTTTTCCGTATACCGCTGAAATAGGCGTCTCTTTGCTTGCATCGGCATATACGAGTCTGTTACCCGAGAAGTACGCAACAACCCAAACAAGGTTTTTAGCCGAATCGGTACAGTTAATAAAGTTGCCGCCGATTGCCACGGTTGAACCCGTTGTAATATCCGAAAGTTTCGGAAGGGTTGTAAGCTCTGCCTTTGCGAAATCCGCCGCGGTTTCAAAGTGCATATTAAACGCAGCATCCATTGTCATATCATAAACGTTCGCAACCGTCTTTGCCACGCTTAACGAATACGTCTTTCCGCCTTTGAGATAAGCTGTCGGAGTTATCGTCACCGTCTTTCCGTCAGACGACAGGGCATAGTCAAACGCAACCGCATTATTATCCGAATCGGCAAGAGTGATTGCACCGTCCAAGGTGTCCTCATTCATTTGTGTTCCGAAATCAAGAACAATTTCCGATATTGCCGGTGTAACTTTGGCTGTGTCGGCTATTACGTTTTCATTATAATCTTTAATCGTTACAGTCTCTGCCGAAAGAACGGGGGCTGTTACTATGCGTTCAACTTTGACATTATCGATTAAGCACGTCGGCTTAATGTCATCTTTCCACATACCTATTTCTATACCGGTCAACTCACTCAAACTTTCATATCCGGGTATATCTTTGCTTGTTACCGTACGTACTACAGATGCTTCGACATCACCAACCTTTGTCAACGTCATTTGATATTGTTTGTTATCGGTATCTATTTCGAACTCCATGTTATAATTTACATTTATATCCATTGTTCCATAGGTGGAAGCCGAACTAGAATTACTGTGAACTTGTCTGTTTTGGTCTACCCACATTAACATTTGATTTGCCGATGCCCCAGATATATCTTTGTTTAAAACCGTCACATAGAAATTATAATTTGTCGCATTTAAAAGAAACGATATTTTGATTTTACCACTTGCAGATTCAAACGACTTTCTTATGTATGCACTGGCACTTTTGGCATCGAGTTTTACCGACTTTCCATATTCACCGTTATCAACCAATGTTGATGCGCCGCTGTGTTCCCAACCATCGGAAAATTCCGTCATATTATCAAAGTTTTCGTCAATCAAAACTTTTTTTGGTTTTGTCGTCGGAGCATCTTTGATGATAATATCGTCAATATAAAAAGCTGCGCTTGCAGATTGATTGCTGACTCTAAATTCATTGAGCTCTGTATCTGTAAAAGTAAACTCTTTTGTCCATACAACCGTTTCACCCTGTGTTACCGTTATCGTGCCATTCTTATTGTCAACATCCATTACCACATTTACATCATACCATTTTCCTTTTTCATATGATACTTCCCCTGCTTTGTCTTGGTCTCTTCCCAATCCGTTATTTTCATCAAAATAGCATAATATTGTTTTGTTCATCTTAACAAGAATTTTAGTTTTATCATCTTTGGGATAAACCGAAAAATTAGCTTCGTATTTACCCGATGTTAAGCTGTTTCCGTTTTTATCTTTAACCGCCCTATAAAGCTCGGCATTGTAATTGAGAAGATTAACTGCGTTACCGTGTGATGAATCGGCATTGACAATTTCTGCGTCAATATTGTAATCAGCCCAATGCCATTTCCAACTGTCGGCAAAAATTTCATTTAAACTATCCGCTCCTGAAAAATCCTCTTTTACATATGCAAAATCTGTTTCGATATACTGCTTTGTCGCTATTTTAATATTATCAAAATAGGTGTATGTCGCACCCGTACCGTTCTTATACCACGAACGGAACTGTATTCCATATATACTGTCAATATTCAGTTCTTTATTCCTACGCTGAATCCATTTCGTTTTATCTGTATCTCCGTTACCTAAGCCTTCACCCGAAAGAGTTATGTCAAACAATCCGGTATCCAAATTAGCAACAATTGTTACATCAATCCACTTATCCTTTATATAGTTAAAGTCTGTTCCTAATAATAGATATTTAGATCCGTTCACAAAATCCAGTATCTGCTGTGCATTGCTATCATCAGCAAGCAAATATATCGGAATTTCGCTCAATTGCTGTGATTTAAGCGAGAACGATATTTTAACCTCACCGCTTGTAACTTTTGCGGGCAATGTATACTGGAATCCGGGCGATAATTTAACTGTAGCGTTCGGGTCAACATCCATAAGTCCGATTGCTTTTTTGTGTTCGTCATCGGTATTTGCTACCGTCATAAACTGTGGTGTTTTATCTTTGTCCGATTGAATTGCGAACCCGTTGCTGTTGCTCAAACCGGCAACATCCGCAATGTTTTCAAAATTTTCGTACACTCCGTTTTGCCAGGTATAACTTTCGGGCATATTATTAACCTTTGCCGCAAAGACCTGTGGCACTGTGATTGCCGATACAGACAAAGCCGCCGCCAATACCGCGCTCATCTTTTTTGTGAACCGTTTAAATCCGTTTGTGAATTTCATTTCTTTAAACCTCCGTTTTATAATTTAAATTTATTGTTTTTTGTTTTATTTCGAAAGAACCAACGAACCGAAATCGGTCACGAGCTTTTCCGCGCCTATTCCCGATGTGTATTCAATCCAGCCTCGGCGGCTGTTTCCGTCATTGTCATTCGCCATAAGCGAAAATCTCAAAACCTGTCCGCTCTTTGGCACAAATCCCTCTTGGAAAATCTCTGACCACGGTATCTTACATTCAAACACCGTGTATGTGTCATATCGCTTAACCGCCGCCTCGGCATTGCTTACAATCTGTGCAGTCGGCAGGTTATAAAGCGACTTGTACCGATAGACAAGACTGCCGTAATTCGGCACTTCGGCAACGCCGAACTCCGTAAAGTCACGGACACGCGCCGAATCTATATCAACCTTATCCGACAGACCGAACTGGATATTGTCGCCGCGATACATATAGTGCGGCTCTTTCGGCGAATAGTCGAGAGAATATATATCATCCGTCACAATCGACAACAGATAAAAATAATCCTCATCCCACATCGATATACCACTGAACGACAAGTCCTCGGGTCCGCGCCAGTCTATTATTTCTCTGACATCTTTTATATTATCCGCTCCGACCCAGCTTCCTAACCATTCATCCGTTGATACTACGCCGTCAATTGTCGGCTTTTTTTCGGCATATGCAGAACTTCCGAAATCGAGCCGACCGCTGTAGGTATATTCGTTCCCGTTATCGAGCGTGACTTTAAGTTCTAAATCAAACGTCTGTTTCGTCACTCTCGGCGGAAGGTTCAAAAGCAATGTCGTTGTCTCTCGCGCCTTTAAGTTAGAGAACGTTCGCGGTGCGATAAACTCCGCCTCTTCACTCGGCTTTGTAACCGTCAAAGTTCCGCCGACCGTGTTTGTGTTACTTGTGTTGATGATATTGACCCTTACACGCCAATGGGTGTCGCTTGTTTCGACTGCCTTTTCCGCGGCAAAATCAAGTTTTATCGGGTCAACGATTTTTATCTTGTGCTTTTCGCTGTAATACACGTTTCCGTTATCGTCAACAACGCTTATTTTGTACACAAGCTTGCCCGCTGCTTTCGGCAAAGTATAAAGCTTTAACTCCGCCGAATTATCCGAAAAGCCGTTGTTTTCATTAACGCTTATACATTCGGGAAGTTCCGCCTTTATATGCAGATTTTTATCATCAATACCGGTATTGTTTTTGTATTCAAACGAAATAACATCGTCCGACGCCGACTCTGTTTCCGTTATGCCTGCTTGGATCTTGGGGGCATAACCCTCGGCAAGGCTGAACTTGTTAAAGTTACCTATAACATACTTTGGCTCTTGGGTCATATTGAATGTATAGATACCGTCGCCCGATGATAGTGTGTCAATCTTATTTCCGTATGCGTCATAGACATCAACCGCATCACATCCCAAGTCATATGAGAGATACGCCTCGGTATCATCCGAATTTATAAGTATAACATCTTTGTTCATCTTATTGTTATAAAACTTAAACGCACGATACTTTGTATCGGTTCGGATGAACTCTTTATAATCGGCAACACCCTTACCGACAAAGTTATTCATCGCACACGCGGCGAGATATGCCGGTTTCGCCGTACTCGGGTTATCGGGGTCATCATTCCAGTTTAAGAATCCCCAGTTATGCTCAACCTCGTCTTTATCCCACCTGTTATAAAAAACGTATTGAGTCAAACCATCGGCAACCTTATTTGAATTCATAAGGGCATATAGCATAACCGAGTTATACGCCTGTTCCTCAACGCTATACCTTCCCGATGAGCTTGAAAATCCCAATTCGGTGAACCATATCGGCTTTTCGCCGCCGTATTTTCTCATCATCTCTTTCATCGTCTCGGAATAATCGATAAGCTTTTGCCAGTCGAACGTTCCGGGTGTCCACATATACGGATGCAGAGCAAGACCGTCCATATAATCAAGGCCGCCTACTGCGAAAACTCTTTCTGCCCACTCTGCATCAAGACCCGAAGTCGACAGACCCAGAACAATCGCCTCGGGATTCGCCGCTTTTATTGCCTTATACGCAGCCTTTATAAGTCTTGCATAATCCTCGGGCGGTGCTTGGCTCGGATTAAAGTCCTCACCGCCGTTCCATTCGTTCCATATCTCAAAAATGTTGGTATAATCTTTAAGCTCTTTTGCCATAAACGCCGCATAGTTCGCATAGCCTTGTATCGCATCGTCCGAAACCGGTGTCTTGTCGTTATCATAATATCTGTTGGTAAAGCCGAGCATCATAAGCGGCTTTATTCCGCCCTCTTTATATGCTTTAATTTGCTCCCAATTTTCATCGGGGATTTGATACTTTCCTTTTTCCTTTTCGACCCAGCTCCACGGAACATAGTCTCGGACATATGACATACCTGATTGGCGCATCTGTGTTGCCGTCTCTTTCGGGTCACCGCGGTGCAATGCGATAACCTGTTGGTTCGCGCCGTATATCGGGTTCGCGTCCTCATCGGCAACTTTATACGCAATCGAAATCTGATGTTCACCCTCGCTTACATACTTTTTATCGGGGCTATCTTTATAATAGGTAGTAATCCGATTTTTTACGTTATAGATACCGTACTTTTTATCAAACTTCGGTTCGAATTCGAGGGTCTTGTGCTCGTTCGCGGCGAACTCATCGCCGAACTTGCCGCTCCACACTTGTGTTCCGTTTTCGTCATAAACTTCGCTTTCGCCGTCGGCAACAATCTCTCGGTCGGTTTTGTTCGTACAGGCAACATTCAGTTTAAGTTCATCGTCCATTGAAAAAATATTGCCGTAATTCGCTGATTTAAGCCGCTCTTGTGTGACAAGGCTTTTATAGTCAACGCGTTTAACCTCTATCTTTCCGAATATTACATCCGCCTTTGACCAACCCATTCCGTTGCCCCATACACCTATTCTAAAATCATAACCCATACATCTGTTCGCCATTTTCATATCTTCGAGATAGTATGTATAAGACTTCCACGTTTTTGTGTTTCCAAGCTGAACCGCCTCGGCATTTCCCCATACTCCGTTTGCTGACCACGGGTTGTATGAGTCATAGTCAAGTTCAAAGCTGCCTTCGCCCTCATCATAATACTCAACCGTGACCTCAACGGGCGTGCTGTTAGGCAGGTCATACATAAGCGCGTCATTGACATTGACATAAAAGTATATACAATTCGTCGCTATATCCGACTTTCGTCCCATTCGCCCGAGACGCTCGACCACGGTCATTGGGTCGGAAAGCGTTAGATTAACGGCTCGGTCGGGCTGTCCCAATGTAACGCTTGCGCTGTCGCCTATTGCGGCAAAGATGTTCGGCATTAAGATTAGAATCTGTATAAATACCATTGCCAAAGCAAAAATTTTACTGACTTTTTTTACCATTGTTTGTCCTCCTTATCGATTCAAAACTTTTACAAGATGTTCTTTAAAGTATGTACACATACTTTAAAGGGGTACCCATTTAATTTTATTTCGCCTTATTTAAAAACTCGCTTTGCCGCCTCTAAATATCCGTAACCGTATTTGTCGTCAGGTTCAAAATAGCTGCCCTCTGTCCATTCGTTCCAACTGTTGATTATTATGAGCGGCGGATTTTCGCTGTGCTTATCCGCGTATTCCCGTGCAAGTCTGAACGCCTTTTCGACATTTTCTGGCGTGTTGTCCTTTAAAACATTCGGATCGTATTTCTTAAACCTCGGGTTTGCATCCCACCCCAGCGAAACGTGCGGAAAGTATATGAGTTCGCCCTTTGAACATTCTTCCCATTCCTTTTTCATATTTTCAATCGCCGTCGGATAATCCATATCGCTCATCGGCATAAAATGCGCGAACTGATAATGACTCATACTGCTGTATCCAAGCTCTTTCAGAGCCTCGGTCACGGTCATATCCCGACCGTCCGACTTACAAAGCTTTGAAAGGTATTCGCCGAACTTTACGTGCTGAAAGTGCATTCCGTCAAACCCAAAGGCTTTTACATAATCGTCAAACCAAGCAAGCGCGGCTTTTGTTTCATCAAATCCGCCGAGACCCTCAACGAGGTTTTCTATATCATAAAGCATAAAAACTGGCTTGTTGTCAATCTTATAATAATTTGGCAGTGTAAAATATTTTTCAGTCAAGCGCTTTGCTATCTTTTCAAACTCATCTCTCGGCTGTGCGCCGCGCCATACGGGAACGGTCAAATCGTCCGAGTTGCGCACATCCCACAAATATGTCGCATCGTGGTTCGCCCACATAAGATAAAACTTCATCTTTTCGTTATTCTTTGCTTTTAAAAAGCCGTTATTCAAACAGTTCTCCAAAAAAGGCCGTCCGTCATACCAGTACCAATCATAGATAAACACGTTTATTCCGTGGTCGGTCGCCGCCTCTATCTGTGATTCCATAACATACGGGTCGCCCTCGTTCACATAGCCCCAAAGAGGTCGCCGTGGCCAGTTCTCGCCGTCTTTTTCACGCGTGGCGGATTTAACCGTCTGCCACTCTCCCTCACCTTGCTCCCAAAAGATTTTTGTCCGACCTTCATCGGGTGTATATGACGGCCAGATTATCGCCGCAGTATCATATTTTTTCATATGCTCAAAACATTTCCTTTCGCATTTTTATGTCAATCAAATTTGTGTTTTCCTCCGCTTTTTGTATTATAACTTACCAACAAAAAAACTTTCTATCAAATCACGGACATAAAATCACAATTTTCGGACATCTTATGCATTAAAATTAACGAGCCATTAGCATAGAATTATATTTTGAAGATATATTCCAAAATCAGTAAATTTTGCCGTTTTATAAACAAACTCTTGCTTTTGGCGTTTAAAGATGATATAATGAAAATCAAAGGACGGTGATGTATTTTATGCAAACCCTGTTATTAAAACAATCGGACGAACTCTTTCCGTATGAATACAGACTTAAAGACGAAAAAATCGTTGTTCATTACCCGAGTTTGCACGCTCATGATTTTTATGAGATGTTCATTCTTTTGGACGGAAGTTTTAAGCATTATATCTGCGGAAAGACCATATATATGCAAAAAGGCGACGTGGTTTTTATCAAGCCGGGCGAGTCGCACGGCTTTGATTATGTTACAAAAGAAACCCCGACCGTTCTCACTCTATGCCTGACCGAGGACTTACTCAACCGTTTCACTTATATCGGCGAGGGCAAGCTTAAATACTATTTTTCGTTTGAAACAAGCGGCGTTGTTTCGCTTTGCGAAACTGATTTTGAGGCATTTATGACAACATACGAGAACTTTAAAACATCGCGCAATGCCGCAAAGGATATGCTTTTTTCGGCATTGCTCAGCATTCTGTTTTTCGGGCTTTTTAAAAAGGTATATAAGATTCAGCCCCAAAATAACACAAGCTCATTCGAGGATATTCTCGGCGAGATGAACACCCCCGAGAACATACGCGAGGGTCTGCCCGCGCTTTTGCGGCTGACCTCGTTCAGCGACCGCCAGATACGGCGGATTATGAAGATGCGCTATAACACCACGCCCCAGATGTTCATTACAAAGCTCAGGATGAATTATGCCAAAAACCTTTTGATACACACCGACAAGGATATTCTTACCATTTCGTTCGAAATAGGATATTCCTCTGTCAACAGCTTTATAAACCAATTTAAGGCTGCGTATAACATTACCCCCGGCAAGTTCAGAAATAATTACAGAAAAGCTTTATACACTTAAATTTTTCCGTGCCTTTCTGTTAATTTATCATAATTATATTATTGCATATTTGGCTAAAACGCAGAATTTTTGAATGTTTCCGTATTCGGCAGTGTCAATTACGGAAATGCGATTTACTTTTTTGTACGGATATGATAAAATGTATAAACAAAATTTATTTTCTATACAGAAAGGCAGATGTTTTATGAAAATCAAAAAAATTATGTGTGCGGCACTGAGCGGTACGATGCTCTTTATGTCGGCATACACCCCCGTTACGAACGCTTGGAGCATTTATGATTCGGATTACGGCATGGAATGGAACGAACAGAGCAAAACTGCTGTAACCGATGATATGGAGGAATATCGACAAAATGATTCGCTCGAATCGCTTGTATATACTATCCGCGATGACGGCTCGGCGATGATTACAAGTTATTCGGCGAAATTCTGGCACGATCCCGACCCGAACTTCACGGTTGAACTTAATATTCCGTCCGAAATAGACGGTCACCCGGTTACGGCGATAGGTGACGGAGCACTTCGTGAAAGTGCAACAAAAATTTCCGGCATCACGCTTCCGACTACGATAAAGGAAATAGGAAACAGAGCCATTGACTGTCGGTACTTAAAATATCTTAACTTAAATGACGGTCTCGAAGTGATAAAAGATTACGCAATCAACTGCGGTGATATTCTTGACACGCTTGTTATCCCCGATAGTGTAAAATATATAGGAGATGAAGCAATCAGCGGTGAGGCGCTAAAAAATATTACAATGCCGAAAAACCTCGAATATATGGGCAAGAGAATATTTTTTGGTTCGGCTTATGACGCCGACCCGAACAGCCGCGTTGACGGAATTCAGTATCACGGGAAATACTTGATTGCCGGTATCAGAATCGGCTATGCCGAAATTGACAATCCCGACCCCTCCGCACCGACCGAAAACAAACAGGTTCACGAATGGGAAGCTGTCGGCGATATTGAAATCCGCGAGGGTACAACTCTTATGGGCGTTGACGCATTCGAAATGTCGGATATTACATCGGTTAAATTCCCGTCAACATTAAAATCCATTTCAAAACTCGGATTTTATTGGTGCGAAAATCTCAATAATGTTGTGATTCCCGGCACGGTTAAGGAAATCGGCGACAACGCGTTTTCGTGGTGCGAAAGCCTTTCGAATCTCACAATCGAAGAAGGTGTTGAACATATCGGTCAGGCGGCGTTCTTCCGCTGTAACAACTTAAACGAGGTTACGATTCCGAAAAGTGTAACACAGATTGATATGCACGCTTTCGGCTGGGATTATGTTGATGATTATGATATAAGAAACGAAAATCTTGTTATCAAGTGCTACAGCGGTACTGCGGCGGAGCAATATGCGCGCGACAACGGATTTGAGTGCGTCCTGCTCGACACGGGCGAAGTTATCGGCAAGGGCGAACCGACCGCGGCGGCGGACGACAGATATGTATGCGAAGAAAAGGGCGAAAATTGCGCGGTTAAACGCTTTAAAGACTTAAAGAGCGCGGACGGCGACCCCGACCATTTCGGAATAGAATACTGTCTTGACAACGGCATTATGAACGGTACGGGCGAAGATACATTCTCACCCGATGATAACATCACACGCGCACAGTTCGCAACGATGTTCTATCGTTTGGTAGGCTCTCCCTCTGTTGATGACACCGATAATTTCAGCGACATCAGCGAGGATTGGTACAGAAACGCGGTCAACTGGGCGGCGGCAAACGGAGTTATCAACGGCACGGGTGGCGATAGATTTTCGCCGTATGATATGGTAACGCGTGAACAGGTTGCGGCGATATTCTATCGCTTTGCCGAGAGTAACGGACTTGATATGACCGTTGAGGACGGCTGGGATTTATCCAAGACGGATTATAATGACAAGGGCGATATTTCGGATTATGCGGTTGTTCCGATGAGCTGGTGCTTTAACAATCACATTATGTTTATACACTCGATTAACGGATACGAATATGCGCTTTATCCGAACGTTGCACCGACACGTGCCGACACCGCAACGATGTTCTATAACTTTGCATATACTCTCAATCATGCAAATGAACAACAGGCGGATTAATCAACCATATTGAGTATTATAAAAGACCGAACGGATTTTCGTTCGGTCTTTTATTACGGCTCAGTATCCGAGAAATATTTTGCCTATCGTGAGCATTATCGGCATTGTTATTGCCGACAGAGCGGTGTTGATGACAACCGCGTTCGCCCCATACCGATAATCGCCGTTACAGAGCTGTGACATCATACTTACCGAAGTCGCGGCAGGCGTAACCGAGCATATGAACGCAACGAGCTTGACCGTCGGTTCAAGCGGCATAACCTTAAAGATAAACAACATAATTATCGGCATAATTATAAGATTCACAAGCGATATTTTATAAAAATCTTTATTCAAAAATCCTGATTTTAAATCGGTTTGAGCGAGCATTCCGCCCAAGCAAATCATCGCAATCGGCGTATTGAGCGAGCTTACGGCGTCCACCGCGCCGAATACGTATTTCGGCAGCTTAACAGGCGAAACAAAAAGCAGCATTCCGAGCGCAACGCCTATCGTACCGGGGTTTAACAGGATTTTTTTAATATCGATTTTCTCTTGCGGACAAAGCAGCTTTAACCCGTATGTCCATTGCAGAATCGACATTATTATTACACTTGTCGAGCCAAGATATATCCCGAATTCCCCCGCCAGAGCCTGCATAAGCGGAAAAGCCAAAAATCCGTTGTTCGGCAGAAATATACTCATTTTTTCCTCGGGCCTTGACTTGCTCTTTGGAAAAAACACAATCGACAATACGATTGCGACAACAAAAGTTATTGCCGATGCGATAAGCATTGAAATCCAGTCACCGAACAGCCCAATATCAAAATCACGCTGGAACTGTGCCATCAATATTATCGGTGTGACAATTTTAAGCAAAAGCACCGACATTTCTTTTATTCCCGCTTCGGACAGCATTTTTGTCTTATACATAACAAACCCGGTCAGGACAATCAAAAACATCATAAATATTTGTCCGCCGACCGTTAAAAAATATTCTATCAAAACTCTTTGCACCTCTGAATTTTATTTTACACTTATAATCATAACAAAAACGGCGTAAAATTACAATGGTAATATTAAATTGACTTTTTGGATATTTAACATATCTTTTTATACATATATTTATATTATTGCTCGGAACGCCCAATATTATCACTTGCATTTCGGTATGCGCTGTGATATAATTATAACTAAATTAAGTGACGGGATACAATTCCTCACTGAAAACGTTGAATGACGGTACTTTTAATCCCTTATTTAAAAATAAAACGAGGTAACAAAAATGAATAAAAATAACTCATCAAAATATTTAACCGACACAAAAAATCTTATAAATTTTATTTCCGAATGTCCCGACTGTTTTCACACAGCGAACGCGATTTGCAAAAAGCTAAGAGAAAACGGTTATACCGAACTTTTTGAAACAAAAGATAATAATATCAAGCGCGGCGGCAAGTATTTTATTGTTCGCAATATGTCATCGGTTATCGCTTTTCGCATTCCGAATTCATACCCGAGCGGCTTTATGATTTGCGCGGCTCACGGCGATGCACCGTCATTTAAGCTAAAGCCAATATCCGAAAGCCAAAACGGTGTATATTGCACTCTCAATACCGAAAAGTACGGCGGAATGATATACTCAACCTGGCTCGACCGTCCGCTTTCCATTTCGGGAAGAGTTGTCGTCTCGGACAACGACGGTGTTAAAATCAAACTTTTTAATACCGAGCGCGATTTTTGCCTGATTCCGAACCTCGCCATTCATATGAATTCCGAGACAAACAGCGGCTTTAAGTTCAATCCTCAAACCGACCTGCAGCCGATATGCGGAAGTGCGGCGTCAAACGGTCGGCTGATTGACGAGATTGCAGACAAGTTATCGGTTAAACCGACCGACATCATTGATTATGACCTGTTCTTATCCAATAACGAACGCGGTGTAATATGGGGCGCGGACAACGAATTCTTTTCCGCGCCGAGGATTGACGACCTGCAATGCGCATACGCAGCAACAACCGCTTTTATAAATTCAGCCGATACGACCGCCGTTCCCGTTCTCGCCGTCTTTGATAATGAGGAGGTCGGAAGTTCGACAAAACAAGGCGCAGGCTCGACATTCCTGCGCGACACATTAATACGAATCGTTCATTCTCTGAACGGCTCGGATATTGATTATGCGCGGCTTACGGCATCAAGCTTTATGCTTTCGGCTGATAACGGGCACGCAATCCATCCAAACCGTCCCGAGAAAGCTGACCCCAAAAACTACCCAATTTTGAACGGCGGCGTGGTGATAAAATACAATGCCAATCAACGATACACAACCGATTCAATTTCCGCTGCAATATTTAAACGTATTTTGGATAAAAACAGTATTCCGCATCAGGTATACACAAACCGCAGCGATATTCCCGGCGGCTCGACCCTCGGAAGCATTTCGAACACAAGAGTATCTCTGAACACGATTGACATCGGCGCGGCACAGCTCGCAATGCACAGTTGTTTTGAAACGGGCGGAACAAATGATACGACTCATCTTATTTCGGCAATGCGTGAATTTTTCGGCACGGTTCTCAAATACGGTGATAATCGAATCCGTATGTCATAAAACAATTTTTGAAATTGATAGCCGCAATCGAGTAGAGGCTAACTCTTAATGAGCTTCGCCCCTCTCACACCACCGTGCGTACCGTTCGGTACACGGCGGTTCAATTCATATTTCAGTATGTACTTTTAGATAGTGGTCTGTTAGCGATAGCAGACCTCTTTTCTTTAACCTGTCATTATTAATAGCAAATTGTATATATCTCGTCTTGCAAATCTGCTGATAGCCTTTTCTTGTGTTTGCGCAGTTAAACGCAAGTTCAAACGGCATACCAAGTTTTACGAGTGCATCGCACCTCGTTTTTGTCTTTTTCCATTGTTTCCAGATTATCACCCTTATTCGGGCTCTTAACCTTTCATCAATCTTCGCAAGCACTTTTTTCATATTTGCTATTCTAAAGTAATTAACCCAACCTCTGACTACATAATTTATCCTTTGAAGTCGTGTATCAAGGCTTATGCTTATCCGTCTTTCCGT
>URAN01000023.1 GCA_900545865.1 uncultured Eubacteriales bacterium
CTCGCCACCTACGTATTACCGCGGCTGCTGGCACGTAGTTAGCCGTGGCTTATTCTGTGTGTACCGTCAATTTCTTCCACACTTAAAGAAGTTTACAATCCGAAGACCGTCATCCTTCACGCGGCGTTGCTGCGTCAGGGTTGCCCCCATTGCGCAATATTCCCCACTGCTGCCTCCCGTAGGAGTCTGGGCCGTGTCTCAGTCCCAATGTGGCCGATCAACCTCTCAGTTCGGCTACTGATCGTCGACTTGGTGAGCCGTTACCTCACCAACTATCTAATCAGACGCGAGTCCATCTATCAGCGATAAATCTTTGATAACTGTATCATGCGGTACTGTTATTTTATGCGGTATTAGCATTCCTTTCGAAATGTTGTCCCCCTCTGATAGGCAGGTTACTCACGCGTTACTCACCCGTCCGCCGCTTTCCTTTCACGTCTTCATCCCGAAGGATTCCGTCGTGAAATTCTCGCTCGACTTGCATGTGTTAGGCACGCCGCCAGCGTTCGTCCTGAGCCAGGATCAAACTCTCGATTATATTGTTATATCTAAAGCTTTCGCTTTTTATATACTCGATTGTTTGTTAGCTCTTATCGAATACTAACGTTTTGTAAAGTTCGCTAAAACTTTTTAAGGAATTGACAAGGTATTATACCTTGTGCAATTGTCGTAACGATTCGTCTTTCGACTCTTTCGTTACCGCTTAATCACTGTTTACTTTTCAAACATCATCCGTCGCCTCAAAAAAGCGACTTGCCTATTATATCACAGTTCTTCGTTTTTGTCAAGTCTTTTTTTCAACTTTTTTCGAAAAACTTGTGCCGCTGTTTCGCTTTACTCAGCAATGTTTTCTCAATCGCCTGATTGTCTTGCCCTAAGTTGTCCTCTTGCTCAACAGCTTTCCTATTATATCACAACTCTTCTCTCTTGTCAAGTACTTTTTTCAGATTTGCGATATTTTTTCTTTTTCTGTCGTAAATTAGGGCGAAACACTTTAATCTCCCGATTGTGTTATCTGCACCGCTGTTTTTGCGACAGCTTATCAAGTATATCACTTTTTTCGTCATTTGTCAAGTACTTTTTTCAAAAAAATTAAAAAACTTTATTTAATTAATTCTTTTCAAAAAATTGTGACCGCTCTCAAAGAGCGTGTTACTATTATATCACCGTTTTGCGCCTGTGTCAAGCGATTTTTCGACAAAAACCTTTCAAATCGAATGTCGTAATTAAACGTTTTTATGTTTATCTTTCACACATTGGGCTTTTTTTCATATAATAAACTTGAAAAAGTCATTTTTGTCACGTTCTTTTTCCGAGTTAAATTGTTTGCTTAAAATAAATTTGAAAGGATGTTTTTTATGTGTGGAATCGCCGGATGGCTTAATTTTAACAGCGATATTTCAAATAACGAAAAGATTTTTAACGCAATGTCGGATACTCTTGTACGGCGCGGCCCCGATTCGGGCGGAGCTTATATTTCAAAAAATGTTGCGCTGATTCACCGCAGGCTTGCCGTTGTGGATTTAGAGGGCGGAGCACAACCCATGTATAAAACGTATAACGAACGCGAGTACATAATCGTATATAACGGTGAGCTTTATAACTCCGATGACCTGAGAACCGAATTGAGCGAATATGGAATAAGTTTTAATTCACATTCCGATACTGAGGTGGTGCTTTCTTCTTATATAATATGGGGTGACAAGTGTCCCGAGCATCTAAACGGAATTTTTGCTCTTGCAATATATGACAAACACCGCCGCCGTCTTTTTTGCGCTCGCGACCGCGCCGGCGTAAAACCGTTTTTTTATCATATGGGAAATGACGGATTTATCTTCGGTTCAGAAATTTCGACATTGTTGAGTCACCCGAGCGTTCCGCACACGATAGACTCAAACGGAATCGGCGAGATTTTTCTTATCGGCCCCGGCCGCACCCCGGGGCACAGTGCCTTTTCAGCGATAGCGGAGCTAAAGCCCGGAGAATACGCCGTATATGATGAATCGGGATTCAAAAAACAGGCATACTGGGAGCTGAAAGCCGCCGAACACACCGACACCCCCGAAGAAACCGCCGAACACATTCGCTTTTTGCTTACAGATTCAATAAAAAGACAGCTTGTATCCGATGTTCCGCTGTGCTGTTTTTTGTCGGGCGGCTTAGATTCAAGCATAATTTCTTCGGTTGCCGCATCGGAATATCAAAAATCCAATCATACACTTACAACATACTCTGTCGATTATGTCGATAACGAAAAATATTTTAAAGCAAACGTATTTCAGCCGAACAGCGACGACCACTATATCGATATTATGAGCAAAAGCATCGGTTCTCGCCACAACAAGGTTATTTTGGACAACATCGATGTTGCCGATGCTTTGTATCCTGCCACTCTGGCGCGTTCTCTCCCCGGAATGGCGGAAGTTGATTCATCGCTTTTATTATTTTGCCGCGAAGTAAAAAAGACTCACACCGTTGCGGTATCGGGAGAGTGCGCCGATGAAATATTCGGTGGTTATCCATGGTATTCAAACCCCGACGTGTTGTTTGCCGATGACTTTCCATGGAGTGGAAACACCGAAACAAAATCAAAGCTGATAGGCAAAAAATTTCTTACATTTGACCCAACCGAATTTGTATATCAGCGATACCTCGAAACCGTTAAGGCTGCGCCGAAAACAGGCACTGAATCGGCAATCGACAGCCGCATAAAAGAGGTAACGATGCTTAATCTGAAATGGTTTATGCAGACCCTTCTTGACCGAAAAGACAGGATGTCAATGTACAGCGGTCTCGAGGTAAGAGTTCCGTTTTGCGACCATCGTATAATGGAATATGCCTATAATATCCCGTGGGAAATCAAAGCGCTTCACGGGCGCGAAAAGGGATTGCTCCGCAAAGCGTTCGAAGGAATTTTGCCCGATGAAATCATCAAACGCAAAAAGAGTCCGTACCCCAAAAGCCACAATCCCGTATATATCAACAGCGTTATCGAAAAGGTAAAGACGGTTTTGGATAATAATTCCGCGCCGATATGGGAGATTGCGAACAAAGCCTTTGTCAAAGAAATCCTCGACACCGAGGGAAGCGCTTTTTCAAGACCATGGTACGGTCAGCTCATGAACTTTCCTCAAATAATGGCGTACATCTATTCAATTAATGTGTGGCTCAAAGAATTTGCCGCGGATATTAAATAAAATCGCAAAGTCAATTTTGGCATTTGCCGTTCCGATCGAAAAAACATTCCGCAAACCAAATCAAAATGTCCGTCTCGGCGAATAACGGACATTTTGATTTTGATTTAATTCATATGTTTTATTCATAAAATAAGGATAACCCCCATAAGTATAAATGGGGTGATAAAAATGTTTATAACAATAAACAAACGCACATTAATCTATATTTTTTCAGCACTGCTGGCGGCAGGTATATTTATCGTGGGGCTGTCGATAAAAGAGGCGCGGGATGATATTGAAAAAAGTCTTCCCGTTATGAGTCCGCACGACCTCACCATATTGATTGACGCGGGTCACGGCGGCGCGGACGGCGGAGCCTCGGCAAACGGACTGACCGAAAAAGATATTAACCTCAGCGTTGCGTTAAAACTTAAAGATAAAATCGAGCAAAACGGCGGCTCTGTGACAATGACGCGCGATGGTGATTACTCGACTGCAGACGAGAATCGTACTGATGGAACATCGGCTAAAAAATCCGACTTAAAGCGTCGCCGCGAGATGGTATCCGAAAGCGGCGCAAATATGTTTGTCAGCATTCATATGAATAAATTTCCCCAAGAAAAATATTGGGGCGCACAGGTTTTTTATGCCGACACCCCCGACAGCAGCCAAAAACTCGGCGAGGCCATCCAATCCGCACTTCCGCGAATTTTAAATGACGGCAACGAACGCACGGCAAAGAAAACAAACGGCAGTATCTATATTTTAAAAAATGCCTCCGTTCCGTCCGTTATAGTAGAGTGCGGCTTTTTATCCAACCCGAACGAAGCGGAAAAGCTAAAAAGCGATGACTATCAAACACAGCTTGCCGACGCGATTTTTGAGGGAATATGTGATTACCTTAAAACCGCGGATGTCACTCAAGACGCTTGATTTAGGTATTTATAATTTTGAATCGCAAAATATGGAAAACTTTTTTAATATTTCATATTGCCTAACGCGCTGTTATGTGATATAATCAGATACAAGCAATGCTTAAATTCCAAAATAACAGGAGGACAATATGAATATTTGGCACGATGTAAGACCCGAAAGAATTAAACCAGATAACTTTTTATCCGTAATAGAGATTAAAAAGGGCAGCAAGAAGAAGTACGAACTTGACAAAGAAACGGGATTTATCATTCTTGACCGTATTCTTTATACATCAACGCATTATCCTGCAAATTACGGATTTATTCCGAGGACCTATGCCGATGACGGCGATCCGCTCGATGTGCTTGTTCTCACGTCCGAGGGCATAGACCCGCTTGTTCTCGTGCATTGTTATCCGATAGGCGTTATAAAAATGATTGATAACGGAAAAGACGATGAAAAAATAATTGCCATTCCGTATGAAGACCCATCATATAACGAATATCACGATATAAGCGATTTGCCGTCACATTTATTTGAAGAAATGCGCCACTTTTTCTCGGTTTATAAACAGCTCGAAGGTAAAACAACGGCTGTTGACGAGGTACAGGGACGTGACGCGGCATTAAGGATCATCGAGCATTGTATCGACAACTATAATAAAAAATTTAACTGAAATTTAATATAACCAAATTAAGATGTCTCAGTTCTATTGGTGAGGGCATCTTAATTTTTCTTGTCAAATTTATTTTTAAAATTCAAAATATGCCCTATACACATCGAGCAGATATTTCGCCATTATCTTTTTTATTTCCAAAGGAGCGTTTATGCCCGGCTCAAAGCTGAACAAATGCTGATGATATTGATGGTTTCATAACTTTTTAGCTCCCTTTAGGCTTTATTCAAAAGTCTCTTTGTTTGATTTAGGCAAATTTTAACACATATCTTTGTATATGTCAACAAAAAACTCATTTGCAAAACAAAGTTGGAAAAAAAGAGCAAGTCTAATCAATATTTTTGGGGAAAATGCAAAAAGCATACCACAAATTATGCGATATGCTTTTTGTTTTTACTTTAATTAGTCAACAAGCTCAAGTACAGCCATTTCAGCCGCGTCACCGCGTCTGGGTCCAATCTTGATAACTCTGGTGTAACCGCCGTTTCTCTCTGAATACTTAGGTGCGATTTCATCAAACAGCTTTGATACAACGTCACGCTTTGTAACAAAACCAAGTGCCTGTCTCTTTGTGTGAAGTGTGTTGGCTTTGCCGAGTGTAACCATTTTGTCAGCCAGCTTTTGAACTTCTTTCGCACGGGTAACGGTTGTTTCGATTTTACCGTTTTCCAAAAGCGAAGTTGTCAAATTTCTGAGCATCGCACGTCTTTGGTCGGTCGGTCTGCCAAGCTTTCTCTGGTGTGCCATATTATCACCTCATTCTTTAAATTCTTAAAAATCTCGTTCTTTGGTCAATGCATTGGTTTGCGACATCAATGATCTTGCACCTTGGTGCATCACATTATGCCTCGTCCTTTCAATCATCGTTCGAAAGCGACAGACCCATGCCGTCAAGCTTTGCGATGACCTCCTCTAACGATTTGCGTCCGAGATTACGGACTTTCATCATATCGTTTTCGGATCTTGCGGTAAGATCCTGAACGGTATTTATGCCTGCTCTCTTTAAGCAGTTATAGGAACGAACAGAGAGGTCGAGTTCCTCGATAGTTGTCTCAAGAACCTTTTCAATCTTGCTCTCTTCCTTTTCAATCATAATTTCAGCGTTCTTTGCGTCATCGGACAAATCGACGAAAAGAGCCATATGTTCGCTGATAATCTTTGCCGCAAGGCTCACAGCCTCTGACGGCGGTATAGTACCGTCTGTCCATACCTCGATTGAGAGTTTGTCATAATCCGTGACATTTCCCACACGAGTGTTCTCAACCGTATAGTTGACTTTACGAACAGGCGTATAAATCGAATCGGTAGCAATTACACCGATAACCGGCTGCAACAGTTGTTTATTGCGGTCGGAAGATACATATCCGCGCCCCTTATCGAGTGTTATCTCCATAAAGAGCTTTGCGTCATCGTTTAAAGTTGCGATGTGCAAATCTTCGTTTATGATTTCAACATCAGAGTCGTGTTTTATATCCCCCGCACAAATTTCACCGGCACCCTCGTGATTGATATACACAGTCTTGGGTGCCTCTGAGTGCAGCTTTATAGCTAAATTTTTAATGTTGAGTATAATCTCGGTAACGTCTTCCTTTACACCGGGAACAGTCGAAAATTCGTGCAGCACGCCGTCAATCTTAACGGAGGTAGCCGCAACACCCGGAAGTGACGAAAGCAGCATTCTTCTGAGAGAGTTGCCCAGTGTGGTACCGTAACCTCTCTCCAGAGGCTCAACAACAAACTTGCCGTATTTGTTATCCTCGGATGCTTCAACGCATTCAATCTTTGGCTTTTCTATTTCAATCATTGTCAGCCCTCCTAAATAATTACAAAGAAAATTAACTTTGTATTTTCCGACCTATTATTTGCTGTACAACTCAACAATCATATGTTCCTCTACTTCATAATCGATATGCTCTCTTGTCGGCAGGGCAACAACTCTGCCTGACAGAGTATTCTTGTCTGCATCCAGCCAATCGGGAACTATTCTTGTAGAGTTTGCTTCTACATTTTCTTTAAATTTGGGAACAGATGTTTCCTTTATAGCAATAACATCGCCGGGCTTTACCAAATATGACGGAATGTTTACTTTCTTTCCGTTTATGGTAATGTGTGAGTGATTGACCATCTGTCTTGCCTCACGTCTTGTACCGGCAAATCCAAGTCTGAAAACAACGTTATCGAGTCTTGTTTCGAGAATCTGGAGCAACATTTCGCCTGTTATTCCGTGTCTCTTTGTTGCCATTGTATAATACTTACGGAACTGCTTTTCAAGCACACCGTATATAAATTTTACCTTTTGTTTTTCGTTAAGCTGCATACCGTACTCAGACATTTTTCTTCTGTTGGGGTTAGGGTTTCTGTTTGATTTTTTATCAACGCCCATAACGCTCGGTTCAATGCCGAGAGTTCTGCATCTCTTTAAAACGGGCTGCATATTTTTAGCCATGTTATTATTTCACCTCCTGTAATTTATCTGCGGATTATACACGTCTTCTCTTCGGCGGTCTGCAACCGTTGTGAGGAATAGGTGTAACGTCCTTAATCATATTTACTTCAAGACCTGCAACCTGAAGCGCACGAATAGCGGCCTCACGTCCCGAACCGGGTCCCTTAACATAAACTTCTACATGCTTTAAGCCGTGTTCCATAGCGGCTTTCGCTGCGGTTTCAGCTGCCATCTGCGCTGCAAACGGAGTGCTCTTTTTAGAACCTCTGAAACCAAGTCCGCCGGCGGATGCCCAAGAAATAGCATTTCCGGCTACATCTGTAATAGTAACAATGGTATTGTTAAAAGTTGATTTGATATGTGCTGCGCCGCGTTCAATATTCTTTTTCTCTCTGCGGCGGCGTGTCTTTTTAACTGCCTTTGCCATTGTAGATTCACCTCCTGAAAATACGAATATCTGTATTTTAATACAGAAAAAATCTCATAAATCTGTCGGACGCCGAAAGCGCCCTTTTGGTTTTATCGAAGAAATCCGAACCGATTATCGGTTTTGCCCCTTGCCGGAGTATACGGTAGCAGGTATAAACAAACAACGAACGAGGACTTTCGGTTATTATTTCTTCTTGTTTGCGATGGTCTTTTTCGGACCCTTGCGAGTTCTTGCGTTAGTCTTTGAACGCTGTCCTCTTACCGGAAGACTTCTTCTGTGACGGAGACCGCGATAGCAGTTAATTTCCATCAAACGCTTAATATCCAAAGCAACATCACGTCTGAGGTCACCCTCAACGTTATAGTTATCGATTTCGGCTCTGAGCTTTGAAACCTCATCCTCTGTCAAATCACGAACTCTTGTATCGGGATTGACGCCTGTTGCCGCAAGAATTTTTTTCGAAGTGGAAACGCCGATACCAAAGATATAGGTAAGACCTATTTCAACTCTTTTTTCGTTAGGCAAATCCACACCTGCGATACGTGCCATATAATTTCACCTCCATTGAATTTGAAAAAACAAACGGAGCAGAATTTCACCCGTTATTCACGGAATCAGCTTAAAAGTAATTTTTGGTTCATAAGCCTGACCCTGCCCCAAAATGAACCTTGCTTAGCCCTGTTTTTGTTTATGACGGGGGTTTTCGCAAATTACCATAACTTTGCCTTTTCTTTTAATTATCTTACACTTCTCACAAATAGGTTTTACTGAAGGCTTTACTTTCATTATCCTTCACCTCCTAAATTTGATTAGAACGCTTGTACATACTACCACCTATAAAGCGAACCATACTATAATACCATAAATTTTAAGGTTTGTCAAGTGTTTAGAAGATTTTTTCGAAAATTTGTAAAAATTTTATTTTAGTTAATTTTCAAAGTAAATGCAACACCGTAAAAAAGTGTATTTCTTTGAAAATGGGGTCAAAAAGTTGATTTTGAACATAAACTTCGCCGCAAAATTCAAGACGGAATTCGGTATAATATATAATGTAATAAAAATTGCATCAAGGCGCGGCAGAGTTGCCGCACCTTGTTATGTCCGGTTATTTTGCATCTCTCGGCGGCGAAATTTGCTTTCGGCTGTTATATCGGCGGTTCGCCGCATATGCAATAAGCGAAATCAAAAACGATAAAACGATTGCACCGAGAATGTCACTCGGGAAATGTACATACAGATAAAGCCGCGAAAATGCAATAAATATTGCCAAGACAAGCACGGCGTATCTTAACTTATCCTTTGTATAAAACATAATAAACACACACGAAAAAGATGCAAGCGTATGCCCCGACGGAAACGAAAAATCCGTCGGATTGCCAATCAGCAGCTGTACTGACGGATTCAGCCAATTCGGTCTCTCGCGCGCAATTATGTTTTTAAGCATTCCGTTTCCGATAATCAATCCCAAAATCAGCACGGATGCAAGCATTATTCCCGTTCGCCGCGTGTCTCGCCTAATCAGATAAATCAGCGTAATAATTATCCACACAAGGCCGCCCGAACCGAGAAAAGTTATTTTGGGCATAATATAATCCAAAAAACCGCAGCGCAGATTTTGGATTGCGTCTAAAATATAAAAATCTATTGTCTGAATCATATGCTCTCCCATCTGTTCGGAAAACAAAAGTACAGCCCGGTAAACCTAACAAATCCATAGTCGCGTTAAATTGCAGGGTAAATCCGCTTACAGCGCAAACGAAATACACCCGCGCCGGAGACCTCCGTATCGGTTTTAAGATTTATACATAACTCACATAAACTTTGTTATACCGCGGTGAGTCACAAAGCCGCATCGGGTACACAATTATTTGGGGTTGACTATATCACGCCAGCCCAAGTCACCTCTTGCTATACCCATAATAAGTACCTCTGCCGTTGCAACGTTTGTTGCAAGCGGAATACAATGTACATCACAAAGCCGAAACAGGGAACTTATATCCGGCTCGTGCGGCTGTGCCGTAAGAGGGTCTCTGAAAAACAAAACAGCGTCAATCTCGTTATACGCGATACGCGCGCCTATTTGCTGTTCTCCTCCCTCGGGTCCGGGCAGAAACTTTGTTATTGAAAGACCGGTTACCTCTTCAACAACGTTTCCCGTTGTGCCTGTTGCAAAAAGTTTGTGCTGTTTTAATATTGCGCTGTAGGCAATACAAAAATCAACCATAAGCTCCTTCTTTTTGTCGTGGGCAATCAATGCGATATTCATTTAACCATTCACCTCTCTGTAACTTATACATCCCGTGCGCATTCCGACAACCGAATCACCCGATAAATCGGTCTGCGCATAAACTCTCAAAAATCTCGAAAAAGCTACATCTTTATTCTATCATAAAAATCACTAAAAGTCAAAGCAAAATTTCAATATTTTTTGATTTTTTTCCTAACTTTTTTATTACAAGCATTTTTTTGGTATATTTTTACCTATAAAGTGCCTTCTCCCTCGGAGTTATTGTTAGATTTTTGCACATTTTCGGGTTGTCGTCCGCTGTTCTCGCTCTTTGAATCATCAGAGCTTTTTGAACTTGACCCGCCGCTCGCCTTTGCTGAATCACTTTTTTTATCCGTTCTAACATTTTTTGAGTCGCTGTTGCCCGATGAATTATCCGCTTTTTTCGGCTTGGTTACTATTTTGTCTCCGTCTGTTGAGGAATCAGCGGTTTCACTTTCGTCCTTATCAAGCGCAGATTTATATTCGCCGTTTTTAATCTGCATATATGCGTCAAAAATCTCACGCGCAACACCTGCCGAAAAGCTGCTTGATGCGCCGTGTTCGATTATTACCGCCACAACTATCTCCGGGTCGTCATACGGCGCGAATCCGACAAACAGAACGTTGTCCGCTCCGTCCGGAACCTCTGCCGTTCCCGTTTTGCCTGCCGCTTTATATTTGCTTGACGCAAACGCGGCGGACGCAGTCCCCGATGTAACAACTCTGCGCATTCCGTCGGTTACCGCATTATAAGTTGAGTCCGAAATAGGGTTGTCGGACAGAACCTCGGGTTCTTTTTTTAACACGACCTCGTTTGTGTCATAATCCACAACCTCGTCAACCAAGTGCAGCGAATATCTCTTGCCCTTGTTCAAAAGCGTACATATATATGACGCGAGCTGCGCCGGGGTAAAGAGGTTATCCGACTGTCCTATTGCCGCCTGAAGCACATCGCCCGGATACCATACTCCGCCTGCGCTTTCGCGGTTTGACGGGCTTGCTAAAATCCCCGTACTCTCAGGCAGCTCTATCCCCGTTGTCTGTCCGAGACCGAAATTTGATGCGTATTGGTCGAGGGTCTCTATTCCCATCCTTCTGCCAACATCATAAAAGAAATAGTTGCACGATACGCCTATCGCCTGGGAGACATTTATCGTTCCGTGCGTTGCGCCCGATGACGAATAGACCAAACAGGTCGGCTGATATGACGGATAATATGTGTACTTACCCAAATCGGTAATATATGTGTCGGGCGTAATCGTTCCGCTCTCGAGCGCCGCGATAGATGTCAGCGGCTTAAATGTTGAACCGGGCGAATACGTTCCGTTCAACACCCTGTTGATAAGCGGTTTTGATTTTGATTTTATCAGCTTATCGTAATCTTCGTTAAAAGTCGATAAATCATATGTCGGATATGACGCCATCGCAAGCACACCTCCCGTCTTGGGGTTGACCGCTATCGCCGCGCCGGAACCTGTTCCGACCGCCTGTGAAATTTTTTCTTTCAATGCGTTTTCGGTTGCCTCTTGAAGGTCGCGGTCAAGCGTAAGCTTTGCGTAATTTCCCGATTTCGGTTCTTTATCCTGCAAAATTCGGGTTACCCCTCCGCCGCGGCTCATCTCAACACTTTTATAACCGTCCTTGCCTTTAAGATACTTTTCAAGAACCTTTTCAAGGCCGTCTTTTCCTATCATATCATTTATTCCGTAACCGTCATTTTTCATCTCCGCGTACTCTTCCGCATAGATTCTGCCGGTTCTTCCGAGAATATGCGCCGCCAAGGTCCCTTTTGTAAAACTTCTGAACGGTTCGATAACCACATCAATCCCCGGGAAATCGGAATACTGTTCCTTGATTTGCTGTACAACCGCCATATCAACATCACGGCAAAGCTTATACGAGTTTTTCTCGCTGAAATTCGCCTTGTCCATTGCATAGCGAATTGCGGTAATCGCAAGCGCCGTATCGGAATCATATTCGGACGAAACGGCATACTTTTTTTCATAAAAATCGAGTATTTCTTCAGCAGAAGAAAAATCGGTAAGCTTATTATCCTTTTTCCACGCCTCGAGCTTTTCTGCCCTTTTTTCTTCGCTGTCACCGGCGTTTGTTTTATCCTCCGTTTCTTTTGCATCGGAGGTCTTTTCGTCCGGTTTTTCTGTGGTTTTGGGATATTTCACGCCCTCAACGGGTCGTGTTCCACCATTTTCTTCTATTGTAAAATCAAATGTCAGCGACTTTCCGTTTTCATCCTTTACTATCGGAAACGAACTCTCTGTCTCCGCCCCGTATTCGGCGGCGAGCTTTGCCGTCGAATACAATATTCGATTCAACTCATCATCATTGAGTCCGATTTTTTGAATCCTGATGCTGTAACCGGTGCGGTTTTCAACAAGCGGTTTGCCCTTATTGTCAAGTATTTCACCCCTCGGCGCAGCAACCGAATATGCCCGAATCAAACGTTCGTTATTAATCTCGGCGTATTCCGAGCCTTTTACTATCTGGAGGTCTACAAGTCTGACCGCGCACGCCGCCGCAAGCAGCACAACCGTGGCGATTATTATATAAAATCGTACAAAACCGTTTTTCACCCAAATACGCCTCCTATCAAAAAAGACTGCGTTCCGAAATCAGCTTAAAGCTGCGTTTCATAACGCCGCCGAAAATTCCTGCCATTACGGCGGTATACACTGCCTTTGGGATTACCGTTCGACACAAACCGTTTAAAAGCCCCGGACTTCCGTATGCCATTGAATAAGCAAAAAGATAGACGGTCTGACACGCAAACGCCGCCGCAAAAACAAATACCATTGATGATATGCGACTTTCGCTTTGGATTACGCTTTCTCTGAGCATTCCTGCCGCAAAGCCCGTATACATATACAAGATTGCGTTTACGCCCGGCATTCTTCCTATCATCATATCAAATACAAGACCGAAAACAAAGCCGCATACCGCGCCACTTTCTCTGCCTTTTTCAGAGGCGGCACATATAACAAAAATCAAAAACATATCGGGGCTTATTCCGAAAACCGAAATCCATTGAATAACAGTCGGCTGAATAATTACAAGCACAATGAGCCAAACGGCATAAAAAAGTACACCAAAGCCGTTTAATCCGCCAAGTTTCGGTCTATAATTCATTCTCACTGACTCTGCCCCTTTCGAAATGTTATTTTCACATTCAACTATTCATCATCGCTCGAACTTTTACTCGATGAACTGCTCGATGATGAACTGCCCGATGATGAACCGCCCGATGACGAGCCGCTCGATGACGAATCCGAATTATCATTCGAATCCTTATCGGACGCCGACTTTTTATTGTCGCCCGTTGTTACCTCGCTGTCCGACAAATCAGAGGTTTTAAACCCCGATATTATAAACACATCGTTCACCTTTGACGGGTCGGCGCAAAGCTTAACCGTTGCCGTCCGCGACATCGTTGAACTGTCGTCTTTTACTTCATCTATTATGCCGATAATAAGTCCGCGCGGATAAATTCCGCCCTGACCCGATGTCTCGACATAATCGCCCGTCACTATATCGGTATCTCTCGAAAGATAGCCGAACCGACACTTATTTTCATATCGCAATTCGGAATCCCCTTCTATTATACCGATAGCTTTTGAACGCTTAACCATTCCACCGACAGATGCCTGAGGGTCGATAATTGTAACGACCTCTGCCCAATTGTCGCCGACTCTGCCTATCCTGCCGATAAGCTCGCGGTTGGCGTTTACCACCGGCTGCTCCTCGGCTATACCGTCATTTGAACCTTTGTCAATCGTAAATGACGAGTACCAACCCGACGGATCCTTCGCCGAAACCGATGCGGCTATCAGCGTAAGGTCGGTTTGAGACTTTTTCAAACCGAGCATCTGTCTAAGCTCATCGTTCTCGTCCTGCATACCCTTGCTGTCGTTGATTTGTTTTTGCAGCATATCATTCTCGCTTTTAAGTCTTGCGTTCTCCTCTTTGAGCTGTTTATTGCTGCCAAACCAATCGGTTATTCCACCAAAGAAATTCCCGATTGAAGAAATAAATCCCTGCGGCACGGACGCCGCATCGCCGCCTATTCGCTCGGCTGTTGATGCCGAACGCTTTGACGCCCCGTAACTCGCAATAAAGACTATTCCGACAATCGTCGCAACAATCAAAAAAACAGCAAGCTTGTGTTCAGTTAATCTTTTCAAATAAATCACCCGTACCTGTATTATTCATCCGTGCGGATACCGCGGATCACCTTCCGAATATTCCTTTTCCTCTGCGGTTAAGCATAAAATCAACAGCCCTTCCGGCACCTGCCGCAACGCAGTCAATCGGGTTTTCGGCAATATAGACCGGTATCTCTGTATTTATATTGATAAACCGACCGAGACCTCTCAGCATCGCGCCGCCGCCCGTTAATATAATTCCGCTTTTCATAATATCTGCCGCAAGTTCGGGCGGTGTTTTTTCCAATGTAATTTTAACCGCATCAAGAATCGCCGCGGCTGTCTCACTCAAATCCGAACGGATTTCGGACGCGCTTATCGTTGCCGTTTTCGGCAGACCCGAAACCATATCGCGGCCATTCGCCTCTATCGACTCATTTTCTATTCCGGCATACACCGAACCGATGCTTATCTTTATGCTCTCAGCGGTGCTGTCGCCGATAACCGTGTTATACTTGCGCTTTACATACTGTACTATCGCATTGTCAAAGCTCGCCCCGGCTGTGCGTATCGAGTGCGATTCAACAATTCCCCCGAGCGACACAACCGCCGCCTCACATATTCCTGCGCCGATGTTTACAACCATGCATCCGACCGGTGCGCCTATTTCCGCGCCGCATCCTGCCGCCGCGGCAAGCGGTGCCTCAATCAGCGCAACATCACGGATTCCTGCGCCCTGTGCCGCCTCAAGTGCAGCGCGGCGCTCAACCTCGCTTATTCCGCACGGAACCGATATAACCGCACGAACCCTTGAAAACGATGCTGTCGCGACCTGTTTTATAAAATATTTAAGCATCGCAACGGTTGCATTATATGCGGTTATCGCTCCGCCGCGTATCGGCATAATTGCCGATACACCCTCGGGCGTTCTGCCTATCATATCGCTTGCGGCAGAACCTATCGCAACAACCTGGTCGCTTGTGTTGCTCCTTATAACAAGCGACGGCTCGTTTAACAATACCTCTCCGTTTTCATCGCAAATCAAAGTGGTTGATGTTCCCAAATCTATTCCTAAATCAACAGCCATTTTTATCCTCCAAACAAAATCGGGGCCTTGCCCGACTTAATTTATTTATGGTCTTGTGTCAATCAATATATGTCAAAATCAAATTCTTCTTTTAATACCTGCGCAAGTCTGCAAAGCGGCAGTCCGACAACATTAAAATAATCGCCCTTTATCCACTCGACAAACAACGCACCCTTACCCTGGATTCCGTATGCGCCTGCCTTATCCATCGGCTCGCCCGATGCAATATACCGTTCGATTTCGCTGTCCGTCAAATGCTTGAAATGAACCAATGTCCTTTCAAAACAGCAAAAACTCTTTCCTATCGCATTATCTATTACCGCTATACCCGTACAAACGTGATGGTCGCGCCCCGAAAGGGTTCTGAGCATCTCTGCCGCCTCTGCCGCGTCAACAGGCTTTCCGAGAATCTTTCCGTCTATAAAAACCACCGTATCCGCCGCAATGACAATTTCATCACTGTCGGCACAAGCCGAAACGTTCCTTGCCTTTTGTACGGCAAGCCGCTTGACCGTCTCTTCCGGGGTTGCGGACTTGTCAACCGTTTCGGGCGAGTTATCGGGAATTATTCTGAACCCCGATATTAAGTCCGACAAAAGCTCTCGGCGGCGCGGCGATTGTGACGCCAAAACAACTTTTCTTGTATCTGTCATAATTCTTTAATCTCCTATACTCCCGTAGAACCGAAACCGCCGTCCGCGCGTTCGGTATCCAAAAGCTCGCCGCTCTCTTTGAGAGCAACCTTTTCAACCGGCAAAAATACCATTTGAGCAATCCTATCGCCCGGGTTGATAACATAATCTTCATCGGAGTGATTAATTACCGACGCTTTTACCTCACCGCGATAATCGGGGTCGATAACACCGACACAGTTGCTCATACTTATTCCCTTGCGGAACGCAAGCCCCGACCTCGGAAATATAAAAGCGCCCAAGCCGTTCGGAATTTCCAATGCAAATCCGAGAGGTATCAGCTTTCTGTCCCCTGCTTTCAAGGTTATCGGCGCGTCCGTTGCCGCCGAAACATCCATACCTAAGCTGCCGTCCGTTGCGTATTCGGGCGGGACTGCCCTGTCCGACAAATACTTAATTTTTACATCTGTCATTTTTATCATCCTATCTTGAATTATTCTGTTTAAAGCTTATCCAAGCGGCGGTTTCATCATCCGCAGCCGCGTAAACTCGTATGACGGCACCTCCGCACCGTTTTTATATTCATTATATATTTGTATGCACTCATCGCCGCTCTCAAACGTAAACATAAGCCTGTTTAAGTCGGCGTTAATTTTTTCAACCTCATTCGGTTTGTCCGCCATGTATAAAGGTACTGAGTTCAGCACAACGCTTGCGCAAATATCGCCGTCCTTTATAATCGGCAAAAACCTGTCGGTGCGGTCGGTTATGCCCTGATTGCCATCGCACGGACAACCGTCAATATTTTTTATAATACAATTTTTGGTTATCATAAGCGGTATCCGTCCATATACGACTGCCTCTTTTTGACACTCGGGCGAAATATCGTGCATCTGAACCGTATTCAGTTCCGTTGAAAGACAAATGCTCGACAAACCGAGTTCCGATGCCGTTTCGGCGGCAAGTCCGTTTGTTATGTTCAGGCGAAAACCGCCGCACAATTCAAACCCGTCAGCAAGTTCAATATCGTCGATTGTTGAAACCTCAACCATACCAAAGCCACTGTCTTTCAATGCCGAAAGCCGCCTTTTATACTCATCGCGGCGTGTGCCGTTTATAATAACGGGCGGACAAAGTGCTGTCTTTTTAAGCATTTTCGTATTTCGGCAAATTTCATCGAGATTCTGCTCCGCAATGTGCATCGGAATATAAATCCGCTCAAAATCACACTCAGAAACCGCCCGATATTGCTCTGCATTCAATACAGAACAACTGAACTTTTTCAATCTTTTGGCGTTTTTCTGTATTTTTGCGTTTTCTGCGCTCTCAATCCGTTTTAAACCGTATCTGCTCAATATCTCGGCTTCAAGAGCCATCGTTGCCTTGCGGCGCAGGGTATTCAGCTCGGACACCGAAAGATACGGATTTCCGCAAATCTCGGTTTTTGTATTTTGAGCATAAAACGGTGTGCCTCCCAGCTTTTCAAGGCTTTTTTTTGCACTTTCCGCCGTAATCGGAATTTTTTGCGCGCTTTGACATCGGGAATCGCCCGACACCTCAACCGAAATTTTATTTAAACCGAATTTCAATTTGGGATAGTCACCCTCGGAAAATTCCGCCGATATATCGATTCCTCTCGTTTTGGACGGCGGCAGAGTGTACTCGCCGCTGTTTTTAAGATACGGATTATCCGCGCGGTCAAACGCAAACATCTTTTTACCAGTTTCACCCTTAAAATAACCGTCCGTCAATCCGCCGCGGTCAAATACCTCCGAGAGCGCACGGCACTCATTCCCGGTCGGCGGTCTGTTTTCATCGATAAGCCGCCGATAAATCCCCGTCACCGTTGAAACATATGCAGCACTTTTCATCCTGCCCTCAATTTTAAGCGATGCAATTCCTATTTCTTTCAATTTGGAAAGGTGCTCGGCAAGCGACATATCTTTAAGGCTCATATAGTGCCGCTCGCGGCCGTTCGCCTTATATGTCAGCCGACACGGCTGGGCACATTTGCCGCGGTTGCCGCTCCTTCCGCCGATAACGCTGCTCATCAGGCATTGACCCGAATACGACATACACATCGCGCCGTGAACAAATACTTCGAGTTCACTGTTGACATTCTCTGAAATCTCTCGTATTTCATCAAATGACAGCTCGCGCGACAGAACCGTTCGGCAAACGCCGAGTCTTTCGAGTTCACGCACACCATCGGCGGAATGAACCGTCATTTGTGTGCTTGCGTGAAGTTCAATATCGGGCGAAAGCTGTTGAATATATTTAAGCACGCCCAAATCCTGCACAATAACGCCGTCAACGGCGGCGTCGGTCAAAACTCTTATAAATTTATCGAGCCGCGAAAACTCGCGGTCGAACAAAAGCGTATTTACCGTTAAGTATATCCGCGCACCTCTGAGGTGGCAATACTCCGCAGCGGAAAATATCTCATCGTCCGTCAGATTCCCGGCGAAACTCCTCGCGCCAAAGCTTTGACCGGCGCAATATACGGCATCCGCACCGCTGTCAACCGCAGCGCACACACATTCAAAATTCCCCGCAGGCGCAAGAAGCTCCATCGCGGTAACACCTCACTTAAATTTGTAATATCAAATCATACAGCCCTATCGGCTAAAGCCGCTCTGTGCCGCCGTTCGTCTCAGTCCCGACAGCTCTGTCTCTCTTTTCGCAAGGTCAATTTGGAGCTTATGCACATCTTCGCGCAGCTTTTCGACCTCTAAACGCTTTTCTTCAAGTTCAGAGCTTATACCCTTTGACTCTTCCATATATCCTTTAAGCTCAATGCGCAGATTGTCGAGAACGCTCTCGTTTTTAAGGCATTCGTCCGCAAGATTAATCGCCGTCAAAACCGCTTTCATGGCAGTACTCAGCTGCGGCGAACCCTCGCTAATCTCGTTCATACGCTTGTTGACTAAAAGCGCAACGCGCTGAACATACTCCTCGGGTTCGTTTGTGACAAGAGTGTATTCAATATTATTGATTTTGACCTCAACTTTTTTACTCTCCATTATCTCGCCTCCGCTTTATCGCATCATATTTTAATATTCCGAACACGGATTTTGCGTCATTTATCTCACCTGTCATAACCATATTGTACGCCGTGGAAAACGGCACTTTTTTTACGTCCAAAAACTCATCTTCATCGGGGTTGTCATCACCTTGGGACAGCCCCTGCGCAAGATATACGTGCGTCACCTCATCAGTGAACCCCGGTGACGGATAAATAAATCCCATATATTCAAACACGCTTGCCGAAAGTCCCGTTTCTTCTTTAAGCTCGCGGATGCCGCAATCCCTATGCGCCTCACCTTTATCCAGCTTTCCCGCGGGAATCTCATAAATCGCACGCTCTAACGGCTTTCTGAACTGTTCAACAAGGTATATCTCATCGTTATTATTAACGGCAACAATCCCGACACCGCCCGGATGATTGACAATCTCGCGATGTCCTGTTTCACCGTTCGGAAGTTCAACCTCCTCAACCGAAACCTTTATGATTCTGCCGCTGAACACCTCTTTTGACGAAACGGTCTTTTCATTGTAAATCATTAAAAACTTTCTCCTTTTACGAACATATAATTATTATTCCCGATATACGGGGATAATAATTATATGTTCAAAATAATAATAAAAGTATTGACACGGGGCAGGGCGAACCCTCGCCCCGTGTAATATTTAAAGATGTACGGCTGTCTGCCGCAGCAAATATTTCTGATTAGATAATACCGTGAGCCATCATCGAATCAGCAACCTTTTTGAATCCGGCAATGTTAGCACCGATAACGAGATTACCCTCGTGACCGTATTCTTTAGCCGCACCGCTGGTCTTTGCATAAATGTCTTCCATAATATTCTTGAGCTTTGCATCAACCTCTTCGAATGTCCATGAATAACGCATACTGTTCTGGCTCATTTCGAGAGCTGATGTAGCAACGCCGCCTGCGTTCGCCGCCTTTGCCGGGCCAAAGAGAACGCCTGCATCCTGAAGAGCCGCAATAGCATCAGGGGTAGAAGGCATATTTGCACCCTCGCCGACAGCAAAGCATCCGTTTGCGATAAGAGCCTTTGCGCCGTCAACATCAAGTTCGTTCTGAGTTGCACAAGGCAGAGCAATATCACACTTAACGTTCCAGATACCCTTGCATCCTTCATGATATTCAGCCTCGGGATGTGTAGCAACGTATTCCTTGATTCTCTTTCTCTCAACCTCTTTGAGCTGTTTTACAGCCGTAAGGTCGATACCGTTCTTGTCATATACATATCCGTTTGAGTCGGACATAGCAACAACCTTTGCGCCAAGCTCGGTTGCCTTTTCAACAGCGTAAATCGCAACGTTACCCGAACCCGATACAACAACGGTCTGACCCTTGAATGACTTTCCGTTATCTTTGAGCATAGCATCGGTGAAATAGCACAAGCCGTAACCTGTAGCCTCTGTT
The DNA here is from genome assembly GCA_900545865.1 of uncultured Eubacteriales bacterium. Lineage (GTDB taxonomy): Bacteria > Bacillota > Clostridia > Monoglobales > Monoglobaceae > UMGS1820. The sequence continues at coordinate 20,243 of URAN01000023.1, forward strand.
CTTGCAAGGCTTCCGCCATAGGTAAGACCCTTACCTGTGAGAACGCCCGTGAACTCGTTGCGCAATCTCTTATACTGACCGTACAAGAATCCGATTTCTCTGCCGCCTACGCCGATGTCGCCTGCCGGTACGTCGGTGTCCGCGCCGATGTGCTTTGAAAGCTCGGTCATAAAGCTCTGACAAAATCTCATTACTTCAGCATCAGACTTACCCTTGGGGTCAAAATCACTGCCGCCCTTGCCGCCGCCAATCGGCAGACCGGTAAGAGAATTCTTGAAAATCTGTTCAAATCCGAGGAACTTGATTATTCCGAGGTATACCGACGGATGGAATCTCAAACCGCCCTTGTAAGGACCGATTGCACTGTTGAACTGAACACGAAAACCTCTGTTTACTTGAGTTTTGCCGTTGTCATCAACCCAGGGAACACGGAACGTAATAATTCTTTCCGGTTCAACAAGTCTTTCCAAAAGGCCTGCTTTTTCATACTCGGGGTGCTTTTCAACAACCGATTCGAGAGATTCCAAAACTTCCTCTACTGCCTGTAAGAATTCGGGTTCATTTTTATCTCTTGACTGAACCTGTGCAAATACCTTTTTGAGATATTCATTTTTAATTGCCATTTCTGACATCTCCTTTTTTTAATAATCGGATTGCGCAAATTTACCTCTGCAACAATTCGTGAATATATATAAATTTAATTTTTCTCGTGTTTATGTGTGAACCTGATATTAGTTATCCTTATTTTTAAGGTATTCGTCAATCGCCTGTGCGGCGCTCTTTCCTGCGCCCATTGCGAGAATAACGGTTGCCGCACCCGTCACCGCGTCACCGCCTGCCCATACTCCGGTTTTGGTGGTTACACCGCTCTCGTCCTTTGCAACAATACAGCCGCGGCTGTTTGTTTCAAGGTCGGGCGTTGTATTCTTTATAAGCGGATTCGGTGTCTGACCTATTGCAATGACAACAACTTCGGCATCAATCGCAAATTCGCTGCCCTCAATCGGCACGGGACGTCTGCGCCCCGATGCATCGGGTTCGCCGAGTTCCATACGGATACATTCAACCTTTTGCGCCCAGCCGTCATCCGTTCCGAGAATCTTGGTCGGATTGCAAAGGAGCTTAAAGTCAATGCCTTCTTCCTTTGCGTGCAAAACTTCCTCACGGCGTGCCGGCATTTCTTCTTCGCTGCGCCTGTACACGATACTTACATTTTCCGCACCCAGACGTTTCGCAACTCTCGCCGCGTCCATCGCAACGTTTCCGCCGCCGACAACAACAACGTCTTTTCCCATATAAATCGGGGTGTCGTATTCGGGGAAGCGATAAGCTTTCATAAGGTTTACCCTTGTCAAAAATTCGTTCGCCGAATATACGCCGTTTAAGCTTTCGCCCTCAATATTCATAAATGACGGTAATCCTGCGCCCGTTCCCACGAACACCGCGTCAAACCCCTCATCGCCGAGCAGCTCGTCAATCGACAGAACCTTTCCGATAACCATATCGGTGTTTATCTCAACGCCTATATCTTTGAGCTTTTCAATTTCTGACTTTACTATATCTTTCGGCAGACGGAATTCCGGGATACCATAAACCAAAACGCCGCCCGCGGTGTGAAACGCCTCAAAGACCGAAACCGCATAACCCATCTTGGCAAGATCACCGGCACAAGTCAGACCTGCCGGGCCGGCACCGACAACAGCAACCTTTTTGCCGTTATGCTCGGGTTTTTGTGTTGCCGCCTTTCCGTTTTTCATATACCAATCCGCAACAAACCTTTCAAGTCTGCCTATTGCGACCGGTTCGCCCTTGATACCGCGAACACAGTACTTTTCGCACTGGTTCTCTTGGGGACATACGCGTCCGCAAACCGCCGGGAGAGAGCTTGTCTCTTGAATTTTATGATATGCGTCCTCAAACTTTCCCTCTGCAACAAGCGCAATAAATTCGGGGATTTTTACGTTTACGGGACATCCGCCCATACAAGGTCTGTGCTTACAGTTCAGACATCGCTGAGCCTCCTCGATTGCCATTCCTTCGGTATAACCGAGAGCAACCTCGCTGAAATTCTTATTTCTGACATTCGGCTCTTGAACAGGCATCTCTACTTTATTTTGTGACATATTAGGCATTGTTCATTCCCTCCAGTCTGCATCTGTGAGCCTCGCGGCTCTCTCTTTCCGATTTTGCAAACATTTTCGAACGGCGTATTGCCTGATCGAAATCGACAAGATGTCCGTCAAAATCCGGTCCGTCAACACAGGCGAACTTTGTTTCGCCGCCGACTGTAATGCGGCATCCGCCGCACATTCCCGTACCGTCAATCATTACGGGGTTCATACTTACTATCGTTTTTATTCCGTATTTTTTTGTTAGCTCACAGACCGCACGCATCATAACAAGCGGACCTATCGCAATAACAACATCATACTTTTCGCCGTTTTTTATAAGCTCTTCTAACTTGGCGGTGACAAAACCCTTATTGCCGTTTGAGCCGTCATCGGTCATCGTGTATAAATTTGTACACGCCGCCTTGCACTCATCCTCAATAATCACGAGGTCGGAATTTCTGAACCCGTTAATCATATCAACGCGAACGCCCATTGCATTAAGTTTTTTTGCCTGGGGGTAAGCAATCGCCGTACCCAATCCGCCGCCGATAACCGCCGCGGACTTAACGCCGTCAAAGTGCGATGCAACGCCGAGCGGACCGACAAAATCGAGCAAATAATCGCCCTCGTTCAGCTCGTTCAAGCGCTCGGTTGTCATACCTACTATCTGGAAAATAACCGTAACCGTACCCGCCTCGCGGTCAAAGTCGGCAATGGTAAAGGGAATTCTCTCGCCCTGTTCGTCAATTCTTAAAATTATGAACTGACCCGGCTCTGCCTTTTTTGCGATGTACGGTGCCTCAACAACGATTTGAGATACCGTTGGATTGAGAACCTTTTTCTTGACAATTTTAAACAAGATTATGCACCTCCGAATATTGTCTGTATATTTAAAAAATAACCCTGTTAACCCATTATATAAACTATCATCTTTGTATTATAGCACATAAACGGCGTATGCGCAATATTTTTCAAAAAAAATTCATATTTTTTTGAATTTTAAACACATATCTGTGCCACATATTGGAATATTCAAGCAATAATTATCTTTTGAGTCTGTAATTTACGCATTTAAAAGAACCCCGACGGAAAATTCCGTCGGGATTCTTCTTTTATATAAATATTATTCTTCCGAGCGATACATCGGGAAGAAGTCAATCCTCGGTTCGAGGAACTTTATTTCGTGTTCGCTCTCATCGCCGCACAACTCGGCACAGGTCTTGAATATATTGTCCCAAGGCCAAAAATCTTCGCCGAAATTCAAATATTCTCTGAGCATTTCACAGCCCTGCGGCGCAATCGGATGCATAAGCATCGTTGCAGTCTTTAACATATGAAAGGCGTTGACCAAAACCTTGCGGCGCATCTCATTATCATCCGCCGCGTCTGCCGCCGAGATATTCTTTGACCAATACTTGTTTGCGCTTCTTATATATTCGTCCATAAGGCTCATTACCTTATGGAATTCGAATTTATACATTGCACGCTCATACTTTAATATAACCTCTTTTGCACCTGTCAGAACGTCCTCGTCAACCTCGCCGAGCGGCATCTTTGCGTCAAAATACTTTTGCGCGGTATAAAAACACGAACGCGCAACTCGATTGAACACATTCGACAAGAGCTTGCCCTCTTTCATTACGGGGTCGGCTTCATTCTCTGACGCCGCCGGGTTAAATGGCTTTGGCTGAAAGCTTACGCTTTTCAACCCCAACCCAAGTCCGAGGAAGTGCGCGCGCAGGTGTTCGGGCAGGTAATACTCCAAAAGCTCCTCCGCCATCGGGGGTTTGACCGCTCCGCTGCTGCTCGCCTTTTTGTTAATGAACAATATATGATTATTCGCCACAAGGGTAGGCATTTTAAGCTGTCCATCCTCGGGATGTGCCGTCAGGTTTTCTTTGCCCTGGGTCGCTATAAAGAGCGCAGGCTCGGCAATGCCGTAAAAATAAATGTTGTCCTGTCCGATAAACTGATATATTCCCGAGTCATCGCTGCACCAATATTTTTTCCACTCATCATCGGGCTTTCCGCACTGTTCGAGGTACGCTTTTGTAAACGAAATCGGCGCCCAAAGAGATTCGGGCCATACCCAGATTGTCAAGCCTTCCTCGCCGTCAAGCACGGGCGCAGGCACGCCCCACTCGATATTTCCCGTAAGTCTGAACGGAACAAGCGTTTTTCCAGCACGGAAACGTATCGAATTTTCGTTCAGCAAGTCACGCGCCTTGTCGCGCGCGTCAAGGTCATCAAATTCAAGTGAAAACGATGTCTTGTTTGCCGCGGAATCAAGCCTGTGCGGCGGCATTTTGTCTTTTATTTCTTCATACGCATCCGCAAACTCGTTCTTTATATAAACAAGCGGCTTTGTCATAAACTCTTTTATCGTGTTCGACACAAGAGGACGCACGTCCTCTCGGTTTGAAATATCGTCAACAAAATCCTCCAAAAGTTCTTTAAACTTTGTCAAATCGATGTACCAATTCGCAACATCGCGCATCTCGGGGGTATCGCCCGTAAGTGTGCTTTTAGGATTTATAAGCTCCTCGGGCATATACTGATGCCCCATCGAACACTCATCGGCATAACCTTTGTCAGACGTACAATTCTCAACGGGGCATTTGCCGACAACCTGTCTGCCGTTTAAGAACTGACCTGCTTTTGCGTCATAAAACTGTGACGTGACAAGCTTTTCGAGCCATCCGTTTTTGTGCCAAAGCTCCATAAGCTCGCGGCTGACTTTGGCATGAACTTCTTTGGTATGCCCGAGACCCGATGCACCGAAAAGGTCAAGGCTTATCTCATATTCATCAAGGGTACGCTTTTGACTTTCGTGGTTTTCTTTTACAAAATCCTCAATCGTTCCGTCAAACCCGTCCTCTTTGAGTTTGCGATAGCTCTCGGCTATCGGCGAGCCGTAACAATCCGTTCCCGATACAAAAATTACATTTTCTTTTCCGATTCGGTCGCGCAAGAATCTTGCCGCCGCATCGGCGTGAACGAACATTCCGCCAACATGGCCGAAATGCAGCTTTTTGTTGCCGTAGGGCATTCCACCCGTTACCACGGCACGTTTGGGAAACTTCGGTCTTTCCATATCAAAAATACTCACTTTTTTCTTGATATAGTCTTTATTTGAGTTGTCTTTCATAATCTTTTGTCCTCCTGCCGAATTAATGTATTGCCTCGATGCGGCGGCGCATTGCGTCCTCGCCGATTATGTGGCATATCTCCCACAAATCGGGCGAATTGCATCTTCCCGTCAGGGCAACGCGGATAACGTTGCTGACATCGGTTATGCTGCCTTTATACATATCGGGATTCTTTTTAAAGTCCTTTGGTTTGACCGCGTATCCCAAATCCGCGGTAATCTCGCGGATTTTTCCGAACCACCCCGAATTGTCGTCCGCATGGTCATATCCGTCAAGATAGCGGCGCTTTATCTCGGCTCTGTCCTCTGCGCTTACGTTCTCGGGATATTCCGCCTCTTGCACAAGACTTTCGTCATAGTATAAAGACAAGAACTCACGTGCTTGTTTCCAGTTCGTCAAGTCCTTACGCGGACGCGCCGCGTCTCTGCCGACATTTATCGCCGCGCAAGTCAAAGCCTTATCGCGCGTAAACAGTTTATAAAACTCGCCGTCATATTCTTTGAGCCACTCCGACATCTTTTCATAAATCTCATCGGGCGACATACGAAAGATTATTTCACGGCTTATATCCTCTAATTTAAGTGAATCGAACAGCGCACCCGAGTTGCTCATTTTTTCAAGCGTAAACTCAAAATCGTCAATCGGTCTGTCGGGATTTTGGTCTCGCCATTCCTCAAAGTTTGAGTTCAAAACCGTCATAAGATACTCAAACACCGCTTCGGGCAGATACCCCTCAGAACGATAATAATCCAAACCGAGTTCGGGGTCTTTACGCTTTGAAAGCTTACGCTTATGGTCGCCGTCCATCTTCATAAGTACGGGCGTATGACAGTATATCGGGCGCTTCCAGCCGAACGTGTCGAAAAGCTGAACGTGTATCGGCAAGGTCGAAAGCCATTCCTCGCCTCTGACAACGTGGGTTGTTCGCATAAGGTGGTCGTCTATTACATGCGCAAAGTGATAGGTCGGTATTCCGTCCGATTTGAGCAAGACAAAATCCTGATAATTCTCTTGCAAGTTAAGCTCTCCTCTGATTCCGTCAAATACCGTTACAGTATTTTCTATATTTCCGCCGCTGCGGAAACGCAAAACATACTTTTCGCCGTTATCTATCTTCGCTTTGATCTCGTCATATTCAAGATTGCGGCATACAGCCCATTCATCATAATATCCGAAATTAAGTTTTTGAGACATCTGTGTTTCGCGCATTTGCGAAAGCTTTTCTTCGCTGCAGAAACAAGGGTACGCAAGACCCATTTTAACGAGTTCTTTCGCAAAACATTTGTATATGTCCTCTCTGAGACGCTGGCGATACGGTGCATATGCGCCATTTTGACCGTCATTTTCGGTCACGCCCTCGTCAAAATGTATTCCAAAGTAATCCATTGCCGACAAAACAAGTTCAACCGCACCCTCAACCTCACGCTTTGCGTCCGTGTCCTCAACACGAAGATAGAACACTCCGCCGCTTTGGTGTGCAAGTCTTTCGCCGATTATCGCATTATACAGGTTTCCGAGATGAACAAAGCCGGTCGGGCTGGGTCCGATTCTCGTTACCTTTGCACCCTCGCCGAGATTCCGCTCGGGGTATAGGTTTTCATAATATTCGGGTGTTTTGTCTATGTGCGGAAACAATAGCTCCGCAAGTTTGTTATTATCCATTTTTATCCTCCGATATATTATTCTGAATTTACATAATTAACACTATTATGGCATTATAGATTAATTTTACACTTTTTTCGGATAAAAGTCAAGATTTTAATTATTAAATTTACAGCCATAAAATAAGCGACAGCGTTTTTTATGATTATCCGCAAAATTCACGGCGGTTGTTCGTGTGCTCGGGACGTCCGGGAGGCCGTCCCCTACAAAGGGCAACATATATTTCGTATGATATAAATCTGTTCATTAAAAAAACAGCGGCTCTGCGCCGAAACGCAAAGCCGCTGTCGCAACCCCATGACGAAAAAAAGTCTTTTTGAGTATTTTAAGGTTTATAAGTTTTTAAATTGTTTGAGTGCATAATGTAAATGCAAAGCGCGTTGTTTATAAAACATCGCACAAGGTACATGGGGTCACTTGATATTTGCACAACATAGCAACGGTTTTCTCCGCTTCATCTCGGGTGAAAAATCGTTCCTCGACAGCGCTGCGCTCGGCGATACTTCCGTCAATCGTCATTGTTGCCGATATTCCAAAGCATCTGTCCTCCGCGCCCGCATTCTCCGTAATCTCGAATTCCACCACGGCGTTTTCGCCGTCTTCCGTCAAAAGTTTAATGTTCATTAGCTCATCCTCCTGTGATATGATACCTCTCGCATTAACGGTTAAGCCGAACTCTCCGAGCGGTTTTATGCGATTGAAATAAAAACCGCACTGACAACTTTCGAATTCCAATGCTTACCGAAAAAGCCGTTCCCTGTTGACAATAATATTATCTCACAAAATAAGAAACTTTTTACATTTACTTTACAAAAAATTTCGAGTCTTAGCAAAACACCTTAAAATGCACCATTATCCGCCTTTTGTTAATGTCGCATTAATATTATGTCAACCTCTTTTTAAAAACATTGTCGCTAAAAGTTCCAAATTAGGTAATTTATTCCTATGAAACAAAAAGTTGATACAGGTTTTTAATCCCGTGAATTTAAAGACAGGCACGGTTATAAAACTCATCTTGTCCGCATAAGTTTAAAACAGACGAAATTATATTTTGATATACCTCTATAAACTTAATCCACCGAAAGGATGATAACCGTATGAATAATATACAGGGGCTTACCTCGTCAGAGGTAAAGGAATCGGCGCGCAAGCACGGAACAAATCGCCTCACCGCGCGAAAGACGCGCACCTTTTGGCAAACCTATTTCGAAAACTATGACAACCCGATAATAACCGTCCTTTTGATAGCGTTGGGGATAAATGTATTTTTCACTTTTTTAGGCAAGGTTGACTGGCACGAATGCTTGGGCATTCTGCTCTCGGTCATTATCTCAACATTCGTTTCTGCGCTTTCGGAGCACAGCAACGAAAGCACCTTTAACAAGCTCAGAGAACAGGCGTCAAACACCAAAAGCAAAGTCTTTCGTGACGGAAAGCTGTGTGAGATACCCACATCCGACATCGTTAAGGGTGACGCGGTGCTTTTGCAAAGCGGCGACCTTATTCCGTCGGACGGAAGGATTTTCGGCGGCAGCATAAAGGTTGACCAATCGCCGCTCAACGGCGAAAGCGAAGAGATTGAAAAACGATGCGGTGCAACTCCGCCGAAAAAAACGGCATTTAACGATTTTTGGAATGATTACAGCGTTTTCAGAGGCAGTGTTGTTTGTTCGGGCGAGGCGGTAATGTACACGGACGAAATAGGCGACAACACCGTTTACGGAAAGCTCACACACGAGGCACAGGAGCAAATTCCCGAAAGCCCTCTGTCGATAAAGCTTGCCAAACTTGCCGCAAGCATAAGCAAGTTCGGGTGCATATCGGCGGTCTTGATTGTCATTATAAGTTTTTTAAACAACGCCGTATTCGCACAACAATTCGACCCCGTTATGATTGCCGGGTATTTTTCCGACACGGCACAGGTCATATCCGACATAATAAGTTCGGTGATTATAGGAATAATCGTCATTGTTGTCGCCGTTCCCGAGGGCTTACCGCTTATGATTGCAATCGTGTGTTCGCTCAATATGAAAAAAATGCTTAAAGCAAACGTTCTTGTGCGGCGGCTTGTCGGAATTGAAACGGCAGGCGGCATAAACATACTCTTTACCGATAAAACCGGGACGATTACCGAGGGCAAGCCACGGATAATGTATGTGCTTGACGGCACGGGCAGGGAATATAAAACCTTTTCGGATATTCCGTTCGGGCTGTCTCGGTGGTTCGGTCTGTCCGCCGCCGCAAACAGCTCGGCGCGTTTTTCGGGCAAGGACATAATCGGCGGCAACGCCGCCGAAAAAGCAATTCTCAAATTTACGGGGCGTCGCGGCGCACGGCTGAACGGTGCCGACATAATATTAAACGTCCCCTTTTGTTCGGATAAAAAATATTCCGCGGCAGAAGTCAACAACGGCCGTCACGTCACCCTCATAAAAGGCGCGCCCGAAAAAATACTGGAAAAATGCACCCACTGTTTTGATGCCAACGGCGAAAAGCAAAAAATAAGCTCAAGTTTAAAAGCCAAAATATCCGATGCAACAGAGCGAACAATGCGGCTTATCGCCATCGCCGTGTATGACGGACGGTATCGCGATGAAATTCCGAACGGAATGACTCTTATATCCGTTGCGGCTATACGCGATGATGTCCGCTCTGAGGCGCGTGCGGCGATTGCCGATGTGACGCGCGCCGGTATACAAGTTGTGATGATTACCGGTGACCGCGCCGAAACCGCGGCGGCAATTGCGGAAGAAGCGGGACTTTTGACAAGTGGTAAAAAAGTTATCAGCTCAACCGAGCTTGCACAAATGACAGACAGCGAGGTAACGAAAATACTTCCGCGGCTGTGCGTTGTCGCAAGGGCGATGCCGTCCGACAAAAGCCGCCTTGTGCGGCTTGCACAGCGGCTCAATATGGTTGTGGGAATGACGGGGGACGGCGTAAACGATGCACCGGCTCTAAAACGTGCGGACGTGGGGTTCGCAATGGGCGGCGGCGCAGAAGCGGCGGCAGCGGCGGCGGACATAGTTATTCTCGATGATAATTTTAAGTCGGTGCGCAACGCCGTTTTATACGGCAGGACGATATACAACAGCATAAAGAAATTCATAAGATTTCAGCTCACAATTAACGTTGCGGCGGTAACGGTCTCGATGCTCGGCCCGATTGTCGGAATTGAAAAACCTCTTGACATTTCACAGATGATATGGACAAATCTTATGATTGACAGCCTCGCCGCGATTGCATTCGGCGGCGAACCGGCGCTTAACCGATTTATGTCGCAAAGACCGCGCAAGCGCGATGAAGATATTATTGACCGCGGTATGTGGAATGCGATAATAACAGACGGGCTTTTTATATGCACCCTGAGCCTGTTGTTTTTTATATCGCCGTCAATCCGAGATGTTTTCCGCTCGGCGCCGGGTGATATATATTTTTACACGGGATACTTTACGTTTTTTATATTTATAAGCGTGTTTAACGCGTTCAATGCGCGGTGTGACGGGATTGACCTGCTTGAAAATATTTCGCTTAACAAACAATTCTTAATTGTTATGTCGGGAATAATGGTTGTTCAGATACTTATGACTTATTTCGGCGGCAGCATCCTTCGCACCGCCGGGTTAAATATTCGGGAATGGACTGTTGTTCTGCTTGCCGCTCTTACCATATTCCCCGTTGAAATTATACGAAAGCTTATCTTTACCAAGATTAAAGCGTAAAAAACGCCGCAGGCTTGTTTTATACAGCAACAACCCTGCGGCAAAATTTTATTCCTCCGAATCCGACCGCATATGTTCTATTGAATAATCTATGCACTGATTGATGAACGCGCTGCGGCTTAAATCATATTGTGCGGCGAGTCTGTCTATTTCTTTCAGCTTTTCTATATCAATTCTGAGCGTTATCGGCTCTTTTTTATATTGTTTCGGGATAAATTTGCTCATTTTCAAAAATCACCTCTTGCATTATTGTAATATATTATGTATAATAGATATAGATTCTAAAAACGAATACATTATGTAATACACATTATATCGAATAATGCCGAACGGTTCTGCATAAAATAAACCATAGTATTGTTCTGTTACCGACTTTTTTGGGGGCGATTGGGTGAAAAAACTTTTTGCGGTTATTTTGACTCTGTTTATACTTATATTCTGCGGAGCGGCGGCGGATGCCGCTCCGCAAATTTCGGCACATTCGGCAATATTGATTGATGCCGAAACGGGTCGGGTTATGTTTTCAAAATCATCCGATGAGCGGCTCGCCATGGCAAGCACCACCAAAATAATAACCGCCGTCACCGCCCTCGAAAGCGACGGCTTTGACATAGACCGCACAATAGAAATATCGGAAAACGCAGCAGGCGTTGAGGGGTCAAGTATGTATCTTCAAAAAGGCGAAAAAATCAGTATGCGCAACCTTTTATACGGTCTTATGTTATCATCGGGCAACGATGCCGCGGTTGCGATTGCCGAAGCGGTTTCGGGCGATGAATCGGCGTTTGTCGAACTTATGAACAACAAGGTCGGCGAAATCGGCGCGGCGGACACACACCTCTCAAATCCAAACGGCTTGCCGAATGATGAGCATTATTCGACCGCGCGCGACATGGCTAAAATTACCGCATACGCCTTAAAAAATCCGATTTTCGCCGAAATCGTTGCGACAAAAACTCATCGGATAGACGACAGCGGCGCTGTTTATCCGCGTGTAATCAAAAATCATAACAAGCTTTTATCGATGTATGACGGCTGTATCGGCGTAAAGACGGGTTTTACCAAAACCGCCGGCAGGTGTCTCGTCAGCGCGGCACGGCGCGATAATATGACCCTTATTTGTGTAACATTAAATGCGCCCGATGATTGGAGCGACCACCAAAATCTTTTGAATTTCGGTTTTGAAAATTATAAAATGACAACCGTCATAGGTGCGGACATTCCGCTTTGCCGCACGGATGTAATCGGCTCGGACGGAAAAAGCGTTGCCGCTGTCCCGACCGAAAATATCGATTATCCGATAACGCAAACCGAAAAGTCGAGCACCGAGCTTAGCATTTATCCCGAAATTTCGGCACCGCTGAAAAAAGACGAAAAGATAGGCGAGGTAACCGTTGTCATAACCGACATTTCATCGGGAGAGGAAATTTTTAAAAGAAACGCCGATTTGGTCGCCGATTGTGATATAGAGTGTGTTTCAAAGCCGTGCTCCGATGAGGGACTTTTTCAAAAAATCAAGTCATTTTTTTCGATTTGGTTCGATATTCTGAATTAATTTTCGGCTGCCGAATATCGGCGTCCATATATTCTTTGGGGCAAATATAATTTCGGACGGAGGGAAATCCCTCCGTCCGAATGTCTTATAACTCAGCCGCACGCTCTTTTTCTTTTTTTGCTGTTGGTTTTGTTCTGCGATAGCTGTAGACATCATCGTAAGCGGTGAGCTGTTCGGAAGTAAACGGAATAACCTGAATCAATCCCGTGCTTTCCGTTGATGAAACCGTGCTGCCCGGAAATGCACCGGGAAACAGAGTTATTCCGATTTCATCATCGTCAAAATTATTTTGACGGTTCTCTCTTAAAATCTCGGGGTTTTCTTCTTTCCTTTTATTTTTATTTTTATTTTTCATTTTCATCAACTCCCCATAAATCATTATTGCCCGAAATATAAAAATAATGACGTTTAAATTTTGGTTTTAAATTCGGTAATTAAATTGCGCCGAACATATCGGTTTTAATCTATTTTTAACTTTTATGCTTTATAATAATGCGTATCTTAATTAACCGAGGTGATTTCGTTGAAGTACAAAAAAAGACTTATCTGTATTCTTTTTGCCCTGATTCCGGTTTTGTGCGGATGCTCTCAAAAAACTCAAACCGATGCACCCGAGACATACGGAACGTTTGAATTTTCTGTTTTAAAGGTCGGAAAAGCGGACGCGATAGTTATGCGTACCCAAAATCATTGCGTTGTAATGGATTGCGGCGAAAAAGATGACGGCAAAATATATCTCACCAAAGACGGAACCGTTTCGGTATCAAGTGACGGAAAGACCCTTAACGTAACACAAGACGAAAATTAATTTTAATATAACGGGATTCCGCAGAATCCAAAAACAAACAAGAACCCCGTGAAACGAGATTCTTGTTTGTTTAAATATAAAATAATAATAGAGACTTGCAAATTCAGGCGGTAATTTCTTCACCGCAAATTTCCTCAAGCGACTTTGATACCGAATGATTTATCGGCTTCCATTCAATCTTGCGGAAAAGCGCGATAACCGCGATAGGAACATATGTCAGCATAAACAGAGGGAACGTAAACAGATATAAGATACGTTTTGGCTTGCTGCAATGAATCTGGTTCCATTCGGTAATCGTGGTGATTGTTCCCATAAGCAAAAACATAAGATAAAAGTTTCCTATTGTTTGTACCAAGGTGATTATAAGCGTGTTAAGCTCAGGCGAGCGGTTTATGATTCCTATCGGAATGGCAACAATATTGACCGCAATGCTGAACAGAGTCAAAAGCATTGCCGGCATAATCGTCATAAGCATATCAAAGCACGAAAAGCTGCCTTTGAATATACCCTTAACCAACTTTGCGCCATAATTCTTGAACACCTGATAAAAACCTTTTGCCCATCTGAGTCTTTGTGTATAAGACTGATGCAATGTTGTCGGCTGTTCATCATAAAGGATTGCGTTTGCACAATATCCTATCTTTTCGCCGTGAATGATGCTGTCGGTTGTAAACTCAATATCCTCGGTCAAAAGATGATGAATCCATCCGTTGTTTTCGCGGATAACATCGGCGCTTACCAAAAATCCCGTACCCGAAACGGCACAGCTTGTATTGAGCTGCATTCTCGCGTTGTTAAGATAACGCGCCTCTCTCAAAAACCAAAGCGAATATCCTGCGGTAATCCAGTTAGTATCATAGTTCTTTGAGTTACGATAACTCGTTATTATGCGATAGCCGTTGTCAAACACCTTATTCATCTCGGCAATATAATTCGGGTCAAGAATGTTGTCCGCATCAAAAATTATATAACCTTCATAACCTTTTTCCGAATGCTTTGTTTCTATAATATTGAACATCCAGTCAAGGGCATAACCCTTGCCGACCTGTTCTTTATTAAACCGCTCATATACAATCGCACCCGCATCTCTTGCCACCTGTGCGGTATCATCCGTACAGTTATCGGCGACAACAAAGACATCGACCAGCTCGCGCGGATACTTTTGGCTTTGTATGCTCTTTATAAGATTGCCTATAACTCCGCTTTCGTTTCTCGCCGAGATAACAACCGCAAAACAGTGCTTTTTCTTTTCTTTAAACACCATCGGTTTTTTAAGCAGTCCCACAAAGATGTAAAAGAACTGATATGCGTAACACATCGTAAAAATAACCGAAATTACACAATTGAAAATAATTATAGCTTTCATTTTCTCTCCCTTTGGCTGTTCGTCAGCCGATTAAAAATCCCTTTCTCCAAAACACAAGTCCTCCAAGCCGCGACATCCCTTATCCGATACAAAAACCCAATTATAAAGCATTGCATACTGTAAATCGGGTTTTATATCTGTTTATGTATTTTGATGCCGCAAGGCCACGCCCCGCGTTTTATGAAAAATCGATTTTTGATTTTCATTTTCGTTTTATTTATCTTTAATTTTAATTAATTTCACTCTTTAAAAATTAATTCGTTTTATCCTCCGAATTAATTCTACTCTCTTTATATACCTAAAATATAAAGTATTTATAAACAAATTATAAACTTAATGCAATTCTACTTAAATACCAATGTTTTTATATGGTTTGCCCGTTTTTTTATCAATATTTTTTTGAATAAAACCAACAAAATTTTTGTTGCGTTGTTGTAATATTGCACAACAGTTACATTGATTTTACGATTTATTACATATTATATTTATTTTATGTCGGGTTTATGCCAGAATCCGAGCGACCCGACCGCACTTTACCGCCGTAAATTACAAAATACGACCGCATATTCCGAGGGGAATATGCGGTCGAGATTTTGATTATTTGTCTTCGCATTTTGTATGCTCAACATAAAAGTCAACGAGTTCTTCCAATATTTCATCTCTTTCGAGCTTGCGAATTAAGCTTCGCGCGCCGTTGTGAGATGTAATATAAGACGGGTCGTCCGACAAAATATATCCTACGATTTGATTTGTCGGATTATACCCTTTTTCCGATAAAGCTCGGTGAACTCTTGTCAGAATTTCTCTCGGTGCCATAGGCCTTTCGGTCTTGACATCGAATTTTACCGTGTTTTGTAAGTCATTGTTTCCTTTGAAATCCATAAACCTCACCCTTGCCTTTTTATAAATATATTTTTATCGGCTTGTGCCAAATATTATCTGAGCTGTGCTCCGAGTTTTTCTTCAAGCTGTTTTAATATTGTATTCACTATCGGGTTTACGTCATCATCGGTCAGAGTTTTGTCCGCGCTGCGGAATGTGAGCGAGTAAGCAACGCTCTTTTTACCCTTTCCGACCTGAATGCCCTCATATATATCAAACAGATTATATGATTCAATTATGCCCTTGCGGTTTGCCTTTATTATCTTGACAATTTCACCGACCTCAACATCCTTGTCCAATGTTACGGCTATATCACGCGTCACGGCAGGGAATTTCGGCAGCGGTACATAATGTCTTTGCATATCCGCAAGTTCGTTCAAAACCTCAAAGTCGATTATTGCCGCATACACGTCTGTATCAATTTTAAATTCCGCACTTACCGACGGATGAATCTGTCCGATTATACCGAGCTTTTTGTCACCGCTCAGGATTTCGGCACAGCGTCCGCCGTGATATGTCGGGTTATCCTTGCACGCAACATAGATGCAATCGTAAATGCCGACCTTTTCAAAAAGTGCTTCGATAACTCCTTTTATTGAATAAAAATCATATTCGCCGTACATTCCGACGGCAATCTGTTGAGTTTCTCTCGGTAATTGCTCACCCTCAATCGGTGTAAATATCGTACCGAGTTCAAACAATGCCGCCTGTGCGTTTCGGCGCGTATAATTCGTACGCAGCGTTTTGAGCAGAGATGATGTCATATCCGTTCTCATTACACTGTTTTCCGCTCCGAGCGGATTCGTTATACGCACAAAGTTGCTGCGGCTGTCATCCTCGGGTATGCGAACCATTGCGTTTTCTTTGGGGTCGATAAACGAGTATGTTATAATCTCATACAAACCGTTCGCCGCAAGACAGTTTCTCACCGTATCTCTGAGCTTTTGCTTATCCGTCTTGCCGCCCGCAACCATTTCGCCTTTCATCAGGGTTGTCGGAATGCGGTCATAACCATAGATTCTTGCCACTTCTTCGGAAATATCCGCCACGCCCTCTATGTCACCGCGATAAGTCGGAACATATACTTTATCATTTTCAACCTTAAAGTCTAATCTTGCAAGCATCTCAACCATTTCATCACAGGGAATATCCATACCCAAAAACGCATTCATCTTTTCGGGTTCAAAATCGAGAACGAGCTGTTGCTTTTTAATCGGATATTCGTCTATAATTCCGCCAACAACCTCACCTGCCCCGAGCTGTACCATAAGTTCGCAAGCGCGGTTTATCGCAGGCAAACAGTTCTCGCTGTCAAGACCTTTTTCAAACAGCGCCGACGCGTCCGTACGCATTCCCAAAGCCTTTGCGCCCTTGCGGACAGCCGCCGCATTAAAGCACGCCGATTCAAAAAGTACGGTTGTCGTATCATCGCAAACCTCTGAATTTGCGCCGCCCATAACCCCGGCAACGCCGATGGCGCGCTTTTCATCGGCAATCACAATCATCGATTCGCCGAGCATTCTCGGCTGGTCATCGAGGGTTTCAAGTTTTTCGTCTTTTTCAGCATTTCTGACAATTATCTTTTTGCCCTCAACGTGGTCCAAATCATACGCGTGCATCGGCTGTCCGTATTCAAGCATAACATAGTTTGTTATATCGACAACATTGTTGATTGCACGTATTCCGCAAGCTTTAAGTCTCTTTTGCATCCATTCGGGCGACGGTGCAATCATGACATTTTTAACTATTCTTCCTATATAGCGGCTGCACAAATCAGTGTTTCTTATCTCAACGCTTGCCATATCCGCCGCGTTTTCGGAATTTTCTTTAACCTGAGGCACGTTCACATTGAACGGACGGTTAAACGTTGCCGCCGTTTCTCGCGCAAGACCGATAATGCTCATACAATCGGGGCGGTTTGAAGTAATTTCAAACTCCGCCACATTTTCGTCAAGACCGAGAACTTTTGTTATATCCTCGCCTATCGGTGTATCGTCCGACAGGATAAGTATTCCCGTTGCGCGTTCCTCCGATATTCCGAGTTCATCGGTTGAACACATCATTCCGAAACTTTCAACTCCGCGCAGCTTGCCTTTTGTAATTTTTACGCCGCCCGGCAGGGTGCTTTTGTGCTTTGCCACGGGAACAACCGCACCCTCGAATACGTTTGTCGCACCCGTTACTATTTGAATGGGTGCATCCTCGCCGACATCAACTTGGCATACAACGAGTTTATCGGCATCCGGGTGTTTTTCTATCTTTAAAATTTTTCCCGTTACGACATTTTTAAACTCATCCGCCGCGTTTTCTATTCCCTCAACGATTGAACCCGACATAGTCATTTTATGCATATATTCCGCGTTTTCTATGCCGTCTGTATTCATATAATCTTTAAGCCATGATAATGGTAATCTCATCTGTAAATCCTCCTACTTAAAACTGGTCAAGAAAACGTACATCGTTTTCATAATACAAGCGCATATCCGTTACATCATATCGGAACTGTGTCACGCGCTCTAATCCGATTCCGAAAGCAAATCCCGAATACACATCGGGGTCAATGCCGCAGTTTTTAAGCACCTTGGGGTGAACCATTCCACAGCCGAGAATCTCAATCCAGCCCTCGCCCTTACAGATACGACAACCCTTGCCGCCACAGTTAAAGCAAGAAATATCAACCT
This sequence comes from uncultured Eubacteriales bacterium, assembly GCA_900545865.1. Lineage (GTDB taxonomy): Bacteria > Bacillota > Clostridia > Monoglobales > Monoglobaceae > UMGS1820. The sequence continues at coordinate 38,179 of URAN01000023.1, forward strand.
CTGCACTCGGCTCGGTAAACGGGAAGTGATGCGGACGAAAACGCAGTTTTGTGCTCTCGCCGTACAGTTTTTTTGCAAACAGTTCAAGTGTTCCCTTTAAATCCGCCATTGTAATTCCCTTGTCTATAACAAGCCCCTCTACCTGATGAAAAACAGGCGAGTGCGTTGCGTCAACCGCATCGCTTCGGTACACGCGGCCGGGCGAAATAATGCGAATTGGCGGTTTTTGAATCTCCATTGTTCTGACCTGAACCGGTGATGTCTGGGTACGCAAAACAACATTGTCGTTTATATAGAACGTGTCCTGGGTATCTCTCGCCGGGTGGTCTTTGGGGATATTGAGCGCCTCAAAGTTATAATAATCCAGTTCGACCTCGGGACCCTCTGCGATAGAAAATCCCATTCCGATAAATATATCCTCCAAATCTTCGAGCGCAAGCGTAAGCGGATGCTTTCCGCCACAGGCACAGCTCTTTCCGGGGATGGTTACATCAATCGTTTCATCCTTGATTTTTTGTTCTTGCGCAGCCTCAAGAATTTTTATTTTTTGCTTTTCAAGCTCGCTGCCGATAAAGTCACGAACTTCGTTCGCAAGCTGTCCTATACGCGGACGTTCTTCGGGCGACAGAGCACCCATTCCTTTCATTACGGAAGTAAGCTCGCCCTTTTTACCGAGAAAACGTATTCTCAGCTCTTCCAGAGCCTCAGCTGACTTTGCCGACTCGAGAGCCTCCTCCGCCATGGATTTTATCTTGGCCAATTTTTCTTTCATAAGTAAAATCATTCCTTAAATATATAATTTACAATTTAAATCGGAGCAACGCTCCTGCTTTGCTTGCAAAGAGCAGAGCTTGCGACAGATTGCAATAGTCGCAGG
>URAN01000024.1 GCA_900545865.1 uncultured Eubacteriales bacterium
AATCATTTTGTTTGAGAATCGGGTAATATAAGTTTGTGTTTCCCTTTTTTTCACAAGATACAACATTCTTTTTTAGTAATCTCTGCAAAAATGTAGAAACGGTAGACGGCGTCCAGTCGTTTCCGTCAAGAGCCCTGACAACATCGGATACCGTCATTTTCTTTTCCGAGTTCCACAAAATTTTCATAATACTGTATTCCGAATCGGTAATTGTGTGTTTTGCATTTGACATATAAAATGCCCCCTTATGCGTCATAAGATTTTTGTTAAGTGTAATTACACTCGTAGCTACTGTAATCAGTATAACATAGTCAGCTACATTTGTCAATGTTATTTTAATGAATTTATAAATTTTAACCAAGTCTTAACACATAAAACTGTTCGGAATATATAAATACATTACCCATATCAAAACAAGATTTTCAACCTCTTTCACACAAGTCTTGACTTGAATTTTTTTGCGAATTGAGCAAATAGAAGTCATTTTAGGGGCGGTTTTGGGTTAGGGTATTACCTTGCTCAAAACCGTCCTTAAAAGTGTTGATTTTACGGTGTTTTTAACTGTCTATTTGCTCAATTAAGCCTTGTCCTTTACATCTACCGTTCATTTTCTTTTTCCTGTTTACGGCGGCTATTTTCGGATTTTTGCACACTTTTCTTGTTTATATAATTTTCAAGCCGTTTGCGTACGGAATACCTGTCCGTTTCGCCTATGGTTTTATCGGTTTCGGATTTTGCGGTATCATAAATATTCCGAATAAATGAGCCGCCGTAAATTTTTTGCAGTTCGGATATTGTTTCGCTTTCAGACTGTGGTCTGATGTCATAACGCAAATTTTGTAATTCTTCCGTATCAAATTCCTGTGCCTGTTCCTTTAACTCGGAATATTCCTTTTGAGCGCTGTCAAGTCTTGTTTTGCTTTCATTTGAGTGTCTTTCCATAACGGGAACGGCTTTTTGAATATCGTTTAGTTTAGTCTTAACCGTCTGAATATCGTTTGTATTGAGGTTTGCCAAAATTGTATTTTTCTTTGTACGCAATTCTTCGATTTGTTCCGACAGTTCATTGACAGCTTGCGTTAATTCCTTATGTTTGAAAATCTTAATCGGCGGTGTTTTTGTTTTTTCGTCCTGTTTCCGCTTGCGCTCGCTGATTTTTGATTTTAATTCGGAAATAATTGCGGAATAATCATCGCAGTGAATTTTCAGTCTTGCGGCTTCTGTTGTCTTTGCGGTCTTCCACCTATCCGCAAAATTTATGACATACCGACAATGAATCATTGTACTGCGTAATTTTTCAAGCGTTTCCGCAACGACGGGCAGGGTGCGCTTGACTGCCTCCGTCAGCTTTCTTATCCGTTTTTTGATTTCACGCAAAATACGGTTGTCCTCTTTGATTTGCCGATTTAATTCGCACCGTTCGGAAATACCGCCTTTTTTCTCAACTATCCTTGCGGAAATCCCCTCATAAATTGTCGGCTGTTCATCAATGCCCCTTGCTTTATGGCTTCGGTGGTCGATACGGCTTTCGGACTTTGCAAGTTCAAGATATTTATTAGAAATATCCGCCCAGCTTTTCCGCCATATTTGCAACCGCTCCTCACTGTTCCAACGCTCCGTTATGGGATTTTGTCTGCCGTAGCGCGTGCTTTTCGGATATTTTGAAGCTCGCTCCAAACCCTCTGCCTGTGATGGCGGCATATATACTTTCTTTTTCCCGACAAAATACTGATATTGCTTTTCCCAGCCGTCAGCCTGTGCTGCCTTAAACTCGGCTGATGTAAAACCTTTTTCCTCACCGTTTTTAACGCACAAATATTCTTTTTCGGTTTTGCTCTGCCATTTGCCGTTTTTGTCGAGCGGTCGGACGGTCAGCATAATATGTGCGTGTGGATTATGTCCGTCCGTATCGTGAATACAGAAATCGGCGCACATTCCGTCTGCTACAAAATTGTCCTTTGCATATTCGGATATTAAAGATATATTTTGTTCCTTGCTTAATTCAACAGGCAAGGCAACAACAAATTCCCGTGCAAGCCTACTATCCTTTGTTTTCTCGGCTTCTTCGACTTCGTTCCATAAAACGCTTCGGTCTTGCCACTCCGGCGGAGCTTGCGGCGGCAGCAGCACTTGTTCATATATAAGTCCGTGTTTTCTTGTATAATCGTGCTGCACTCCGTCATAATCATTGAAAATTTTGGAACAGCTCATATATGCGGAAGCGGCAACGGCGCTGCGCCCAATCCCTCTTGAAATGACCTTTGCTTCCAAATGATAAATCGCCATAGCGGATTGCTCCTTTCCGTCACGCAATAGAACATAATTTATCAAGTAAATACAAGGGTTTCGGGAGCCGTTTTTGAGAGGGTAATATATAACCATTAAACACCCCGAAAACGGCGTTCTATTGCGTTACATTTTTGTTTCTTTTTCCTAAAAAGAAAGTGGGCGGAAGATGTGAAACAGATAACGCACATCAAAGATAAAAGCTGTCGGCGACAGGTTTTATCGAAATTTCGACAAGGTATGAAATACCGATATGCCCGATTTTATCGGAGCATTGTTTTGTAAAACTACAAAACTGTCGGAATTTACGGCGAATGAGCAGAGCGAATTTGACGAGCTCTCTGCAAGAGCGCACGGCTTGCCAACGGCAAGTACCACCACTTGACCTGCGGTCAAGTGGTGAGTAAGCGCGCCCTTATAGGGAAATTAAGGGGATTTTCGCATAGAAATCCCCTTGAAATAAGTTGCTTTTACATCAGATTTTCCGTAAAATACCGATGCAAAAATTCCTCCAGATTATCGGTTTCTACCGTTTTTATTTCGGGTAAAACCTTTTCTAAAGCTGCACCCTCAACGATAAGCCTGTGCGTTCTCGCCTTGCGTTCCTTTACTCTGTCACGGGCGATTGCTTCCTCTAATCTGTGCTTTTCCTGCAATAATTTTTTCTCGTCCTCTGTCATACTGCTTTTCGCTCCTTTACCTTGTTTTTCAGCATTGATAAAATCAAATCGTCTGCCGTTTGTTTCGTATCGGGATTTCCGAATGATGAAACAATAAATGTAATCTTGCCGCATTTTCTGCGGTATGCGTTTCCGATAGGCGCTGCTCTCGGTTTATTCTTGAACATAAAAAAGCCTCCTTTCTCTGCAAACTGTAATTTCAGTTTACAGGAAAAGAGGCTTTTTTACATTGAGTGCAAATTGAGCGTAAATTGACTAATTTTCCGATATTAAATTTTGTGCGTTGATTCCGTATGAGGAAACAGCGTCTTGCAGTTCGTATATTTTCCGCTGCGTAAGCTCCGGCTCGTCCTCATAAATTTCGGCATAGATATTCAATGCCTTTTTCAAATGTGGTACGGCGTTTGCCTTATCGTTCATCTGCAAATACATAATGCCTGTATTCCATAAAAGCTCCGCATAAATACCGCTGTTTTCTTCTGTGTATTCCACACATTTTTTTAATGCGGTTATTGCTTTTTCCGGCTCGCTTAAGTTTGCGGCAAGGTTGGCATAATTGCAGATTTGAGCAATACTGTCGGCTGTGTACTGCAAGTTATTTTCCGTTAAAATATAATATGCCTTTTCCATAAATTCTTTTGCTTTGAATACATCTCCGCTTGCGTGATACAAGCCGCCCGTATTTGCGTAAATATTTGCTATAAGGTGCGGATTTGTATTTTCATCGCATAAATTTACGGCTTGCAGTTCATATTCCAAAGCGGCGGATATATTTTGATTACAGATGTGCTCATACGCCGATTTGTAATCAAAAAGCAAAGCACGGTCATCATTGTTATGCGCTATTGTTTCAAGCTCTGCAATAATCAGCTTCATTCCGCTTTGATATGCGTACTTTTCCATATACGCAAATGCGTCTTTTATGAATATCTTGTATTTGTCCGTATCGTCCTTTTCTGCAAGCAGGATTATATTTTCAATCACCTTAAACATTGTAGTGTGATACGGCAGGTCTGCTCCGTGCATAAGGCACAGATTATGTATGCCGGTGATAAAAATTTGGCAGTTTGAAATACTCGGTTTTTTATCGTCAAGCGTGATTTCCTTTATCAGAGGGTGCAGGACGATTTTGTGTAATTCGTTCCGTTTTATCGTTCCGTATTCTATTAGCCGGTTAAGGCTGTTGAGATTTTTTAAGTTCAGCCACCGTGCAAAAAGCCTTGGGTTTATGCCATCATCGGGAATAAATGTCATACATTTTAATATTTCGCCGCACTCGCCGTCAAGTCCGGCAATATACATAAGCCTGTGGATATGCTCGTAATAGGTTGCTTTCCGGTTTCTGCCGTCCTTTACGATATTTATTTTGTCCTCGCTTTGCAGTATGCTTTTTGATTTTTTCAGTTCCGCAAGCAGTTTTTTCGGCTTTAATATTCCGCAGGCAAGCAGACGGGCGGCAAGCTCGACTGACAGAGTGTGACGGTGTACCTCATCAATGATTTGCGTTACAATTTCAAGTTTCTGTTCGGTTTTGTCATAAAATTTTTCGGCAAGCCCGATAAGGGTAATTTTCGGCATTTCCAAAGCCTCAAATTCCGTGTATTCCGAAAATCTGCACCTTGTTGTAAATAGGATTTTGCAGCGGTATTGCATAATATCGTCAAAACCGCTTTCAGGTGTGGGCACAATATCAAAATTATCAATGATAATCAGCGTGTCCTCTTTCAGACTTTTCAAAAATCGGCTGTGCCTTTCAAAACGGCTGTCAGTTTCGGTTTCCGTATCGTCGGCAAAATCGCAGTCTGCAATCATCTGTTTTAAGTTTCCGCCATACCGTAAATACAAAATATTCGTATATTCTTTTTTATATTTTTCGGCATACATCTTTGCAAGCTCGCTTTTGCCTATGCCCGCAACTCCCGTTAAAAATATTTTATCGTTTTCTTTCAGTAATTCGTGTATATTTTCAAGGTCGCTTTCCCGTCCGCAGAAATGACGGCAGGGCTTCGGTACAATGTCATAGATGTAATCTTTCACAATGGGTGAAAGCGTTCCCGTTGATAATAATTCTTTCGTCTTGACATCGTGTTTGATAAATGTTCTGTTCATTGTAAATAAGAGTACACGGCTTATGAAATTTGAAAGGTCAATATCATTGTTATAGGGATAATTTTTTGTAAGTTCACTTTTTAGATTAGCCGATACGGTCGTATCGTTCATCAACAGATGATACAGTTCCTCTGCCGCCATAAATTTATCGTAAAGCAGGGGTAAAATATTTTGTTCGATGTCAATCGCCATTGCTTCAATATTTCCGTTTGCGGAATAATAGCTTGTAAGACGAGAGCTTATTTTCGCCGTTCCGTTCAGCCAACGGCACACAAGCCCGTTGTCGAAATCAAAGTCAAGACCTTCGTCGCTTTCGATAAAGTCCTTGAATAAGTCATACATAAAATCAAGCTGGCTTATACTTTTGCCGACCGCAACAAAATCAAGTATTATTTTTGCAGCCGTGCAGAAATCACATATTTTCATAATTAAAATTTCACTTCCTTTTTCCTCAATTTCAAGTCAATTTACGGTCAATGCAAGTCCTTCTTTCTTAATTTATAATTATACCATAATTCATAATAAAAAGATACCAAAAGAACAGAAATTTTTGATTAGGCATTGAAATATTTTCAAAGGCGCGGTATAATTAAAATATACAATATCTTAAATTGCTGTTCGGAAAGGAAGGAATCAATGAATAAGAAACAGCAATTTAATAAAATAACGGCTCTTTACTGCCGATTAAGCCGAGATGATGATTTGGGCGGCGACAGTATGAGCATACAAAACCAAAAGGCAATGCTTGAACATTTTGCAAGCGAAAACGGACACACCAACTGCAAGTATTTCATAGACGACGGTGTTTCTGGCACAACGTTTGAACGCAAAGGCTTTCAAGAAATGATAACCGAGATAGAAAACGGAAATGTAGGCACGGTTATTGTAAAAGACCTGTCAAGACTTGGACGCGAATACTTGCAGACGGGTTATTACACCGAGATTATGTTTCCGAAATATGATGTTCGTTTTATCGCCGTAAACGATAATGTTGACAGCAGCACAGGCGACAACGAATTTGCTCCGTTCAAAAATATTATCAACGAATGGTATGCACGCGACATCAGCCGTAAAATCCGTTCTTCGTATAAAACCAAAGCGTTAAAAGGTGAATTTACGGGTGTGTTTGCTCCGTTCGGTTACAGAAAATCGCCGGAGGATAAGCATAAGTTAATTCCCGATGAGAACGCAGAAATCGTTAAGCGTATGTTTCAAATGGCATTGGACGGCAAATCGTGCTGTGCTATCGCAACCGCCTTAAAAAAAGAGCATATTCCCACGCCCGGCGCTTATGTCCGAGATAAAGACGGCGTTATGCGTGAAAACAAAAAGGTGAAATATCCGTACAGCTGGTTTCAGACAACGGTCAGAGATGTTTTGTCAAACGAGGTGTATATCGGCAATATGGTAAGCCTTAAATTTACCTCAAAATCATTTAAGGACAAAAAGCTGATTGCACGCCCCGAAAGTGAGCATATACGGGTTGAAAACACGCATGAGCCGATTGTTGACAAGGAAACATTTTATACCGTTCAAAAGCGTATTGCAGTCAAAAAGCCGCAAAACAAATTAAATCCCGATAATGTTTTTCGGGGGCTGGTATTCTGCGGCGAGTGCAGCTCAAGCCTTGTCTACAAAAAGGAAAACAGCGTAACAAATACCGCTAAATATCAATGCAATTTGTATGTTCACAGAGGGAAAAGCGTATGCACAAACCATTCCGTCACCGCCGAGAATTTGAAAAGCATTGTGCTTGACGATATTAACCGTCATATACGGCTGTCAAAAGAGGATAAGTCGGCGTATGTAAAAAGGCTTGTTCAGAGTACGGACGATATGCAAAGCGGCGAAAGGGCGTTATCTAAAAAGGAAATACAGAGAATAACGCAAAGGCTTGATGAGATAAGCAAGGTTTTACAGACAATGTATGAAGATAAGGTTTTTGGTCGCATATCGAGTGAGCGTTACGCTTCAATATCCGCAAGCCTTGAAAAAGAAGAAAATGAATTAAAAAATCGTTATGATGAAATTCAGACGAGATTATCAAGGACGGAGCAGAAAACCGAATCGGCAAAAGATTTTGCGGATTTGATAGAACGGTATTCGCCCGTAAAAGAGCTCACGGCAGATTTATTAAACCGCCTTATTGAAAAAATCGTCATTCACGAAAAAACGGACGAAAACGGCGAAAAGGTAATGCCGATAGAAATTTATTACAGATTTATCGGCAAGACCGAAAATGAGAATTAAAGGCGGCACGCACAGCCGCCGTATAAATTTAGGCTCACCACCGCAATATATGAATTACTTGATTTATGTCGAGTTCGTATTCAAAGAGCGAAAAGAATGTTAAAATACGATAATACCTCGGTAGAGGAAACGGCAGAGAAGTGCGGTTATGCCAATCAATATCATTTTATCAGACAGTTTAAAAAAACAGTTGGCGTTACTCCGGGAAAATATAAAAAGCTAAAAAAATAAACGCGTTACTTTAAAAACATTTTGATAAATTTTTAAAGTAACGCTTGGGTCAATCCCTCATTTTGTGTAAACCTCAAATTTAGCTCCAAAAAGAGTCGATTTTTATAACAGATGTAAAGCTTTCGCTTATTTCCCATTTTCCACCCAAACCTATAACAGCCACGTTTATTCATACTCGTATATTTCCATAAATAGGCTTGGTATGAAATTTTTCGATCGCTGCAACCTCAATTTTTTCTTTATCTGAATCACACTTGAGATTATCAATAATTATATTCTCGTCATACCATTTTTATCAACAGCCCTTCCGACTAAAGACCAAAGCCCAAAATCGAACTCTTCTCTGAAAAATTACATATTTTTTCGATTAATTTCTATTGCATAAGTACCGCTGCTGTGATATAATTAAGTCAATCTGAAAGGAGCTGAACATCTGTGAGAGATGAACTTTTAAATTTTGATATTTTCCCATCCGTTGTTCCGGCGGACAAGGTTACAAATGTGAAAATAAAAGCCAAAACGGAATACTTAAATTTTATTGATGAGGTTAAATATTATGTCTCGGTATGCCCTATGGAAATTCACGATATACCGATAAACGATGAATTCACGCTTGACGGATATAAGTATAAGGAATTTGAACTTTATCCCAAAGACGGAATTCTTGAATTTAAATATAAATTTATCGGTGAACAAAAATGGTGCATAAGAATCAGAGCGGGATCGGAACAGTATAATTATTTGGACAATGTAAAGCTCGGCTATAAAAAATACTGGAATCTGCATCAAAGAGAAGAGAGAACAAGACTTTATATGTATTCTCTGAAAGAGGATTTATATAACAGACGTCCGCTCAAAGGTGACCTGCATCTACATACTGTATTCTCGGACGGAAACGAAAATCCTGAAATCGTTGTTTCAAATATGCGCAGATTCGGCAATGATTTTTGTGCGATTACCGACCACAGATTTTTTGATTCGTCAAAGAGGGCCGTTGAAAAGCTGAATGAATTAAACACGGGTTTTAAAGCGTTTTTGGGTGAGGAAGTACACGAAAATTATGACGGGCGGATTCATATAATAAACTTTGGCGGACAAGAAAGCATCAACAAACAGATTATGGATAATTATGACGAGTTTATGAAAGCCGTCAGAGATGATGCAAAAAATTACCCCGATATGGACGAAAAAGAGGCTCTTCAGCTTGCGTTTCACAAAATCATTTGCGATATGATACGAAAAGTCGGCGGTCTTTGTATTTTCGCTCATCCGTTCTGGGATGTCTGTGACAGCTATAACACGCCGATTAATGTTGTTTTTGAGGTTTTTAAAAGAGGATATTATGACGCATTTGAGCTTATGAGCGGAATAGAACAAGACCAGAATAATATTCAGCTCGCCGTATATAACGAAATGCGGACAAAGGGGATAAAGATTCCCGTTGTCGGCTCAACCGATTGCCATAACACTCACACAAGGGGCGTTGAATATGCAGGCAATGCACACACGCTTGTTTTCTCGGACGGCGATATAAAGGAATCAATCACGGACGGGTATTCTGTTGCGATAGAGTGTGTCGGCAATCAGAGAGAACACGTCTACGGCGATTTAAGATTATCGAAATACGCAATATTTTTGGTTGATAATTATTTTAGAGTTCGCGACCGTCTGACGGAAAGTTCGGGAGTTATGATGGCTGAGTATTATAACGGAGCGGAGTATCTCAAGCCTGCAATAGAACTTATGGAAAAGCGGATTAAGGAATTCGAAGATAATTATTTCGGAAGATAGACGAAAGTGAAACATAGCCAAAACACCCCATATATGCAATCGGCATATATGGGGTGTTCGTTATTTACCGAGCGACATTATTCGCCGATTATCATAATCTTTACGGTTCTTTTTCTTCCTCTTGTGGTGTCAAAATCTATAAAATAGATGTACCCAAACTCACCGAGGTCGAGCTGTCCGTCATCTATCACGATACTCTCAGATCTACCCATTATCGATGAACGCAAATGAGCGTCGGTGTTATGACAGCCACGTGCGTCCTCGCCGTGTTCTTCGGCGAAATCGAGTGCTTTTTGACCCGGATGCAAATAGTATCCCTCGTGTTTGCACACGGGAACAATTTCATCAAAAACATTTATCAAATCCTGTTGTAGGGTTTCAAGACCCGTAACCGACATATCAAACGCACACTCTTGGGTTGTGACCGAACAGGTTGTATGATGTGAATACACAACCGCGATTCCGTCTTTTATACCCGACTCTTTAACCGCCTGTTTAACATACTCAGTCACATTATGAAATGTATATGCCTTGTCATTCGAGTTGACTTCAACTGTTTTTTTATAAACCATTGCTGTTTAAACCTCCTGTTTCTTTAAATCATCCGCCGCGCGTCTGACCGCGCCAATCATCTCGTCAATCATCGCAATCGGGTCATCGGCATTCATTATTCCCGACGCTGCCCCTGCCGCCTCGGAACCTGCCATAATAAAATCATATACCTGCTCACCGTTTGTTATCCCTGCTGCCTGTTCAATAAGTATATTTTCGTCAATCTTTCTTATCTCACGGATAACCTCTTTAACATAACCCATATCACTGACTCCGTTAGAAGTTCCGCCGATAAGCTCTGACGGCTCGGGATTAATTATATCGGGGTGCAGCTCGGCAATCGCCTTTGTTTCGGCAACCGTATCAGCACACGCAAATACAAGCATATCAAGCTCGTTCGCCCTGTCAATCGTTGCCTTAATTTGAGGAAGCGACATCGGCTTTTCGCAATGATTCACCACAACCCCCTCCGCGCCTGCGGCTTTCAGCGCTTCGGGAAGAATGTCCGCCATTCCCCGACCGGGGCGCAGGGTGTCCATATACGGTGCAAGAACTATCAAATGCTTTGTGTTCTCGACCACACGCCTTATCTCAACGGCAGGAGTTATAAACAAAACATCAATATCATACTTTTCCGCCGCCGCATCCGCCGCTTTGGCATATTCCAACACTTTGTCACCGTAGATATAATTCTTTGTTCCTATCTCAAAATACGGTGTTCTTATCTTTCTTTTCATACGAATTTACACTGCCTTTCTGTATTTTATTATCTTTTTTGCTGTAAATCGTAATGCAGGTCATACGCCTTTTCTTCCTCTGTGAATTTATGGCGCGTATCGATAACCTCACCGTTGTTCCACTTTCTGTCACCCACATCATCGGTTGTTCCCATAACGGTAACGTTTACCTGTCTGTGGCGTGCAAGAACGTGATCCCAATCAATGAAATATACGTGCGCAAACTTGCCGCCGTCTAAGATTCCATCCTTAATCGTCATTGTTTCCGAACGTCCGAAGAAAACACTGCGCAGATGTCCGTCTGTGTTCATACTCGAATAATCACCGGGTTCATTGACATATCTGCCGTACTGTGCGTGAATGGGACCGGGATGACGATACTGGTGTTCCTCCGCAAAATCGGGAATCATCTTGCGCATAATATCGAGCAAGTCATGCTGTAAGTATTCGAGGTCAAACGAATCAATATCGTGTGAACATTCCTGTACCATAACCGAACAGGTTGTATGATGCGAAACTATGCTTACCGTTCCGTTCTTTACGCCCGATGTCTCGACTATTTCGTTAATTTCCTTTGAAATATCGTGAAATGTGGGTATCCAACCTCTTGACTGTAATTCCAATTCCTTTTGATAAACTTTAAATTCCATCCTCTTATATCTCCTTTTTATTTATTCTCGCACCGACCGCGCCGCCCGGGTGGATAAGTGCGAATTGTTCGTTTTTATAGTTTGTTTCCTCAATAAGTGCGGTTTGCAGGGTGTGAAATATCATACATAACGCAGTGGACGAGGTTGTACCCTGAGAATTGTATTTATCCGTTTCGCGGTTTACATATTGTTTAAGCACCACGTCCGCGCCTTTTGCCAGTTCCGATTCGGTGTTTTCGGTAACGGTTATTATTTTAACGCCCTTACGCTTGCATATCTCCATAATCGGTAAAAGCTCTTTTGTCTTTCCGCCGCGCGAGGCAAAAACCATCACATCACCCTCTTGCAAAAAGCCTGTTGCGCCGTGCACCGCCTCGGCAGGTGAAATAAACCGCGCCGGTCTCTCTATACAACACATCAAATGCGCAAAGTGTCGGCATATAATACCCGAATGTCCGCATCCGCTCGCCGCAATACGCGGCGCAGCGGCGAGAATTTCAACAGCTTTTGAAAATTCCGTTTCGTTAAAATAATCGCGCATTTTATCAATGCAATCGCGTTCAATTTCATAAGCCGCCAATGCCGCTTTTATTGATTCAGCCTTTATACTCATAATTTATACCCAAATGTGTAAGCCCGATTTAAAAATCGAGTATAGTTTTATCACCGTACACACCTTTCCAATCTCGTTCAAAGCCTTCAACCGCCGCATCGGTCATAGGATGTGTAATCAAAGATTTGAGCACATCCGCCGATACCGTAACGCTGTGACATCCGCAGAGCGCACAACGGTGAACCTGTTCGGCGTTTTTAAAGCTTGCGGCAAGAACCTTGCAATCCAAGCCGTATATTTCAAACTGTTGAACGATTTCGGCAACAACGTTTGTTCCGTCACCCAAAATGTTGTCCAGTCGATTCACATACGGCGCAACAAAATCCGCGCCTGCCTTTGCCGCCATTAACGCTTGTGCCGGAGTGAATATCGCCGTCATCGTAACACCGATACCGAGATTCTTTATCATCGGCACGGCTTTTAATCCCTCTTCGCCAATCGGAATCTTAATATAAATATCGCCGCCGATTTTCTCTTTTATCAGTTTTGCTTCCTCAACCATTTTTTTCGCCGTTGTCTGTACGGTCTGAACGTGCAGCATTTTGTCGTTACCTATAACGCCGCGGATTTCCTTTAAAATTTGCCAAAAGTCGCCTTTTTCTTTTGCGATGATTGACGGGTTTGTCGTAACACCCGACAGCGGATAGAACTCATTGCAATGCTTTATTGCCGCCAAATCGGCGGTATCCAATATGTATATCATTTATTTTCGCCTCTTTTTATCTAAAATTCCGGAACATATTTTTCCGTTATCTTTTCATATTTTAGCTTTTTAACCTTAACATTTTTAAACTTCCACCAGCTCGAATACGCCTCAAAGCCTATCTTTCCGTACTTTGAAGTATCAATCGGGTCGGGGTCGGTGATTTCAAGACAGAGCTTTCCGTCAACCAAGACAAAAATCTTACCGTCTATGTTACCGAACTGCATCTTATACTCTTTTTCGGGGTCAAATTCGAGTAGCTGTGTCGCGGCGGTCAGCTTATACTCGGGCGACTTTTCAAAGCCCACGTTTCCGTGCCAAAAAGCCTCGATACCCGTCACATACGCAATATCTCTTTGGTCTTTTTCCAAATCCCACGAACCGTTTATCATAATATTTATATCGTGGGTTGACGGTGCAACCATCTTAACCGTAACTTCAAGCATATTATTTCCGAAAAAGTCAGCCTTTGAAACAAGCATACCGGGACAGCAATTCGGGTTCTTGCCTACAACCCAACCATCCTCTACGTACCATTCACCGCATTTTATCTCAAATTCATCGAGCATTTGTTCTTGTGTAAAAGTATCTCTCTCATACAAAACCTCGGATTCGTTGAGAAAAACGTCTATACCCGCAAGCTGCAGATGTCCTTTGTTTATTTGGCGGCATTTGTCCGCTCTGTATTCAAATTTTTTGCGTTCTGTTCTCATTTTATATCTCCTTATCATCCCTATAATATTATCTTACAATTTCAATATTCAAAAGGTCGCACACCGTTTCTATATCCTTAACATAGTCACCGTATACCATAATGATGTGCTGCCCGGGAACTTTGTCTATATACTCGTCCATATTCATTCCCGTTTCAAGCAGCACAGCAGGAAAATCGGGTGTCGGTTCTTCCCAGCCGAGTTCTGTCCATTTCGGTGACGGCTTTGTCTTGCCCTTTGATAAAAACAGCTTGAATTTGCCGTCTGTATAATGGAATCTGCCGAACGTAACCTCGCCGCATTTAAGACGTGATACATTGCTTATACCCGTATTATACTCGCCGAGATTTGCCGACTTTATCTCCATATCCCCATCCGCAAAATCTTTGGGAATGAATCCGCATACACCGACCAGGACTTCATTATCAAACACTTCGTAATGTTCAACAAATGCCGAAGTGTGACCTGTTACCGTTGATAAAATTATGCTTGTAACCAAGCCGTATGCGTCACATTCGCATATAACCGACAAATCCTTATCGGCAAGCAGCGATTGTGCAAGACATGGGTTAAACCCGAGTTTTGTGATTCCGTCAACACACTTGACCGAAATCGCGTCGAGTGCTCTGCCGTCCGCCTTGTCTTTCATTGCAAGATAAAGCCTTGCCACCGCCTCGAGAGGCTTATCGGCAACCTTGTTTTGCATCCTTACGGTTGACCTTATCCAATCAACGGTTTCTTTTACTTTTTCGTCCGAAAATTTTTCCATAAGGTTAGCTATTTCATAGCCGCAGTAATTCTCTATATCGATACCGAGCTTTTTAAACAGTTGTGTTTTATCATACGCACAGGTATAAAGCCCCATATCCGCATATCCGATAAGACCGATTCGTGACGATTTTATCGTCTTTGCACAGCTCACGTTATGTATATAGTTCGCCACATCTGCATATCTGTGTTCTTCATCGGGCTTTTCAAGTATAACTTTATACTTGAATCCGAACTCTTTCACAACAGGCAAAAATCCCGTTATTCCGGCTGCCGCCGCAGGCGAATGTAACTTTCCCGTCTTATCGGTTGTTCCGCCGATACCCCATATAAGCAAGGGAACATCTGTATGGTTTTTGATTATATGCATTATATTCGGGGTTATGTGCCACGACAGAAAGTTTATTATAAACAAATCCGCTGTCGTGTCCTTTAATTCATCGGCAACCTTTTGCGCATCCGAAAAGTTCATAACCGAGAATCTTCCCTTAACGTTACATTCCATTTTTTCAATCTTGGCTGATATAATATCCGCGACATTCCCAAGATAATCTTGGGGGTACTGTTCCTCGCCGACATTAAAAATTATAACATCAGCCATTTTCATATTCTTCATTTCTTTCGCTTCCTCTCTCATTTAAAAATTGGTTCTAATAATTTATATATTTCTTTATATTTTTCATATATCTTTTCATAGCGATTCATCCACTCGGCATTGGGAGTGATTATTTCGCCGCTGTCTTTAACAATCTTTGCTGCCGCGCAAACGGAATCATATTCACCGCACGCAACCGCACCGAGCATTGCCGCACCGAGCGCGGTCGTTTCGCCGTATTTGTTCACCTCTATATTTGTGCCACATACCGACGCTTTTATCTCGCCCCATATTCGGCTGTTTGCGCCGCCGCCCATTGACAGTATTTTATCCGCATACACACCATTTAAATTCAGCTGTTCAAGCATTTCACAGAGCATATAAGCAACGCCCTCCAAAACGCTGCGCGTTAAATCATTAAGCGTTGTTTTAAGGGTGAGTCCCATAAACGCGCCGCTCGCATTCGACATAATTTCGGATGTGCTTTTGCCGCCGAAATGCGGAAGAAGTATCACTCCGCCGCTGCCGCATTCCGCTTTTTCGGCATATTCGTCAATCATCTGATATGCCGAAATATCTCTTTGCTCCGCTTTTTCGCAAATCTCTGCCGCAATTGTTTCTTTAAACCATTTAAGTACTATTCCGGCAGTATTGCAATACGGCATATAGATATATTTATCGTTATAATGCCGATAAATCGTTATCGGGTTTTCGCCGTCAAATACAGGCTTGTCAACCGTTGCGCCGAGCACAAGTGCCGTACCCGTTGTTTCGGTCACAATCCCCTCTGATATGTTTCCCGAACCTATCGCCGAGCATATCTGGTCCATAGCTCCGCACACAACGAGCGTATCTTCGGACAGTCCGCATTTTCTATCGCTTACACCGCCGACAACCGCACCGCACGACAGAACATCGGGGAACTTTTCGAGCGAAATATCACATAAATCGAGTGCCGCTTTATAATATTCGTCACCGATAATATCATACCACCCCGTCGATGAAACCAAAGATTTTTCGGTTACATATCTGCCTGTAAGTCTGAAAATCAGATAGTCCTCAAGCAGCATAAACTTGTACGTTCTTCGATACACATCGGGTTGATTTTTCTTTATGTTCATCACCTTTGCAAGCGGCAAAGCTCCGTCAGGCTGCCATAATCCCGTTTTTGAATAAAACTCGGCATCGCCGATACCGTTTCGTATATATTCCGCCTCGTCCGCCGCACGCGAATCGAGCCAAACAATCGCACGCGCAAGCGGCTTTCCGTGTTCGTCAATGCACACGAACGTTTCGCCCTGAGTTGTGAATGTGACCGATTTTATGTTTTTGGGATTGTAACCCCTTGAAATAATCTCGCCGACACATTCGCAAAATGTAGAGTAATACTTTTCCGCATCAAGTTCCGTCATTCCGTTGCTGTCAATAATCAAGCTGTATTCTTTCGATGTGCTTGCGGCTTCGTTAAAATCTTTGTCGAACAATATGCACTTCATCGCTGTTGTGCCTACGTCAAACGCTAAATAATATCTCACTCAAATCACCTTTTTGTAATTCGGATTTATTTATAATACTCTTTCATATCCGCGTTGCACGGCAGAGCAAAAATATCATCCAATAATTTTTCCGCCTGCGCCCTTGACCGCGTTTGAGGGTCCATCATAATCAAATCGATAAGATACTCTTTTTTGCCTGTTTCAAACGCCGCAAGCTCCATTTCAACCGGCGCAATTCTGTCACGCAAAAGGTGCGCCATAATCGGTTTTGGCAAGCCGTTATTGTGTATGGGGTGAACGCCGCCTTTATCAACTCTTGCCGCAATCTCAACTTCATAATCCGTCGGAAGTCCTTTCATATATCCGCCGTCGTTTAAGATATTTACTATAACCTTATTATCCGTATCGAATGCAAGACCTTCAATAAGCGGAATCATCGGTTCGTCCGATGCAACGCTCGAAAACGCTTCGGAAACTTTTACCGTTTTATCCTCAACAACCCTCTTTATCTCTGCAATCTGTGTGTCACAATCTTTAAAATATTGCTGATACCACTCATACGGCTTACTCTCGAATTTGTCCTCAACGGCATCATCGGTGTGATATTCCCACCCCCATGCGCCGCCGCCCGCACTCGGTGTATCTCCTATAGGAAAAAGTCCGTATCTCTTATACATATCAATCGCCTTAACACCGATTTCATCAACCGCAAGCCCAAACTTTTTCTGTTCCTCTCTGTCCTCAACAAGTCTGTCACCGTGTTCCGCAAGCCACTTATCAAGCAGAGCGTAACCGTCCTTTGCATCATATCTGAACCCGGTAAGCCATATAAAATGGTTTACGCCCGAGATTTCAAACCCGATTTTATTTCTGTCAAGTCCCATCGCCTGTGCAATTCTGTATACGCCCGTATATCCGTGACACATACCTATTATCTTTGCGTTTTTATACTTTCTCGACAGATATGTAACACCGCCCTGTACGGGGTTCGCAACCATTATATAATACGCATTAGGACAAATATCAAGCATATCAACCAGAATGCTTTCCATAAGCCTGAGCTGATGAAAGTTTATAAAAAACGCCTCATCATGCAATATATGAAGGCTTCCGCCGAAACGATACCCGTTGTCATACGCAACCTTTATTCCCTGTTTAAATCTTTCGTGACCATAATCAAGCGCAACGTTCAAAACAAAGTCTGCGTCCTGCATTGCCTCACGTCTGTCGGTCGTCTTGAATATGTCAATATCAAGATTCATCTCTTCTGCATAACGTGTGCATAATCCGTAAATTGCGTCCAACCTGTCGGTGTTAATATCCATAAGTGTAACGGTGCTGCCGTTAAAACGGCTGTTTACACAAATGTCCTTGACAAGGTTTAGCGAAAATATAGCGCTGCCTGCTCCGATAATACAAATTTTACACGACATAATTTTACCTCTCTTATCAACATATTAACTTATCTATATAAGTTAATATAAGCATAGCACACTTTAAATAAAAAGTCAATACCCAAAATAAAAAAATCGGAAATTTTTAAAACTTCCGATTTTTTGAACTTTTATTAATATTATATTCGTTTGACCGAGCGGCGCATTATAATTTCGGGTTCAAAAACCCGTTTGTACGGCCATTCCGTCTTTTTATCTTTTATGTCAAGCATCGCCGCCGCAACGGCGGCACCCATCTTTTCTTTCGGGTGCACAATACTCGTCAACGGCGGCGAAACTGCCGATGCAATCACTGTATCATCGACGCTTATCACCGATATGTCATCGGGTACGCTTACACCAACCGTATTCAAAAATTCAATACACTGTTTCGCAACAAGGTCGTTATAACAAAAGATTGCGGTTATCTCGGGATGAATACCGAGCATATCGCCGATCTGTTCTTTAAAATGACCGCCGAAATCAATCAGATACGGCTCTTTTTCAGACTCTTCCGCAAAACCTTTCATTCTCAAAACGGAATCTTTATATTTGTTATAATGAATCATACACACATTTTTATGTCCGTTTTCTCTAAAACATTGCGCCGCAAGCGCACCTGCTTTTATTTCGTCCAGCACCGCATATGACGGAACAGCATTTTCGTATATGCCGTCAATCATTATGTACGGTATTTCACGGCGTATGAGCTTTGCAAAAAGCCTTTCCGTCTCGTCCGCCGCCGATATTTGAGTGTATGAACACGGCTGTATAATAACTCCGTCCGAACCTTTTTCGCAAATGTCGGAAAGCAGGCGGTTTATTGTTTCGGCATCATTTTTTGTATCGTTTATAACAATGTCGCATTGACGGCTTTCAAACGTTGCACATATGCTTTTGAGATAGTACGGTATAAAGTATACATCCGTCGTATCGAGCAAAAGGTCAAATTTAAGCCGCGCTTCGTCGCTCGGTACAGCCGCACAAAACGTTCCCTTTCCGTGGTGCTTGATAAGCAAGCCCTCGTTCACCAAGACCGAAAGAGCCTCACGTATGGTAAGCCTCCCAATTTGGTAATACTTAACCATCTCACTTTCGCTCATAAGCTTATCACCGGGATTGATTTTTCCCTCTCTTATTTCCTGTCTGATTTTATCTGCCAGCTGTATATACAGCGGCATTCCGCTTGTTCTGTTTATCATCGGATAATCCTCTCATTATATTGCTTATATATATAAGTATATATGTTAAAGAGAGATTTGTCAAGTAATATTTCGTTTGAGTTTCCCCAAAAATCAGAAAGGAAAGCAACAAAATTAAGGTATTGAAAAGAAACGCCTATGGCTATCGGAATTTCAAGAGGTTCAGAAAAAGGATATTACATATGTTTAATTACAGGAAAACCGACAAGGTAAAGGCGGTTGCATAAATTTACAACCGCCTCTAAAAAAATTCCATTATTTTTTGACCCCAACTATTGACAAAGAGCCCTATTGACAAAGAGTCCTTTTTACGGAGCATACGACCGATTTTCTGTATAGAAAAATCGGAATGGAGCTAAGTCCATTCCGATTGGTGCGAGTGTTCTTATAGGATTTAACGAAAAACGCAGTAAAATCAAATTTTAAGTGCCGAAGGCACTCTCGCAAAAGGTTGGTAGTGAGCCAAAGGCGTTACGAGTGCGCTTGCATACGAATAGACAATGCGAACGTGACCTTTTGCGAATAAGGAGGAGCAGCGGCATGAGCGAACTCTGATTTTTTGCAAAAAAATCAGAGCAAGCGATATATAGCTTGCTCCGACGTGGTCGGAGTGACTGGATTCGAACCAGCGGCCACCTGAACCCCATTCAGGTACTCTACCAAACTGAGCCACACCCCGTCAAACAACAAAATTTATTATACTACATTTTAAAGAAAAAAGCAAGTCTTTTTTGCAAAAAAATTCAAAAATATTTAATTTATATAGAAATAATAATTTCAAACCGTAATTTTATGTACAAGTCATCAGTTTTATTTAGTATAACCTGTTAAATTCAGGAATATAATATTAATATTAAGACACTTGATTTTATAAAAAGGCGGTTTAAGATGGATAATATAAAAAATAAAACTCAAAAAGACGAGCATAAAGCCGATTTACGCCGAAAGAAACAAATTCTCGCATTAAAAAGCGAAATTGAACGAACAAGACGAGATATTGAAGCGGCAGAAATGAATTTTGAGCGTGTGCATAAACCCTCTGAAGTGGATATATACATTTATGAGCTGCGCAAGGTTCAGACAAAGTATGATTCTTTGTTATCAAGACTTAAAGAGTTGTATTAATTTTATGCCTGTGACACTTTTCAAACAATTATTGACATTCGCATCGCGCGCCCTTTTATATTCACCGCAAATCGACATCGTAAATAGATTTTAAGCATTTATTTTATAAAAAAATTAACAAAATTCGCCGTTTGGTATTGACAAAACAATAAAAATATCGTATTATAGATATTGTTCGATTTTTATATCGGCTTTGTCTGTCCCCATAGCTCAGCAGGATAGAGCAACTGCCTCCTAAGCAGTAGGTCGGACGTTCGAATCGTCTTGGGGACGCCATTTGCACCGCTTTTGCGGTGCTTTTTCTTTGTGCTAAAAATTTTCGATTTCTGTTTATCTGTTCCGTTTTTTTGCTAATAGGAAACGAACTCGTTTTTGAGATTTGCTAATAATTTTTGTTTTTTGCTAATAGCTTAATTAGCATTGCTTCGGAACAGCACTTCGTTTCTTAATTCTTAGCAGCAATTAACTGTGATAGCGTTTGCAACAATTCGGGAGATTTTTGCAGTTGCTCTATCAATGCAGATACATCTAATGCAGCTTGTTCCTCTTGAGGTGCTTGCACATTTCTTAAATCAGCCTTGATATTATAGAATGAAGTTTCAAATTTCATTGCGTTTACTTTTCTGTCCCCGTCTAAAATGTGAGCATAAATATCCGTTATCATATCAATTTGAGCGTGCCCGGTATCTCCCTGTGTTGCCTTCAAATCCCCGTGATTAAGTTTCAACTTATATGTCGTGCTTGAATGTCTGAGAGAGTGAAAAACAACATTCGGAAGTTCAGCTTTTTCTCTTAATGCTTCAAACGCCTTTAACAAAACTCTGCCCTCGCAAGGTCTGCCGTTATTTAAGGCAACAACCAAATTATAGTCTGTGTATTCATCTCCCAGCAAACCTTTTAATTCATCTTGATGACTTTTCCACTCTCGCATTATGTATGCCAATGTTTTAGGCAACCATATTTTTCTGATACTGCTGTCTGTTTTCGGTTTTTTCAAAACAACTCTTGTACTTGTGTTCGGCATAAGCGGTGGAAAAATGTAATATACATCTTTTTTATCCAATGTTTCAAGGCTCCTTTTGGAAGCACGCTGCAATTCCTTGTCAATATACACATACGCATCATCTCTTGCAATATCATCATCGGAAATATGAACATTATCCCAAGTCAGTCCAAGTATTTCGCCCTCACGCATTGGATATCAATTTTTTGTCCTCTCTCACCTTTGATTTTAAGCCTGAAAATCCCCGTATTGTTTTCACCGAAATCATAAATATATCCGCCGGTCGGTGCAACTGCATTTTCAAACGGCATGATTGATTTTGCAAAATCCTCGATTGCATGCAGCGAATACGGCGCGAGTTCACCGCATCTTATGCTCTTTGGCTTAATTTCGCGCGTAATCTTAATCGGTTCGGCATCGCACATCTTTGCATATCCGCGCGGCTTGTATATCCCCGAAATCGGCTTGTGCCAATCCTTTTCGACAAACCCGGGGTTGTTCCAACCGTCATCTTCGAGTCTTGCGTCATAGAAAACACCCGACCTAAGGTCACTGAACACAATCGGTCCTTTTTTGCACATAAAGTCATCGGCATCAGTGGAATACTCTAAACATTCACACACAAAATTCTTTGAAAATTCCATAATTTAATTTTGCCGCGTTGTATTCATAGATGAATACAACGCGGCATTTCCTCTCTTGATAATTTATTATTTAAACAATGTATTACTTGCTGCTCCGATATTCCTCTTATTATACGCGCGACCCTGTCAACGCCCACGCCGAATCTCGTACAATATATTACCTCATCGGTAACAGAGATAATATCAAACACTGTTTCCGTTATCGTACCGAATTGTCTGTCGGGACAGGAAATGTCCCATTTCCCTTTATGAAGCCCCGACGCACATTGAGTATCGATCGAAACGATTCCCTCGTCATACACAATGTTATCATAATGGAGGTGACCGGCAATCGATATTATCACGTTATCCGACTTTTGCATTACATTCCAAAGCCATTCGCCGTTTATCATGTCCTTGTGTATTTTAAGACAATCGGGGTAGTGACCTCTGACATTTATCGGTGCGTGTGAGAAAACAATAACTTTTTTATTCGTTTTTACAATCTCTTTAAACCAATTCACCTGTTCTTTGGATACGCCGACATCAAACGGGTGTATAAGCTTTCCGTCCTTATCGAATCCATAATAAAAATCCGATGTATCCAAAAAGACAAGTCTATATCCCAAATCATCAAAATCGGTATAATAATAGTTCTCGTCTGTCGGATTGTTCTTCATACAAATTTTGTGCAAGTCATCGGGGTACAATATATATTCCAAAACGGGCGGCTTATATATATCATGTATGTCTTTAGGAAAGCTCTTTTTCGGTTTCATTTCCGGTGACATAACACAATCATCGTGATTGCCTATACAGCAATGCACCGGAATCGTGAGTTTGTACAACGAGTCCATTGTTTCTTTAATGGACTCATGCGCCATTTTGGGGTCATCATGATAATCTGCGCCCAAATCGCCGCCGCATACCACACACTTTAAGTTCGGAAGTCTGTCGATTATATACTGCATTGACGCAATATGTACGGATGCCGAATCATAGTCTGTCGGCGCATAATCACTGTGCTTTGGACAATCCCATTCAGACAAGCCGTTATGCGGGTCGGTATAAAAAATAAAATTCAGCGGTGCATTCAGCTTTTATTATGCAATTAATAATCCAAATTGTCAAGATAGTTCTTTTGGAAGTCGGAATTTGCTTTCTCCAAAAGTGTCTTTGGGTCTGCGTCCTTATTTGTCAAAACCTCTTGAATACAGTTGTCGAGGATACCATAGAGTTCTTGTGCGCAAACGGGCTCCTCCGGACGAAGTTCACAGCCGCCGAGATCCTGAACGAAATCGTTATAGAGCTTAACGTGTGCAGGATCGCCGTTTGCATACTTATCAATCATTTCATCACGGAACTTGAGTGCACTCGATTCCGTATTCCACTGCGACATCGATTTAACCGTTACAAGCTCGCCGTTCTCAATTCTGCGGTGAATACTCTCCTCGGTATTGGTCTTGTATTCATCCGATGCATCGGGTGTGTTTGTCATTTGCAGCCACTTTAACGCCCCTTCAATTTGCTTTTCGCTCGCCTTGTTACTGATAGCATAAACTCCGCCGCCCATCAATGTTACCCACTTTTTCGGGCCTGCGGGAGTCGCCATCATCCCGATTGAATCCGGATCTAAATCATATGCCGTAAGATAGCTTGGCGTATCACCTGCGCCTATAACCATTGATCCACCCCCTGTGCCAAACGTCTTATAAAGCTCGGTATAGTCGATAAGAGTGTTAGCCGGAAGAACGTCATACTTCCATTTGAGGTCTTTTATCCATTGTAAAGCCTCTGCCGCCTCGGGGCTGTTAAACACAGCCTTCCACTTTCCGTCGCTGCCTTTTTCCATAAAGTTTGCACCGTATGACCATGCTATCTGTGTGAACTGCCATCCACCGTTGTTGTTTGCGGTCGGGAAAATAAATCCCGGTTTGCCTGTTGCCTGTTTTAATTTAACAGCGAATTGTGCAAGCTCATCCCACGTCTTGGGTTGCTGCGGTGTTCCGTCTGCATTCATAAGTCCTGCCGTTTTAAAGTCATCAACGTTAAATACCATACCGAGAATATACGCCGATGACGGAAAAGCATATACCTTGCCGTCCTTTGATACGATTTTAAGCACGTCTTTATTTATCTTATCATAAAGTCCCTGTTTTTTAAGCTCATCGGTTAAATCTGCGCTGTACCCTGCCGCAATAATCTGTGATACCTCCGTAAAGTATGTGTTATAGATTACCGGGAGCTGGCCGGCTGCCGCTTTAGCGTAGAAAGACTTGAGGTCGAATCCCCACTGATCACCCTGAATAACAAAATCTTTGTTTGCCTCCTCAAATCTTACCTTCCTCGCCTCGATGTTTTCCTTTTCCTTGCCTTCTTTGGTCGGCCATCCGCCAACACTTATGATTGTTCTGCCCTGTTCGTCTTTGTCCGTCACCTTATTTCCGCAGCCGCTGAGCAATGTAACCGACATTACCGCAGACAGTGCAAACGCCGTTATTTTTGCAAATAAATTCTTACTCATAATTTATATATCCTCTTTTCTTTTATTTTTTATAAACCGTTACACTTCTTACTGTTGTCTGACTCATATGAACAATAATAATATCACAGTTATCCCCTGCTGTCTGATAGTCGGTGATTGAATCTATCTTACCCGTATAAAGCCGACTGCCTGATTTTTGGTTCTTGTCATAGAACATAATCGCTGCGGAAGATAAATCAAGCGCCTCATCAACATTTGCACCCGATTTATATCCCCACGAAACAACCTTTTTGCCTCGCTTGTTCACATATCCGAACGAGAGTTGGAAATTCAGCGTAAAAGTCGGTACAAACAGCGATTCTTTATCCGTATCACCGCTCCAGTTTATTCGGCAGTCCGTGCCTGCGTCATACAGCTTTTGGATTTCTACGACATATCCGTCTTTGCCCGTCCTGTAGCGGATAAGGTCGCCCTCATCAAGATCGGATAACCTTGCACTTTTGGCAACAAGCCTGTTGTCGTACACGTTAAACGACCTGTCGCCGCCTTGATAAAGACCCGATACCTTGATGTAATTTTCGTTTTCGGCATCTATTGCCTCGGACAGCTCACCCACGACAAATACGCTTGAGTTGAGCCAATCGTTTTCTTCAAAATCGGTTGGCGTGTTTCTGTACACAACCGTGCTGCAAAACTCGTCATCCCCTTTGGTCTTGTAACATTCGATGCCCGAACAAGCAACATTTGTGTTAAAAGCACCTTGTTGTGTAACCGAATAATCCGACTTATCCGAACCGGCAATATTCTCTTCCTTCGGAACAATAAATATGTTTGTTTTTGAATCTATCGGATTTTTTCTTCCGAACCTGCCCACATATCTGGAGAGCTTCTCGCCGCCGTCCGTTGTACGGCAAAGAGTAGTGTCGGGGTTTTCTTCGGACGATACAAAATATGTATCTACGGCTGATATTTGTTTATCCTTATCCTGCTTGTATAAGATAACCTGTGACTTGTACGTCACGCCCGACCCGCCCGCCGAGCACTCGGGAATGGCGTTTATCGCCTTTGACGCACTGTCGTATTTTATTCCGTCAATCTTAATCGAATCGGCGGATTTATATGTCGCAAGACCGTCAGTCTTTGAATAAATCCTGAATTTTATACCGCTGTCAAAGCCGCTCGAATCAATACTCAAGCCGCAAAGAAAACCTACGTTATAATCCGATGCCGCACCGCTTATTATATACACAATCTCGCCGTATATATTCAAAAGTGCGGTTACGGGTGTGCCGACCTTTACACTGTCATATATCGCTGTGTGCCTTTTATTGACCCTGTATTCGGTGCTGTCAATCGAAATATACGCATAATCGTCATGCTTGATTGAATTTATCGTGCCGCCGATTTTGGTGTTTGACACGATAATTTTTATCCTGCTTTTGTCTACCGCCGCCGCAATATTGAGAACATTATCTTCCTCTATTACCTCCGCTGTGAGCCTGTCTCCGCTCGTGTTTTTAATTATTACCTTGTCATAATCATCAAGGTCAATCGGAGTCTGTCCCGTTATCTTGCTGTACAGGATATTATTGTTTTTATCCATACTCTTAAAGACAAAGGCGTGATTATCGTTCACAACGACAGCATCGTTTGTACCGTTTCCGTCATAGTCAATAACCCTTATCGAACCGCTTTCAAACGTGTCAAACAACTCTTTTACCTTACTTTCCGGCACAGAGCCGTTATACAGAACCGATGCGCTCGATACATTAATATCTTTATTACCCCTATTACCGATGCTGTATGTAAGCTTTTGTCCGTCAAAGCCGACATAATCATCTATGCTTATCTCCGTCACCTTTTCGCCGCCGCTTTTTTTATAAATATATGATATTTCGTCATCCTTGTTATATAATGCGCCGACTTTTGAGCCGAGGTAATCGGTCAAATCAATATCGTTTAAAACCTTATATCTTTTTCCGTCAATAACAGCCTCGTCCTCATCCGCCGTTGTGTCATACGCAATATTCATACCGTCAAACCCCGTCAGAGCGCCCTCTGTGTGCGAAAGTCCGAACGCCTCGTATAAAAGCGTCTGTTCCTCTGACTTTGCATAGCTATAGCTGAACCCGTCACCGTCGGTTTTAACCGATTCGATTGTGTATTGCGGAACGATTAATATGTTATACAAAAGTATCGCCGCGTCGTTCAGGCTGAAAGCTCCGCCCCTTGACAAGCCTTGTATAAGTTTAAGACTTGTTGCGGTCGAAATATATCCGCCGGGATAGCCGCCCCTCGCCTCGGCAACGGGACGATAGCCTGTCATACAAACAACGATTTTTACAGCTTCGTCAAATGTTATCGCCTCGCTCGGACGGAAAAGCCGCTCATCGTCAACGGATAAAATTCCTTTTTCAACAAGCGTATTCACGCTGTACGCCGCATAATCGTATTGCGCCGTATCAACATAATATCTTGTCGCCTTATCGGTAATCTTATCGTCAATACCGAGGGTCCTCGCCGCATATACGGCAAAATCGGCTCTGGTGATTGACGAAGAGTACGCAAACTCGCTTTGTTCATAAATAACTTTCAGTTCTTCGAGAAGGCTTACCGCCATCGACGCAGCTTCATTATCTGTTTCTGACGTTACGTTCGCCGCCGATACGGAAACACAAGTCAGCATAACCGACAAAGCCGCCAGCACCGAAATTATCTTGTTTAATCTCATCCGATAGTCCTCCTTATTTCAAACTGTAAATTCCGTAAATTATCTTTGCCGCCTGTGCTCTTGTCAGAGCGTCCTTTGCCGCAAATTCTTCTTCGCTCACTCCGTTTATCACCCCTGCGTCATAGAGGGCATAAACCGCGGATTTTGCATAATCCGAGATTTGTTCATCATCCGCAAAGATAAATCCCGGTGTGCGCTCACTCTCTTTGAGCTTTCCCGATTTCAGTGCGGTTCGGTATGCGATAACCGCCATATCCTCTCGGGTTATATTCGCACCTGTACCGAATAAATTCTCGCTGATACCGTTGATTATTCCCTCGCCGCAAGCCTTTTTGACAAACTCGGCGTACCACTCGCCGTCACTCACATCATCAAAGCTTTTGTCGGATACCGCCGCGTTCTCAAAGAACGTCTTGACTATTATCTTGACAAATTCTTCGCGTGTGATATTGTCGTTCGGATAAAAGAGCCTGTCGCCCTTGCCGTTGATTATTCCCTTTTGTGCCAGTTCGACAATGGACTCAACCGCCCAGCTGACATCATCGATATCGTCAAAAATGTTTTTGCTTATCTTATCGGGTGTATCGGGCGTTGCATAATCATCTGAAAATTCGCCGTTGCGGATTCCGCCGCTCGATGAGCCTTTTGAGCCGCCCGATGAGCCGCCCGTGCCGCCCGAATTTCCGTTTGATGATCCATCACCGATTGCCTCTGCCAACGCTGCGTATGACGCAAAGTCTTTGTTCTGAATCTTTATTGCTTCGTTCATTGTAAGGGTGCGGCTCTTGCCGAACACCTCAACGCTGAACTCGTCAACAACCGTTTGGATGTTCTTATATCCGTTCGGCATCTTAACCGTTGTCAGCACGAACTGTTCATACAATCCGTCATAAAATTCGTCAATGGTTTTAAATATCAGCGGCTTTAATTTGCCCGTCATATACAGTCCAAATGTTTTGTCGACAAAGTCCGCTGTGTACAAGTCTTTGATTCGGCTCTCGCCGAGATGAAGCATAGCCGATTCGTCAAACAGATCTGACAGCTTTCCGCTCTTTATCGCCGAAATCACCGCAGCTTTTTCGCAAAGTGCAATCACACCGAGCTTATCGTTTTCGTCTAACGCTTTTCCCTTGACTTGTGCAGCAATAAGCCCTGCCGCATAGCTTTCAATCGGGTAATCGTCGCCCAAGCCGAGCGCATATTTTTTATCGGTGCAAATATTTTCGACCTCTTTGGCAATCTCGGCATCGGATTTGCCGCCCGATACGCCGTCGGACACCGCCTTATTCAAAAGCGCAATCGCTTCTTTATTCTCTTTTGCGTTACTGAAAACTATGGTTTCTTTTTTTATATCCTCGCCGCAGCTACAGCCGATGTATGCGTCATAAATGCCGCTCTTGCGGTCACCGAATGAAATCGTTATATCGTACGCGCCGTCCTCGCCGCTTGACATATCATCTCTGAATACGATAAAGTCGGTGTATTCATCCTTGCTTGCCGCCTTGCGCAGATCCTCCGCACCGCTGTTGTGCGCCCAGACATCGATACAAATAAGCTCACCGCTTTTTTT
Source organism: uncultured Eubacteriales bacterium (assembly GCA_900545865.1). Classification (GTDB taxonomy): domain Bacteria; phylum Bacillota; class Clostridia; order Monoglobales; family Monoglobaceae; genus UMGS1820. The sequence continues at coordinate 28,347 of URAN01000024.1, forward strand.
ACATTCCGTGTTTCCCCAAAGCCGTACGCCGCTGCCGCCGACAGGCTCGTTCCTTGCAGATACCGCCGTTGAAAATCCTGTTACCACCAGCGACGCCGCATATATTACCGAAACAGATTTTTTATGATTTAGCATTGTCTTTTCCTCTCTGTATTATTATCTCGCTGCGTGCCGCCCTCCGATTCGGGGCGGCACGGATTTTTAAATCTTACTCTGTTGTCTTGTTAAATGCCTTACTCGGCGTAACCGGTTTCATAGATGTAATGCTGTCCCAAAGGAACGCCTTTGCCTTTGTAAAGCTTGCGGCGTCTTGTTCGCTCATCTTGAATGAACAAAGCAGATTGGCATCCTTGTTTGCCGCATCGCTTCTGCCGTCAAGGCTCACCTCTCTGAAATCAAATCTTAAAAGATTGTTTCCCTCAAACAAGCCCATCGAAAGTGCAAACGCTTTTTCTTCGCCCGTTGTATTGATAACTCTTGTCTTTGCTATTACCGTATCTCCCTGTGCAAGGGTTCCGCTGTCGGCAAGAACGGGATTTTCTGTACCTGCCGCATTCTTCCACGTTGTTATAGGTTCAATTATTAATTCGCCGTTTTGCTCTGACATAATCTTTTGAGTATATGTCGGCAAAGCAACCCCGTCCGAGGTCAAGCCGCTTACCGTAAGGGTATACTCGGTGTCTTTTGTCAGATACTCTTTAAGGTTCATAAGATATACGCTCTTGTCGGAATCAAACAATCCGTCAAACGCTATTTTATTTCCGTTTTTGTCTTCCAATTTAAAGTTTGCTTCGGTCGGCTCGTCAACCGTATTCGCCCAAAACGCAACGCCTATTGCATCCGCAAGCGTTGTGAGCGTTGTTGCCGCTCCGTAGGTGTTATTGTAATAATCCGAGAAACGAACCTGCATAACTCCTCCGTTGGATTTTTCATATGCCTGTGCGGTAACTTTTACGTTATCGATTAAAAGCTCCGAATTATACGCATTCTCGCCCATCCCCAGCGTAATGCCGCCAATGCTTGTTATGCCGAGCGAATCCGTTGATGCCGCCGATATGAGAACATCGTCCATATAGGTGTTCACAACCTTGTTATCGAGGTCGATGGTATGTCTTATGCTGTACCAATCGCCGATGTTAACGTCCTTTCGATAGTTAGCGCCTATCTGATACTTTACGCCGTCAATCGTGTAATAATATTTGGTATAATCCGCCGAGCTGTCGTCTGCGTTTAAATCAAATATCGGCGTTATATATGACGCAAATTTTTGGTTTTGAATACCGAATATCGGTTTGTTGTGATTTGTTCCCTGCCAATTTGCTACGCTGTTTACGTTTCTTGAAAGTCCCGTATCGTTTATTGAATCGGGCGTTATCGAGAAATAGAACTGTTTCGGTGCGGCTGTCGGAACAGAACCCAAGCCCCAGCTTGACGGTGTGATACCTGCCGCCTCTGCCGCAGAAACCATCTCGCTGTCGCTTGAAAGCTTAACCGCCTTTACGTCATAGCTTACGTTAAACACGCCGCTCTTATATGCTTTATCGAGCTTATGATAAACAACAGGGGCTTCGTTCTTGGATCTGGCATCTATAAGCTGTTTTCCTATCATAAGTGCATTTCCGCTCTTGCCGCCGTTATCCGAGCCTACTTTTGTACCGTAATGCTGGTTTGCCTCTATCCAAATTTTATGCATTGCCCAATCCTTCGGTATATATCCGTCGGCAACCGTTGTGCCTTCAACAGCGCTCCAAAGTTTTTGACCGCCGCCCTCCGTATTGGTAAAAGCATCAAAGTTATCATCAACAAGGGTTGTTTCCGAACCTAAACTGTTTGAAACAGTCTTTTCGACTTTTACATTATCTATAAGTGCGGACGAATCCAACGCATAATTGTGTGAGCTAAAGCTTATACCTGCAATCGAATTTATTCCGAATGTTTGACTGAACGGAAGTGTCGACTTTTCCACCCCATCAATATACCAGGTAATTGTATCTGCATTAAAATCAATCTCGGTCTTAATATTGTACCATTTCGGCGATGCAATCACGCCCGCAGCGCCGAGGTCTTGAACCGGATTCCATGCATCCGCCGATCACCATATAGCAGAGCCGCTTTTGGTTATGCCGATATAATTTGTATTTACACCCGACAACAAGCAGCTTACGGTCTTATCATTCTTTTTCTGTTCCGCTATATAGCTGTTGCCGCCGCTTGAATTAAATGCAGTTTGTTCTTCCGTCAACGCTTCGGGGTATATACAGAACAACAACGTCGGGCATTGGCTGTAATATCCTTTCGGAGCCGTCTTTTCCGGCTTTACATCATAAGATAATATGACCTTGCCGGAACTTATTTTTTGATTGAGCGGAAGGTACATTCCCACCTGTGATGCATTGTATTCCGTTCTTGTGCTGCCAATGCTTACAGCTGTGCCGTAATTCGGGTCAGAATCGTTCTTCGGCTTTATAAATGAACCGGGCAGATTTATCCACCTTTGTTTAAGCGCCCATCCTTCGGGATTGAAATACTCGTTGTTTGCCGCTATATCCTCCGCATTTCCAAGTGACTCTGTATAGCCCTCAAAGGTTTCATAAACAATCGTTTCAACCGAATCCGAGGTTGGCTTAACACTGTTGAAATAGATGTTATCGTTATACGGTGTCCTGCCGAACGTGCCTGTAACGCCCTCTGTTTCGATTCTGTATTCATATCCCTGTTCGACTCCCGCCGGAAGATTCACCGTCAGCTTGTTTCCGTCAGCCGCTGCACTGACGCCGTCGACTTCCGCACCTGTTGCACAATTAAAGAGTTTTATCTTGCTTGAATCAAGCTTTGTAATCTTCTCGGTATATGTAACATCTATACTCTCGCCGCCGCTCGCCGTTGTCTTGTTTTCTATACCGAAAAAAGTGTCCTCGGCATATTTGCTCCACTTTACATCACGCAAATAATACTTTCCGCTTTTCTCGCCCTCAAGCGAGTTTACAAGCACACGAATGAATGCTGTGTCCGCTCCGTATTCGGTACCTGCCGTGCCTTGAATGCTTTTTTGAAAAGCACCGTCAATGTACAAGTCAACCGTATTGTTTTTGTTAAAAACCAATCCTATATTGTACCAAACGTCATTTGAGTATTGAACACCTTTATCGAGGTTTTTACCTGCGCCGTATGCCTGTTCATCGGTCATACCTATGTAGCCGAGCTTGCTCAGTGCCAAAGCGTGAAAGCTGTTTTTTCCGACGTCTTTTCCTTCCGCATCTTTTTCAAATGCCCGAAAGATAAAGACTGCGCCGTCCGTACCGGGTGTGTTCGCCGCATCGGACTTTACGTCAAACGATATTGCTCCCCATGCTTCATCGTTTTGGGTTGCCGCAACCTGAAAATCGCCGCAGTTTGTCTGTATGCCCTTGATTTCCTTTGATGCAACCGATGTTATAACAACATCTGAATACTTCTGTCCCGTTATTGCACCGACCGATGCCGAAACGGGTACGGCAACAGATGTTGCGAAAAGCGTCAACCCCGATAATAAACCGATAACCTTTTTAAAATTCTTTTTCATTTTCTATGCTCCTTTTGATTTATATAATTTTTATTATTTTCTAATTAAACGGAACCAATCTGAAATAGCCTGGATTTTTAGTGCTGACTATACCGCCGCCCCACTCCATATATGACTTTCTCCCGTTTCCGTCATTTTCGTTAAGCGCAACCGAGAAAACAAGCTCACTTGTTTTGGGCTTTCCTGCGGCAAAAATCTCTGTCCACGGCATTTTAAATTCATAGGTTGTCTTATGCGTTATATCATCACGCTTTATTGCACACTCGGTATCTTCAAATTTATTGATGGTTTCGCTTACAAAATTCGGTTCTTGCGAATTAAAGTGATTGTATCGCTGAAAGCACGATTCGCCTTTTGAATTCAGCGCAAGTCCCATTTCGGTATAAGGGCTTGTTTCTGCTTTCTCCGACGCAATTGAGAATTGTACGCTGTCCATTGCCCAAAGCCGATTTTCGGGATCATCTCCGCAATGTATATCGTCTGTTACCTCCGCAGCCAGATAGAAGAACTCATCATCGTACATTAAGTATACATTTGCGCTTAAATCGTTTTTGCCCTTCCATTCCACCGTTTCAACCGTACTGGTTTTTCCCCACTGCGACTTTTGATTTATTTGGATTCCGGATGCGCTGACCGTCCACTCTCCTTTGGATATTACACCGTCTATTGTCGGTGAAGCATCCGCTTTTTCGCATGACACAAAGTTTGTTGTTGCAATATCGGTTGCGGTCGTTCCATCGTTCAAGGTTACCCTTGCCGATACCGTATAGCTCCCTTTGCCAACCCCTTCGGGTATGTTAAATCTGAATTTTCCCTGTTCTCCCGATAAGAGGTTCTTGATTTCATCCTTATCCCCGGTCGAAAGCTCTATGACGCCGGATAACGGAGATGTGCGTTTGTTGTTCTTAAGATTGAATATTGCCTGCCATCTGCCGCTTCTGTACGGAACAATCTTTAAATCCGTTTCGACCGAACCGATATATTTCAATAAAACCGGCTCTTTGTAATACACCTTGCCGTCCCTTGATACTGTAACAAAAATTCTCTCTCTGCCTTCGTCATAATAGAATTTATATTCTTCCGTATCGTTGCGGTCGTTGTATGTAACAAAATCAAGCTTTGCCTTGTTGCCGTCAAAGCATATCTCGCCGGTCACCTCGGCATTGATTGATGTATCAACGCTGAGGTCAACGTCTTTTGACAATTCTTTTTTTACATTAATCTCAAAAGCGTCCTCAACCGGTGTCTGTACCTCGTTCGGTGCGGAGAACAAAGGCGTATCTCTCAGCTCGATTTTATCGCTTAGTCTTTCGGCAACAATATATTTCGGTGCCGTTGTCAGCTTTAAGGTGATGTATCCGTCAATAGCATCGAGTTTTGTATCGTTACCGTATTCATCATATACGATAACGCTGTCCGCACCCGTCTTTAAGCTTACATCCTTTTCGTTTTCAATGGAATATACGAAAAAGCACTCTTTTCCGTCCGCAAGCCGCAGCTTATAAGACCAAATATCGTCCGCACTCACTTTTTCGGGCTGTGAATCCTCGATGACCTGTTTTGAAATATACTCGGCATTGTTTAAAATGTTATTGTGAGCAGCCATTTCCACCGCCACCGGCAATGCCTCATACGGAATTTCTCCGCTTTTTCTTCTTATCAATCCAAAACCGTTTTCATAGTTATTTGATGATTTTTCCTTGGAAATAAGCTGATACATTGTTGTTTTGTCATAATAAGGCATCATTATAAGCTGTTGTCTTACCATATAATCAGCCTTGAGCTTTTCACTGATATTGGCTTTTGTATATCCCGATGTTGTACCGAATTCGGTATTCCAAAGCGGTTTATCGTCAAGGCCGTATTTTTTCAGCAGCTTCTCAAGCTCAATCAACGCATCGGGAAGACCATCCTCTATATATCTTGTTCCGAACGCCGCCTGATAGTCGTGCAGGGATATTGAGTCCATATACTGACCCGGATTATCGCCGAGAGCCTGAAAAATCATTTCCATCCAATCCCTCAGATTTTTTACCGCACCTCCGCATATAGCCATTACGTTTACGTTCGGGTTTGCTTTTTTCATCGGCTCGTACGTTGCCTTTAAATATTCGGCATAACACTCGGCATTCATCTGCGCAAGACTTCCTTGCTGGCGCAGCCAATACTCATTTATTATCTCAAAATCATTTGTAATATCGGTAAAATCTTTGGCGGCGGCGGAAACATACCTCGTCCAATCGCTCAATGTCGTACCTGAGGTAAGCTCCTCTAAGCTGTTCGCCGGCATTTTGTTCTTTTGCAGCACCCCACCGTTTTCCAATATCGGCAGGAATTTAACATCGGATTTTTTCAGCGCATCCTTGGATTTAAATGTGTTTGTGCTCAAAAGCTGCCAGTCCTGATCAACAAACACCGATGCATCCACATTATCTCTTACAAATGAAATTCCGAGCTTTTCGGCAATCTTAAGTGCATTCTCGGTCAAATTATTGGTGCCTATTTCATGCATCGCAACGCCTATCCGAGGATTTGTCCCGTTCTGGTGCATAATCACCGAAAATCGGGTTGCATCGGACGAAACCATTGCACCGCTTGAATTATAAAGCTTAACCTTTGCAGTATAAAATCCCTTTTTATCGGTCTTGTCCAAAAGCGTTACTTTTTTTGTTTCGCCGCTCTTTAGAGTATACTCATCGCTGCCTTGCTTTACCGATTCATTCTTATCGGTGCGTATATCATACGCCAGCATATATGTATTCTCTTGTTCCGTACGGTTTACAATTTTACATTCTATATTTAACTTATCTTCGTCATAAATATTTCCGAGTTCGTTGCTGATGAACGAAACCTCTGATGCCTCATTTGTGTCAACCAAGCCATAGGTAAGCTTATCAATCCTAAACTCACCGCTGCTGTCTCCGCCGACATCGCCGCAGTTAAAAAACATCTGTTTCATTCCGACATTCGGATAGTCGTTTACATTGAAAAAATTCGGCGCTTGTGCTTTTGTACGGCCCCAATATTTATTGTCTACATAAAAATCCGCAAGCGTTCTTTCGCAATCGTACAAGATTTTAATGTTATACCATTTGTTTACCTCGTACGTTATTGCATCATCGGTATCTGTTGGGGCTCCCCACCCCGACAAAGAACCCCAGTGTATCATCTTTCCGCTGTCATTCATCATGAACGGAAGCATACTTGTTCCGTTTGTATCCTGAAGCCACAATGCAATTTGATGATTTGTCTGTAACGCTTTAATGTTAAAGCTGATCATAAAACGATGATCGTCACCGATGAATTTTGCATTATTCTCGATTTCTGTATCGAATTTTTTAAAAAGCTGGGTTATGTATGTTGCCTTTCCCATCGCCATACATTCTCCGTACTCATCATCGTTCGCCTTCCAATATGCGCCTGATACGCCCTCACCGCCGTTGCCTGTGCTTTGAAAGAGGATGTTTTGAAACTCCGGCGGCGTTTCAAGATACTGCCATTTTGCCGCATATACGATATTTGGCATCAATCCGACAAGCATACTCATCATAAGTATAAACGCCCACAGTCTGTTTTTCTTTATCATCTGACCATCTCCTGTTCTTTTCTGCTTCATGTGTTTGTTGCGGTGGAATAGGGAAATAAGAATAAAAAAACAGCGATTTGAGATATTTGTATGATATAACAGTAGAAATTTTGACCGTCTGAAATGGCTTGAAATCAAGCATTTTGACGGTTAAAAACAACAAAGTAATGAAAGTATATTAAATCCCTCAAAAACAGGCTTTTATGTTCCACTTTTGAGCAAAAGCATTGGATAAAAATAAAATGAAAAAATTTATATCATATTATCAATAATTGCAGTAACGAGCACAACAGCATTTGCGGCAAAAATTCCGAGAGAAAGAGCACCAGACAGTGCAACGAAACATCAAATTCAAATCACTGAAAATCCTATCAGCGGAATTTGGGACAATGTACAAAACGGCGAAAGCTACGGTTCGGCAAGCTGCAAAGCGAATAACGCAATTCGTAAAGCGGTTATGTCAAATCAAGCTGACGACTACGGTTACAATACTATCCGCAATATCGCAAAATGCAATTCGGATAACGTGCGATAAAATGCTCCGTCCTGAAGTTTACAGACAATATGAGGAATATTTGAAAGTATTGCATGCAGACATTTTAACTGATGTTAGAAATGGCAGAGATTTGGAAAACGCACGAAAAGCAGCATATGAGCAAATATATCAATCCGTAAATCCGTCATTTAACTATGACAAGCAATTTTTACTTGACATTTGTTACCACAACATTCCCGTTGTTGACGCGGCAATGTTCACCGTTGCAAGACAACTGATTATCGAAAACAGACCGTAAAATTTAAGGCGTACCGTCAATCTGACGATACACATGTTTTATGTCATAGTATGGTAAACGCATAGGAATGTTTTGGCTTTTACAGAGTGCATAAACACTATGTTTGCGGACTCTAAAAGCCGCAAAAACAGCGTTCCCCTTATGTTTATATTCATAGTATCAAAAATACCGTTTTAAATGTCCACAATTGCAAAAATAGTACGGACAAAACCCGTACCATTTGCATAAACATATTATTATTTAATTGCCGTTTGCGGCACAAAGCGGTTTCATTCCCATTAAGATATCCCAAAGCATAATCTTGACTTTTCCGCTTGCATTAAGGTTTTGCGGTAATATGGGCGGATTTTCACCCTTTACAAGCGAGATGTTCGAGAATTAGGCGGAGATTTTCGGAAATTTCTTTCTATCTCTTTTGTACGGCATAATACTGGCGGTTTTCAAAAATGCCAAAAATAGGTGCAAAAAAAACAGGAAACCTTTTTGTGATTCCCTGTTTTCGCATTTTTCCATTTGTGTATGGCGATTATTAAGTTTTCAGATACCTATAATAATGCTTGAATCGGTATGACCGTTACAATTCCAACCTCATATAAATAACTTCTTGAAACCCTGTCTTACGAGAATTAAAACCTTTCGGATTTCTGCCATATTCGATAAATCCAACTTTTTTATACATGGAAAATGCCCTTGCATTTTCAGCAACTACACTCAATTCCAGCTGACTATATCCCGCGGTTTTAGCACATTCAATACACGAAGCCATCAATGCTTGTCCAATTCCAAGTCCCCAAAACTTTTTCAGAACGCTAATACCAAATTCAGCACGATGCCGTACCTTGTATTTCGCCCCTACTGCCTCGATTCCAGCAGTCCCTATAACTGCGCCATCAATTATAGCAATAATCTCAATTTCATTTTCACTATTTTCCTTCTCTTTTAGAATCCGGCTTTCTTGTGCTGCATCAAAAGTGTTTTCATCGGGATATGTAAGCAAATAGTCGGTTTGGGTATGAGTTAAATTGAAGTTATCTAATACAAGCTGTCCATCACTTTCAGTTGCATTTCTCAAACAACATTCCATACCATTCTTTAATGTTATTATTTTGCTGTATTTCATAGCCAGTCACTCCTTTGCAACTGCAATATTATTCCTGCAGCCGTCCCTTGTTAAACAACTTATCAATGTTTGTACCCTTTCTTATACTTTAATTTTCTTCTCATTATTCTTTTACAGGGAGATTATGTTGCTTTAAAAAAGAAAGTTTATCCCAATATCCACGCTGGAATAATATCTTTTCATTTACAACATGGAAAAATCCGCATCCGCGCAATCCTAACGGGTCTTTCCACTCTAAGATAGCCCATTGCCCATCTTCAAAAATATTTTCCACAATACAAACCATTTTTGCAGTTGCAAACTCATTTGCAAACATTTCTCTAATAGCCGCAACTCCTACAACAGGTTCATTTGCAACTTGATGGTTTGTTGCATTATTATCATACAAACTAATAATCATGTCCACATCACCGTCATTAAAAGCGTCTACCCATTTATTCACTACTTCTTTCGGACTTAGCATATATTGTTATCCTCCTTTTTGATTAGAAATGCCATTGGTTTTCATCTTGCTATTAACTATCACTGCTGACTTTGCAAATTTATAAATGTGAAATTCTTTCACCAAAGCCGTTTGAGGAAAGAGAGGCAAGCAGATTGTGTTCCTTGGCAGGCGAGGCTATACGTGGGTATGCGAGTCTGCCAAGGGGCGCAAGATGCGCCGCCTATCTTTTCTCAAACTTAATTTATACTGCCTAACGATTTCACTTGCCGCGAAACCAGAGTTTTGAATTTACTAACTGTTTTCAATTTCGTTTCCTATAAAGTAATTTGCTATTTCAAAAGCCTTTATTCGTCTTTTCCCCAAAGTGATTTGTGACTTATATCTCTCCGGATTTTCTTTTGCTTCAAAGGTTATTATTGTTTCCCGTAATTTATGCAATGTTGAATCAATTTGCCTTTTTGCTTCAATTAAATCTTCCTTAGTATATTCCATTATTACCCTCCATAGCTTCTGATTGTTGTCGTCTTGGCTATTATATGTCTTTTCTTCCCCAAATGGTATAGGCTTTTATTTTTGTAATACTGTAAAACTTTTTTCTGTAAGGTATTCAAGGGATATTTCTCTTTTGTGCTTC
>URAN01000025.1 GCA_900545865.1 uncultured Eubacteriales bacterium
CTACATTTGAAACGTCACCGACTCTCTCCCAACCGCGCGGTGCAAGGAAATAGCCGCCGGGAGTGTATATAACCTTTTGGGGGTCTTTTAAATCCGTCATAAAGCAATATAAAACATATCTCAGTCCTGCCGCTGTGTTTCTCACACCGTGAGCAATGTGCAGCCAGCCGTCCTTAGTTTTTATAGGCGGCGCTCCGGCACCGTTTTTCACCTCTTTGATTGTATGATAAACTCTTTTTTCGATTATATTTTCCTCGGTTATTTTGGCATTTTCCATGCTGTCAACCAATGCACAGCCTATACCGCCGCCCGAACCTACATCTATAAATCCGTCTGACGGTCTGGTGTAGAGCATATATTTGCCGCCTACAAATTCCGGATGAAGAACAACGTTTCTCTGCTGATACCTTGTATCAAGGTCAGGAATCCTTTCCCACTTAATCAAATCCTTTGTGCGAACAATTCCGCATTTTGCAACGGCAGACGAGGTATCGTCCACAGCTTTGTCCTTTCTTTCCGAGCAGAACAAACCGTAAATCCAGCCGTCCTCGTGCTGTGTAAGCCTCATATCATACACATTCGTGTCGTCCTCGCCATACTTTGGAAGTCTTACGGGATATTTGTCAAACACAAAATTGTCAACTCCGTTGTCGGAACGGGCAACAGCGAAAAAAGATTTCCTGTCGTAACCCTCAACACGGGCAACAAGAACATATTTGCCATCCAAATATATCGCACCTGAATTGAACACAGCATTCACACCGATGCGCTCCAAAAGATATGGATTTGTTTCTTCATTTAAATCGTATCTCCACTCAAGCGGAATATGCTCATTGGTGAGAACAGGATTTTCGTATCGGTCAAAAATTCCGTTGTACCAGCTATCGTTAATTATATTTTTCTTTGCTGTCAAAGCATTATGTTTTGCAATCAATTCTGTTTTTTTCACTTGAATACTCCTTATCTATTTACCCATAATAACAAGAATATCGAGTTCTTTTTTATCTTTAAGCTGACTCGCATCTATAAAATTTCCGTCAAACCTTTTGCCATTGTATTCTATATATTTTACACCCTTTTCAATATGTTCGGGGTTTTCAAAAGATATATTCAGAGTACATCCTCTGAAAAGCCTTTTCACCTTATATCCGTCCCATTCGCCGGGAATACACGGATCCAAAACAATCCCGCCAAGAACCGGACGAACACCAAGCAAATACTGTGTAGCAGCCACATTCATCCAAGTAACCGTACCTGAAATATGAGAAATATTTCCCCATCCATGTTTGTTGTTTGGATAACCTACGATATTGCTGCACCATGTATACGGCTCGGATTTATAACACTCCAGGCCAACCTTGTTCAGTGCGTTATGCGGTACTAAATCATTATAGTACTTCCATGCGAGCTCCGCATTGCCCAGCATAGCTTCTGCAACAACAGCCCATGTATGAGCATGACAGAAAACCGCACCGTTTTCACCGGTACCCGGATTATAACCGCTAAACGGTTCTTTAACTTTTGGCCATGTTTCAAATCCCGGAGATAATTTCATTAACCCTACACCGGTATCAAGTCTTTTATTGACTTCGTCCATGGTTTTCCGCTGCATGTCATATGTGCCTAAATTACCTATAACAGACCACGTCTGAGAATTTATCCATATCTTACCAAACTCATCATCTTCGCTGCCTATAGGATTGCCGTCATCATCAAAGCATCTATACCACCACTTGCCGTTCCATGCATTTTTCAGTATACTGTTCTGCTGCATCTCAAGATATGAATTTAGTTTTTCTTCAGATTTGTGATCACCGATATGTTTAGCCAATTCCAACAAAAGTCTGAGAACATATGCATACTGCTGACCTGTAAATACAGATTCACCCAAACCATTTTCTGAAAACTTGTGTATAATATCATTCCAGTCGCCGTTAAAGGTAAGCGGAAGTCCGTGCGCTCCAAGGTTATTCTGCGTAAATTCAACAGCAGCCAAAAGGTGCTCCCACACAGTTGCTTGCTCACCTTCGCTCATGTGATCGTTCGCAAGATAGCATACCTTTTTATTCAATATATCAATATCACCTGTTTCGCAAATCAGATAATATGCAAGCATTGACGGCCACAAATGATCATCACAGCGCACTTTGAAATCCGGAAGACAATTTTTGTTATCGCCCTCGCAGTGAATGGCATTTCCTGCTTTATATTGTTTACTTAAAAGATACAGAAGTCTGTCCTCACACATTTTTGCATCTCTGTATGTCATCGCAAACATATCCTGACAGGTATCTCTGTAACCGAGAGTTCTTGTTCCGGGCGCATTTACATTTATGCATCTTGAATATCTTGCCGTGTGCACGGACGCAACAGGTCCCCATATATTAATCTGCCTCATGGCATTTTCGTCAGGAATTCGGCATTCAAATTTACTCAAAAAATCATTCCAGAATAAATCCAGTTTTTCCTCCTGTTTTACTTTGTTTTCAGAATTTCTCAAATTATTTACAGCGTTTGTCGCTTTTTTCTTTGCATTTTCAAAGTCAGTAATTCCTCCCTGCTCCGCACCTATAAAAAACGCTGCATTTTCCGACATTCCCTTTTTGCAGGAAAGCTTTATGTGAAGTGCACAGCATGCTTCTCCCGAATTGATTTCATCATTGGTGCAAGTGCCGTTTTCTACCGCCAAAGGATTATTTTCAAAGCGATAATTTCCCATAAATGCATCTCGGTCACCACTGTAACTCTCAACTTTTCTGTCACTCGAAAAATATACCAATGGAATTTTTTGCGGTTCAATTTTATCTTCGCGATGATTTAAATAAAATAAAATTTCATTTGAGTTATCAAACCATGTTTTGTGCATATGCCGCCAGTAATATTCATTCATAAATTCATCCAGAATTTTTTGCTGTGAAAGCTCCATATATGCAAATACGTCAAATTCCTTATCAGTATCATTGTTTATAATGCTCAAATCCCAAACGCAAATATCATAATCGGGCGCAATATATAATGTGAGAGTTGCCTTTGTGCCGTTTTTTTCGGCAACAAATCTGCTTTTGCCCGGCATATGCTCTGCATGATAGTCATTCAGCTTCTCTTCAGCGGGTCTGAACGTTGGCGACCAGATTGTACCGTCTTTTTCACGAATGTATATATAAAATCCCGGAGAATCTATCGGCATATTAAAGCTTCTGTACCTTGTTAGCTTGTATCTGGCAGGATTTTCAAGCCAAAGCGTTCCTCCGCCGACATGCGATACAAAACCATGCATATGTCCGTTTGATATATAATTTATCCACGGGGTTGGTAAATCTGTTTTATTTATTTGAATATATTTTTCAGCATCATTGAAAATATAGTCGTTCATTATTGCTCCTCCTTAAAGTTTTTCATAGACGGGAATGTTTTTGGTTTTTACTGTGAATCTTCCGCTTTTTACGGATTTCTTCGTCCAAAAATCCCTCCATTGTCCCGCCGGCAGGTATACTTCTCTTTCATCGCTGTCATACGACAGCGGCGCAACTATCAAGCTGTCGCAAAATACATATTCATCATCAATCAAATACGTTTCCGAATCATCTGTATAATCCGCGACCAGTGCTCTGACAGGCGGTTTACCTGTGCTTTTGTATTCCTCAAATGCTTTTTTCAGCATCGGAACCAATGACTTGCGAAGTTTGAAAAGTTCTTTTACTTCCTCCTCGCAATCAAGCTCTTTCCACGGAACATCGGGATAGTTCCATGCGTTTATCACGCACTGAGCCGAGAAAACCGTCGTTTGAATTCGTCTTAAAAGCTCATCTTTACTCTTGGCGGTGCGAACCTCCGGCGTCCACAATATTCCGGAAAATCCTGAGTTTACAACTCCTCTGATAAAATCTCTGTGGTCATACAGATCACTGTATAAAGCAAACGGATATGACGCAGACAGCGCACCTGCGTTTCTTACCTCCGACAAGGTCTTTGTATTGCCAAGGCTTTTAAGTATGGTCTGCATATATAGGATTCCGAACATCTGATGATATTGTTCTCCGTCCATACCGGACGGGAACTCCGCACAGTTCGGAAAACTCCAGTGATTCGTATAATCACTGCTGTCACACTCATCAAGTTTAAAGCCGTCTATGCCCAAATCAATAAGCTTGTCTTTGTGATACCGAGCAAATATATCTCTTGCCTCTTGCGTCGCAAAGTCAGGCACAAGTCCTTTCCACACCTCAAAGTTTCCGCTGTACGGTAGCATCTTATCATAAATCGGTGAGGATGCGTCAACAAAAGCGTGTTCCCAAAGGTTTATATGAAAGCCTTGTCCTTTAAGCTGTTTAATGAGCTTATCGGGCTCCGGGAATCTTTCCTCATCCCAAACATATGAGCACGAATAGCTGTTTGACTGCCAGCCCGGTTCGAGTCCGATTATATCAACCTTAAAATCGTTTTCTTTAAAATACTTCGCAAGCTCTGTTATCTTTTTTTGGTCATATTCCGCGTACGCTCGGTATAAAACACCGAGTCCCCATTCGGGAACATCGCAGCCTCCGCCGGAGAACATATTATACTGTGATACTATGTCCAAAATAGTGTCGCCTTCGAAAATATATATATCTATACCCTTTGCCGCCGGTATCTCAACCATCATTACGGTTTCATCACCCTTGCTGCTGTCACCGTAAAGCTCGTCTGTGTTTAAGCCAACCTTTCTTCTTCCTCCGCTTTTCCTTTTTCTTGTTTTGCTGTATCCGCAATATGCTTCAAGGTATCTGGCGGTATCAAAATACATTCCGTAGCCTTTTGTGGTAACAAAAAAAGGCACCGGAGCATGAGAATCACCAGTATATGTGACGGGATCGGAATTTGTCCTGAGCGACAACCTGTGTCCCTTATGGTTAAATCCGTTCAGCTGAAGTCCAAAGCCATATACCTGCTCGTCATATTCCAGAGGGAACTCTAAAACGCACCCCCTCGGTGTAACCTTAAATTTCAGCTTATCACAATCATAGACTATACCACTCTCGTTATAGCTTAAGTCTTTGCAAAATATTGACGGCACAATTTTTTCCGGTGTCCCAAAGGTTATTTTTTTCATATTTGCCTCCTGTTTATGTGTTATAAAAAGAAATTAGGGGACGCTATGCCCCCTAATTTCAGATTGCCGAAACGAGCAAGCTTTCGGCAATCTATTGTTTTGGATATATCAACAATTTTTCATTTCCACGATATTTTACATTTATCACTGCGCGTCATATAAAGGCTTCATTCCGTTTGCCAAATCCCATATAAAGAGCTTTGTTCCGTTGCCGTTTAAACCTGTTACGGTTGAATCCTCTCCGTATTTTAAAGCAGTAATATTTGCCGCCCGCAGTGTACCGTTATTGTACTCTGCTTTTATGGCAACAGGCTTTGAGTATGCACGCGACTTAACATTTATCGTTGCGTTATCACCGTCCTTGGTATAGATTACCTTGTACTGATCTTCGAAAGGTGCCTCTGTTATTGCAAGCTTATTTGTCATAGCACTGTTTGCCGCCCACTTAGCCAATGGCAGTTCAGCAGCGGACAGCTTTTCTGTATCGGCTATATAAGTAACATCGTCCAATATTGCATCTGTCAATTCCTTCAGCAATGTCATTGATGAGATATAGCTGCCCAGCATATTCATATGATAACCGTCATCGCTGAGTTTATCACCGACATATGTTGTGCGCATATTCTGTACCGCCGTACCGGCCGGAATAAAGTATGTTATTTTGTCCTTATAATCATTCAAAATTTTATTACTGTTTGTGATTATATCGTTGTACTGGTCAATCGGCGTCAAGCCTTCATCTTTATACTGTATCAAATACTGACCATGTGTGCTGTCTTCCGAAAATGCCCAAGTCTGCAAGCAGCCGTACTTGGTATCCGCATTTTTAAGCCCATCAACTATAGCCAGCAACTCATCAAGCTTACCTAATACAGTGCCGTCCGCCTCTATAGAGCTCAGCTGCAAGTCAATTATATCCCACGCCTTATCTTTTATTCCATATTCAAATATATCGGACGGTTTTACTGCGGCGTTCTCGCTGTCCGTAATCCAAGCTTGTGCCTCTTCCTCCGACATGGAATAATCATACCAGCCGTTGTTTTCCCATCTGAAGTAATGATAGTTTGTAAGCTCAGTTACCGCTTTTTCCGCAGTTTTCAAATTACTGTCATTTGTTGCCATTTTCCAGTGTCTTGTGATAGACGCACCCGGATAATAGAAGTATCCCAATTCTATATCTGTGAAGCCTTGATCCAATGCTATATGATAAAGATTTTCCATTGTGTTTCTGCTAAAGCTGTTGCCTATGCTCAAAAGCTTAAGGCTTTTTCCGTAGTTGCTTACCACTTTAACACTTGCGTTTGTTAAAGCACTTTGGATACCGGTCTTAGTACTCTCGGAGTTTGTATAGAACATGGTATTATCCGTTACATTTCTAAATGCACTGCCCCAGTTAGCAGTTGTGACCGTATCCGGTACCAAAACAGATACATAATGGCTTTCTCTTGTAGAAGATACTTCTGCCGCTTTACTTCCACAGTTCTGGAATGCAGCAACGGCGATAGTTGTAACGCCTTTTCCTATAACTATCTCTTTCATATAACTGCAATCCGCAAATGCTGCCATCGGAATTTCTTTAAGCGTTCCCGGAATATTGATTGTTTTTAAATAATTGCACGCCTGGAAAGCTCTTTCACCCATTTTATTCAAATCGCGCGGCAGATTTATGCGGAAATCCGACACACTCGGTATATTGCCAAATCCATAAAATGCACATTCACCTATCTCTGTCACCGTTTCCGGCAAAACAACCTTGTTTATTTTCGCTCTGTAATCATAAAATCCCTTTCCTGCCATTTGTGAAATATCGTCTTTATCCGGATATTTATAACCCTCAATTTTGGTTACAGTATACTCGGCATTATTGGCAAGCGTAACCTTTGACGGGATTTCAAAAACGGTATCTTCATTTGATTCCGGCGCTTTTCCGTCGGTACGTTCTTTTTGATAGATGGGCCAATATATTTCTTTTCTTGTCGCCTTATTAAAATCAGTTATAGATATAGCGGATACATTTTCCGTTCCTCTTATCTGCTCATACTTTACACCGTTATAATCACCGTATACGCTGAGCTTGTCGCTTATGTTTTCACGAGCAACTTTAACAGTTGAATTCTCATTGGTAAGCATAGGCGCGACAGCGGGGATATGAATCGTTAAAGTTGTCGGTACACTATTAAACGAAAGCGTTTCTATTGTCTTAAAGTTTGCTCCGAGATAAATATTTTTAAGCGATCCTGCACCATTAAAAACATGATTTCCAAAACTTTCAAGAGAATCCGGGAATGTCACCTCTGTAATATTCGTTCCCTGAAACACCTGAGAATACACCTTTTTCAGCTGAGAACCGTCGGCAAATGTTACTTTCTTAAGCCATTTGGCAAAAGCAAAAACATAGTCATGCAATTCTGTCACTGTATTCGGAATAACAACTTCAACAGAGGATGCCGTAAGTCCCGTAACATTTTTAAATGTATTTTTATTCCAATCGGTACCAACGATTCCGACAACGGTATATGTTTTTCCGTCATGCTCAACCGTACCGGGGATCTCAAGCTTATTACCGGTTATTGTTGTCGGCAAATACTCAATAATACTAACAGTATCGCCAAGTTCCTTACCGTTAGGAATACCGTATACATATGTTTCATCTCTAAATTGTTCGGTATACCCACCTGCATTTGCACAATACCCCGACATGGGCGCGGCACAAATGCAAGTCAAACAAATGACAAACAAAAATCCAAATATAAATAATTTTTTTCCGGGCATAATTCGTTTCATATCAATTCCTCCAATTTTTATATAATTTTTTTGTATTTTGATTATAGCACATAGACTTTTAATATACAAGTTGAAAAATCTGCAACAGTCTGCGCACCTCCCGAATTACAAGGCAAAACGGGGACTTTCTGTTTTTACGTTGCTTATTGTTTTTCCGCTTTTAGCGTCATAGATCCTGTACGATATGATTCTGCCGCCGTCCCATTTTATATCAAGCTTTCTTCCGCCTTTAAGGCAAAGTCCCTTGACGCTGCCGCATTTCCATTCATCGGGAACAGCCGGAAGAAGAACAACCTTATCTTTATCCGCATAGGCAAGCATTTCACATATTCCGGACATAAATCCAAGGTTTCCGTCTATCTGGAACACGGAATGAAAGCTGAACGGATGCATATCGAACAGATTGTTCATAAGCTGGCACTTTATCAGCGTTTTTATAAACTCATACGCCTTTTCTCCGTTCCCGAAGCGTGCCGCCACATTGATATTCCATGCACTGCTCCAGCCGGTATGACCGCCGCCGTTTGCCAGTCTGTATTCCAGGGATTTCTTTGCCGCATCGTATTCAGGCGTTCCCTGCTTTATCAAGTCCGACGGATACACGCCATACAGATGCGACAGATGTCTGTGTCCCGGTTCCGCCTCGGGCAGCTCCTCGTTCCACTCAAGCAGCCGTCCGTCCGAACCGATTTTTAAAGGCTGAATCCTTTCGGCATAGTTTTTGTACTTTGCGGAATCAAGTCCCAGTACCTCACACGCCTTGGCTGTATTAAGCATAACATCGCGTGCGATTGACAAATCCATCGCGGTATATTTTGCGATTACGGCAATTTTTCCGTCCGCCAGGAAGGCGTTTTCCGGGGAAGTGCCCATGTACGGGCGCATCTTTCCGTTTTCTTCATAGAAAATACTTTCGATAAACTCGGCGGATTCTTTGAGAATACAGAAATATTTCTTCAAAAATTCAATATTGTTTGTATACTCATAGTGCTCCCATATGTGCCTTGAAAGCCACGCACCGCCAAGCGGCCAAAACGCACTTCTTGCACCGTCTCCGGACGGATTTGTAAAGCGCCACAGGTCGGTGTTATGGCACATACACCATCCCTCGGCACAGAAAACGCGCCTTGCTGTTTCTCTTCCGTTTTCCAGAGAATCCAAAAGCATATCGGCAAGCGCGACATGGCAGTCGCCAAGTCCTGCCGCCTCCGCTCCCCAATAATTCATTTCGGTATTTATATTGACGGTATAGTTGCTTTTCCACACAGGCATAATGCTGTTGTTCCATATTCCCTGCAGATTGGCAGGCTGTGTACCCTTGCGCGATGAGCACAGGAGCAGATATCTGCCGTAGTTGAACAACAGTTCCGTTACCTCGTTTATGTTCTCGCCGTTCTTGACTTTTTGCAAAAGAATATCTGTCGGCTCAGTGTTTTCCGCCGTATCGAGGCAAAACTCCGTTTCACCGTATTCTTTTTCAAACGCCTTAATATGCCTTTCCTTTAGGCTTGCATACGAATATGTCAAGGCGTTTTCAAGCTTTTTTTGGCATATTGCCGCACAATCCCTGCCGTTTGATACGGGCATATTCCGCGAACCGTTATAGCTTGTTGCTATTGAAAAAATAATCGTTGCCTCTGCACCCTTTATGCGCAGAAATCCGCCGGAGCTTATGACGCTGTCCGCGACAGCCGTCATTTTTGCGCAGAACCTAACACTCTCTCCGTCATCATATACAAAGCCGCCCTCGTCCTCGCCTATTACATTGCTGTTTGTCGGACATCTGCCGCACACCTCAACGGTGTTACCTTTTGAAGTCACCTTTGATTCAAGAGCGGGTGCAACGCCTATCTGCATATCGAGTCTTTCGGCACCCTCCGACTGCATATGTATTACAAGGACATCATCCGCAAATGATGTAAACACTTCCTGAGTAAACTTGATTTTACACGGCTGCATATTTTCCTTGACATATACGTTCTTCTTAAAGGTATATCCGTTTGTAAGATACTCCGATCCGACGATTCCGCTGCTCAGCGTCAGCTCTCTTTTATAGTCAAAAACGCTGCTGTCAATATTACGCTTTGATATGTATATTTCTCCCCACGGCAGATAGACCTGACTGACATAATGAAGTATTTCGTCTTCGACTTCGCTCTGAGCCTTGACATACTCTCCGTCCGCTACAAGCTTTTTTACTCCGTCAAGCCATTTTTTATCCGTCTGCTTTACTTTATCAACTCCGGGCGCACCGCTCCACAGGGTATCTTCATTTACCGAGATTTTATCCGTATTTGTCCCGGAGAACACCATGGCACCTATACGTCCGTTGCCGACAGGCAGCGCTTCTTCCCAACGTCTTGCCTCCGATGTGTACCATAATTTATTCATTTTCACATTCCTCTATATTCAAGTTTCTTACCGGTATATTTATCTTAAGCTTGTCATACTTAACATTTTTGAGTCTTACGTTTTCCACTTTTAAAGTTTTGCATTTTGCATACGAATATATATCCTCATCCAGAGCACCACCGTCGCAATAAACGTTATTTGCCTCTATATCGGAATATTTAAGGTCGTAATCGGAATAGTCCTCAACGTCAATCTGTTTTTGATACTTTCCGCGCTTGCCTATCATTTTCTCGTTTATGGTAAGGATTGTCGGTTTGAAGTCCTCATGACCTTTTACGCTGTATTCCTCATCATCTTCGCCCTGGAATATAGGTATCAGCGTTTCGCCCGTATTATCGGCATAAATGTCCTGATAGCTTATATTTTTTATTCTTGTACGATTACTGCCGTACCATGTCTGAACACTGATTCCTATCATACACATTTTAATCAGGTAGTTATTCTTCCATTCAACGTTCTTTATCGTATTCGGAACCTCTCCCTGCCAGATTTCAAGGTTGTTGCCCCAGTCGCACCATGTAACGTTGTTTTCGATTCTGATATTTCGGCTGTCCTCGGTTTCACCCTCCAAAACGGCACCGCGCACCACGATGCAATCGTCAAACGATCTTATAAAGCAATTCTTAAGTTCAACATTGCTTGATGAGCATATATCAAAGCCGTCACTGTTATAACGCCATTGTCCGACAAGCTTTACATTATCAATCACAACGTTTTTACAGTGGTTTCTTGTTATAAACGACCAAAACATCGAATCCGTAAATATGACGTCTTTAACCGTAAGATTTTTACACTCGTACGCAACAAAGTTTCCGGCGTAATTTACCACTTTTTGGCTTAGTCCAAGGTCAAGTATTCCCTTTGCAATCAAGCCGTTTTCCTCCGTCAGCTCTGCCGCCTCGCCTCTTGCGTATAATGAACTGTCGATTACGCCGCCGCCGTAAACCCTGACATTATCCGCTTTGTATATAAAGATTGCACCGTACACATATGCCTTTGGGTGTATATACACATTCTGTCCGCTTTTTGGATTTATAAATCCGGCATAGTGTACTCCCGGACCGAAGTATATATCGTTTTCCTTTTTTTCGTACGGTTTCATTTTTGTTGCAAAAAAGTGCAGCATATTATGAATACCGTTTACTTCAACGGTAAAGTTCATTGCCCTGTCCAGGCTGAATATTATCTTTCCGTCCTTCACCGTATGGCTTATACCGAACTGTTTCGGCTTTATTTCTACGCTCTTTATCTCTTTGCAATCCGGAATTATCTCTACCACGGTCGGCTTATCATAGGCAAGATTTACAAAATACGCGTCCTCCGCCTGGTCACTGCTGCGCTGCTTTCCTCTGAACACTCTGTTAAAGGGTTCCTTGGATACTCTGCACTTTATCACATCTTCATCCTTACCATACGCCCTTACTCTGTATCCGTTTATCATCTATACCATGCTCCTTTCAAACCTATGCCTTCCGCCTGTCAGCGTCAGGTTCTTGTATTTACATTTACACTCTGCCGGCACGTCTATTATGATTTCGTCTTTGTTATAGCTTACCTCTATTATTCCGTACGGCACAGGTATGCGGCAGCAAAGCTCCGTCAGATTTTTGCAGTATGCCGGTCTTACCTCAAAGCTTTTATAACCCGCCTCCGTTGGAACGATTCCGGCAAGACCCTTGAAAAGCTCACCGAAAAATGCTCCGTACATATGATGATTATGCGACGCCTGTCCCTCAAAGGTTTCCCACAGTCCCGTTGCATTGTTCTCAAGCATATATCCGAACGACGGATATTCCGTCCTTTCAAGCATATCCACGGCTATATCCGCATTTCCGCTCTCAATCAGATATTTAAACAAAAACGGCGTTGTGATTATTCCGGTATCAAGCGGACGCGCGGCATATGTCTTTATATATTCGCCAAGAGCATTCGCGGACACCAAGCCTGCCGTATATGCCATAAGCATTGCTCCCTTATCCTTTTGGACAAGCTCATCACCGCAAAAATAAATTTCACGCAGTGCCGCTCTGATTTTTTCCTGTGTGTTTTTATACAAGTCAAAGTCCTTGTTCAGCGTCCTGCACACCGCACTCAGGACGTCAAACACATAGATAACCATACAGCTGTTGATAAAGTCAGGATCTGCCACATCATTTTTCGGCGGAAACCAATCACCGAGGTATGTCATCTCGTCTGTTTTTCTGTACACATATCCGTCAAGTCTGCCGATTATATAATCGGCAAATCGCACCATGTTGTCATAATAGCTTTCGAGATATTCCTTTTTTCCGTAATGAATATACATCTGCCACGGCACAAGCACAATCGCTCCGCCCCAGCTTATCGCGCTGCCGGCACCGCCGTAAAACGGTGCGGTATTCTTAATATGACCTGTTTTTTTGCATTGCCCGTCAGCAATATCTCTAAGCCACTTTGCATACAGCTTTTCCACATTCCAAACGCACATAGCCGCATCGGCAACAAGTGAGCCATCCCCTGTATATCCTAGTCTCTCTCGATGAGGGCAATCCGATATTACACCATTATGACAATTTGCCAAGAATGACCGTTTAAAGCAATCAAACAATTTATTTATAGTATCTGACGAGGTTTTAAGATCGCCCTTTTCTTCTAAATCAGTATGTATGATATGACACATTATATCTTCCGTCGGATAATCAACGGAAAAATATCTAAATCCATGTATGCAGAATTGTGTTTTATATCGCTGTTTGTCTTTTCCGTTTGCAATATATATGTCCTTTTGTTCAACTCCGCCCCAAATAGTCATTTTATCTATATCAAGCCCATCCGCCGTCATTTCTTCCGCATACTCAAGTGTAATCCGAGCGCCTTCCTTTGCGTTTGTCGAGAACGATACAACACCCGATGAATTTTCACCCATATCATAAAAAAACTTGCTACCTTTATTAAAAACAAGCTTTGGTCTGATTTGCTTTACTTCTTTATCCAACGGACAGTCTTCCTCTTTTGCATCGGATATAAAATCATCTTCCTCGTACGCCGTTTCGCCTGTTTTAGCTGATAATAACAGTGGAATACGACTATCATACTCTTCGCCGAAATAAATATTATTAAAAACAACCGGGCTTTTGAGCCGCCCGAATTTGTTGTTCGTTGCAACAATCGTTATATTACCCTCGTTATCTTCTAATGTTATTTCGGCTTTAACTTTCGGTATCCCGTAATCTATTAAGCCTTCATTTTGTCTACAAATTTGGTGATACCAGCCGTTGCCTAGCCATATCGATAAGCTGTTTTCACCGTCTGTCATAAATTCGGTTATATCGATTTTTTTATAATAATATGTATGATTTCCCTCACCGGATGTTGGATATTTATACTCGGCAAATCGAGGAGTATGAAAATCTGACCATAAAACGGATGTTTTTATTCCGCGAACGGACTTGCCGTTAACATATATATCGCCAAATCCGAGTATAGAGTATCTGAGTTCAGCCCGTTTAATTTTATTTATTTTAAAGGTCCTGAATAAAATTCCACACTCGGTTTTATTACGAAATCCGTTTACATATTGACCTTCACCATGCTCCTCACATGCTATCCATTTAGCTTTTTTAAACACATTATTTTGCTTCATCTTACTATCACTTCCCTAAATCACTTTATTTCGTATTTTTCCGTAAAAGGAGCCAAATTTTCCTCGTTTATTACAAATATTCCGATACGGTCAAACATATTTTGTTTTGATACGTCATATGTTCCACTGTATCCGTTCTTTATCATATCGGCAGTCAATTTTATTGAGCTTAATTCTGTTAATACTTCGTCCTTGTATTTTGCAAGAAAAACCAAAACATTTTTATTCTCTCCGGTATACTCGCCAGCATTAAGCTTCAGAAAAAGTTTATCTTGATCGGATAGATCGGACATTGATTTTACTTCCTCATTTTTCTCCGTTAAAACCTCGACCGCTGGCAAAAAGAACCCACCACTGTTTTCTTTTAACTCCAAAACAACAACACTTGCAGGAGGGACACGATACTTTATAATCCTTTTTGAAGGTCCGAACGAGCTATCCTTCAGAGAAATTTCATTCTTGTTTTTATAGTTTGCCGACTTTAATGTTTTTCCCACCAATATGTGTTCTTTGAGCAACGAATATGATTTTGTACTCGGCAGGCAAATATTATAACTGTCGGTATCGCTCAGATTGGTCAAAAACACATTTACGCCGTCTGCCGTTTTTACCGCCGCAGCAGACACCTGAGATTTAAGTCCTATGTCAAAATATGATTCGGACTTATTTTTCAGCGTTACCGGCAAAACGCTGCCGATTCCGTATTTTTTATAAAGCCGCATCAGGTCTATTGTCGCGCCCGGCTTTGTTTCGCCGTTTATGTCATAGTATGCCGCCCACTGCCACTTATCCGACATCGAAAACGCCGATGAAAAGAATGACGCCGCGCCGACTTCGCTCCGCGGCAAAACCCGATTATAAAAATCCGACAGGTTTAAAACCGTTTCCATATCGTATATATCCTGTGCTCCGTTGTTTAGATTGCTGCCTGCCACATAATGGAACGACTGCTCCGAAAAATATATCTTTATTCCGTGCCCCTCACCCAAGATTCTGTCAAGGTCTTCAATCGTATTTGTTATATGACAGTCAACTATCGTGCTGATATTATTTGACGCCTCAGCGTTGTTATAGTATCTGTGCATGGACAAATACTTAATATGGCTCATGTACGGCTTTAATTTTTCAAAAACGGCGGCTCTCCACTTATGCTCCGCTCCGTTTTCGCTTTTTCCGCCGTTCACATAAGAGGTCACATCATGTACGGCAAACACCGCCTTATCATCAACAGACAAAATTGCCTTTATTGCACTCAAGCATTTTTCGGCATACTCATCCGCGGAAAGCAAGTTTAATCTGCACGCGTCATACGGACTGGCATCGTCACTTTTTCCGCTTACCTTTAAATCGACTTCGTTGCCAAGCTCCCACACAACAATATTTACCGGGTCTTCAACTCCGTTTGCCTTTCTTCGTTCTGCCCAGTTCTCTCCGCCGTTTATATTAAACTTTCCGTCACCCACAAGATATTCCGCCATATTGGCAATATCGCGGTATCCGCTCCATAAATTCACCGTATACGAAAACGCAGCGTTTTTATCAACCTTTGTAAATCCGTTTACGATATCGTCAAGTCCGGTATGAATTTTGTCATAATATCCGTCCCTCGATATCATGGTAATCGGTCGATCGTTATAGTTTCCTATTGAGGTCTTCCAGTCAAACAGGTTTGCCTCCATTGCACCGAGCCGAATAAGCGGAAAGGTGTCCCACTCGGAATTTTCATAAAATGACGTATTTTCGTTTCCGTTTATATCAAGCAGCAATCTGCCGTTTGAATATTCCGAAAGCAAAGGATGACCTATCCCGAAAATTTTATCCGTCGACGTATTTGTCGCAGTTTTTCCTATTTCCATAGTCAAATCCGTTTTTGGCGGTTCTAATACATCAAGTTTTGTATTTGCATTTACAAAGGCATTCTTGCTTACTTTTATATCTTCATAAACACTGACCTTTGTTACCGATTGTCCTATCGCGCCGTCATCTATCAAAACTACTTTGTAATTATCTATCTTTTGCGGCACTGCAATTTCACCCGTAAGAGAAGTTCCCGTTACGGCTATGGTTTCGTCATCTATCAGCCTATAGCTGTAGTCAATGGGCTCAAATCTGTAATTCTCACCAAGGCTGATTTTTTCATTCACATATTTTTCCGTCGACGAACCCTTTAACGCTTTGAATACGACCTCGTTTTCTCTGCCTTCAAAAACCGTTCCGATCATATCTTTCTCATTTATATCAAAGGCATCATTTGCTATTGAAACATCATTATCGAGGACAGTTACCTCCGAGAGCACTTTGGTATTTTCAAACGCCTTTTCGGAAATATAATCAACTCCGTCATTGATTTTTATTTTTTCAAGCCGATAACAGTTCAAGAAAGACTCCTTTGCTATGTTTTTAAGCCTTGAACCAAATTCAACATTCTTTAGGTTTGTTGCATAAAAGGCTCTGTCGCCCAATTCACTGATACTCATAGGCAGCTTATCTGTCAGGCTGAGCGCGTTATAACTTGGATTGCTGCTTGTAAACGCATTTGAACCCACTCTTTCCAGATTCGAAGGAAAAACAACCGTTGCCGTTGACATATAATTTCTGAAAGCCATATCCTCTATTTCCGCCACCGTATCTGGGAGCACAACTGTATTTATCGTATGACACTTGTTTGTGTAAACGTTTTTTATTTTTGTCACAGTTTTTCCGTCAATGGTTTGAGGTATAATGATTTTGTGTGCACTTATCTCCCCCATTCCGGTTATTTCTATCTCGCCGTTTCCTATGTCTGCATAATCAAATTGCGGTATGCACCAAGTGCGCTTTTCGTTTCCTTCTGAATTTACGTCAATCCTTGTAAAAGTGATGGCGCATATTAACGCCATCACTATACTTAAAACGTCAAACAAACATTTTTTATAATAACTCATATAAACATCCTTCCTTATATAAACTGTCATTTGAGGATTAACAAAATCTGAGGTGTAGAGTTATTAATATATATTACAACTTTTGAACAGCCGCCTCCGTTTCCTTGAGAATTTTTATAAGGTATAATATCCCATCCGTAAGCTCGGCGGAGCTTTGGTTCTCTGCCTGTTGTGTCAAGCAGATACTTTCTCATCATACTATGCTGCAGAGAGAATGCCTGACAGTTTTCCAAAGATATTTCCGAATCTTTCTCAGACACTAAAAATGCACCTGAATAGTTCCCTATCGGAGCGGTCATATATACATTCCCTATGAGCATTCTTTCTGCTTGATATGCCATATTCTTTGATATATCACCATAAGCGTCATTCTTTGCGTCATACAGCCTTCTTACTGCGCTGATCTCATTCATAGGGTTATAAGAAACCATCACCATGTCTCCGACATGAAGCTCTATGGGATTTTTGTTTTCGTCCACAAAGGTACGCTCCGCACTTGTCAACGTTACTGTTGCCTCATTCATCATACCTATCAGCTGCTCACGTATTTCCCCATCCTCATTCAGTCCTGTCACAATTTCTTTGACTATTGCCACTCTCTGATAACGTGCGCCGTAGTCTTTGAGTTCCGACATTGTTGTGCCGCTGTTTTGGTATACAACAACAAGCTCGGTTCCCACTCCGTTTTCGGAGTATATGACGCCAACAACCTGATAAGACAGTCCGCTCAGTATGTCAACATTCTCAAACTTAAGAGTCGAACAATATCTTTCTCTTTCCGATTTAACACTGTTATCGGGAACACCTATCACATTTTTTGACTGAATGGACATAGCATTCAGGGTTCCGTTTTCATAGAATACATTGCCGTCCATTTTATACACCATTTTAACAGGTTCATCACTAAAACCGAACGGTGCTCTTAACGATGCATTTTCATCATCAAAGCTTCCCATTGTATATATATTTGAAATTCTTCCGCTTTTATCAAGCTTGAAATTTATCATTTTGCCGTACAGAATTTCTCTGTTCTGGATTTTGTTAAGCGTATCATCGTCTACCTTTTTTCCGTCTATCCTCAGCGCACCGGCAACATACTCATCAACAGCCCAATTTGATAGGCTCAAGTCCGAACGATAAATTCTCATCTTCATATTGTCTTCCACAGTGCCGAACGGAATGTCTGTGGACATACTAATTACAAATCCCGTTAAAACATTTCCGCTTTCAGAACGATTTGCGCCCGCAATTTTCCCTTTATAATCAAGATAAATTACTACGTCTTCCCCAAGTTTTAAATTTTCAAGCTTTGTTTTAGCATCATTAGCTGCATTAAAAATTTTTCCCGCAACGGCATATGTATTCTTTTCCTTGTTTCGGGCAGAAAACGTGCCTATGATATTATTCGAGGAAATATATACATCAGCATAGGGAACACCTGCAACTTTATATTCCTTAATCGACAAAACGTCATTTTGAGCAATTGCGTTAAAATTTGTAAGATTCATGTCTTTGTCATAATAATTTATCTTGACATCTTTATAATTAGACCCTAAATCAAACAAGCCTCCATTGTACTTATCTACAATAAATTCCTCGCTTGTGTTGATAATTCCGCCTACCATATTAAAGTACATATCAACAAACAGTATCTCCGGCACAGAATCGCCATCGTTGCTCAACGAGATCATCTTTTCCACATTATAGATTCCTGCATTGGCGTCATTTATTTTTTCAAGTACCTCAGACGTTTCTCCGTTAAAGCATCCGTTAAGGATTATGATAAGGTCACTGTTGACTTTAATTTTTTTATCCTTTGTTTCTGTGTTTAATTCGTCCTCCGAAACCCTTTCGCTCCAAAGAATATAATCTCCGTCATAATACAGATCATCAGGTCCGTCTATTATCTGTGTTTTGTTTTTTGACGTCGGAATAATTGAAACAGCGGTGTTTTCTCCTCTTTTTCGATCATACTCATAGTATACATCAACACTATAGCCTATATATTCCTTTTTGCTCTCGTCATTCAAAACAAATTTCATGTATCCGTCATTATCATCAACACGAATTTCATTTTCTCTGACTTCCGTTTTGCCAAGCAGCCCCGTTTTTCCATTATCAGTTATGACGCCCGAATACTCATACACATTCAGATACTCACTCATCACGTTTCCTTCAGAAACAACCAAATCCTTGCCTTCAAAAACTACGGGGCTGACATCCAATAAATTATAAATCACATTATAGCCATCGCTTAAGCTTAGCTTGCCGGACGCTGCCTGAACTCCGTCAAACAATCCAAGTCTGACAGCGTCTGCAATATACTTGCCGGGATATGCATCTGGATCGTCCTTATATATATCTCTGTTTAATGCAGACACCAACATTTTTGCGCATTCATCTTTGCTGATACTATTGTACGGGTAAAATAAACCGTCGGAATCTCCTTTAAGAATCCCACACTCAACCAATCCGGCAATACTTTTTACATAAGGACAGCTTTCGGTCACATCTTTGAAATAAATTTTATCGGAACCTGTACCGCCGCGCATAAAAATTTTTGAAATAATACTTGCGAACTCGCCCCTTGTCATATCTCCGTCAAGCAAAGTCGTGTCCGTTACGGAAATTAAGTCCAAATCCGATAACAGCTCAATCACCGCCGAATCTATCATAGCATTATTTGTCTTGCCTGCATTATCGGAATCGGCATAGCCGATAAAGCATATCGAATTAATTATAACTGCCAGCAAAATAAATACAGATATTGTCTTTTTCATGTCTTACTCCTTTCAACCAAAAGCTGTATATTACTACACATACTGCAAAATATTGTATATAACCATTGCCGCTTCGGCACGGGTTAGATTCTGTTTCGGATTAAACATTTTCGCATCATCGCCGTTTATAATATCAGCAGTATATAATGCCGCAACAGCCTCTTTTGCATAATCATCCGTCTGTTCATAATCCTCCAAAGCGCACTCATCGCCCTTTAACGCAACGTTTTTCAGTTTGAATGCTCTATAAGCTATCACTGCCATATCCTGCCTTAAAATGTTTTCGTTAACACCAAATTCTTCTGCGCTAATACCATTTACAATATTCAGTTCATAAGCAGTCCTCACATACTCTTTGTACCAGTCATCCTTTACATCCCTAAACGGAAGCTCTTCGCTTGAATCGTCCGTTATATCAATCTTCATGGCTCTCATAATCATCTTCAAAAATTCAGCTCTGGTAATATTGGATTCAGGTTCAAATTTACCTTCACCCTTTCCGTTAATTATACCGTCATCGTATAGCCTCTTGATTGCATTATGCGCCCACTTAAAATTGTCTATGTCAACAAACGGCATCTTATTTCCGTCATCAGCATTTCCTGTTGTTTCCGTTTGTCCGATAGGTGACAGTGTATTCTGATTGGCAGATCCGGTGTATCCGCCGCCACCGCCGCCACCGCCGTGTTGCGGCTTCTGCTCTTGCTTTTGAGGCTGACTGTCAATAATTTTATTTACATCAGTCACAAAGTCCGATACCGATTTTGATGACAATCTTGCTATACTGTTATTTATATTCTCGTTATAACAATTATTGTCGAGTCGTATTCCGGGTAAAATATCCGAATGTCTTGTAATAATACCTGTAATATCTGTCCAATACTTAGCATTTTTAATTTCTGATAACACAACGCTTATGTGAAATGCGTCATAGAACTCAGCCGTCGTCATAAAATCAATATTCTGCAAAATTGAGCAAACAGAAATTTTCTCGCCATCGTTCATTTTGTTATATTTTTCAACTGATGACGTATTTGAAATTTCCGATAAATTCAGCATTTCTTTCGCATATATACGCTCTTTATCGGTTAATTTTTTGTTATCGTTATTTTGATAATCCAAATATTTCAATAATGAATTCCCGTCAATCTGCGACATATATATAAGAAAACTGGATTTAACAAAGAAATCATTAAATTCATCGTAAGTATTATAAGATGTTTTTACATTATTTTTTAATACTTTTGCAAGATTATCTATGTATTTATCGCTTAACAAAGATACATATATCATATTTACGCCAATATTTGCTTTTTCCGCACTGTCGGTTTCATATGCAATTTTTTCTTTTTTAATTGCATCGGCAATCTCCGCTTCGCTGCCGCTTTGAACCAATCTGATAAATTCTTCAACTTCCCCGTCCGCTGGTGAATAAACTACCTGTTTGTATCCGCTGCCGCCGGAAAAATCTGCCGTTACATCTATCTCATATTTTTTCCCTTTTTCAAGTACAAACTCATCAAACGAGTATTTTCCATCTAAATCTGCGGTTCTCTGCAATAGGTTATAAAACGAGTTATCATACATTACAGCTTCTTCGGACGTATTAACGAATATGCTACTTACCGCACCCTTATTCCGAGTTTCATATACCTTAACATTTACCTTGCTTCCGGATTTGATTTGCCCCATATTTCCGCTTATTTTTATCGTGTTTGAATCTAAGCTAAAATCAAACACAGCCTCATCGTCCGCATATGCACAGACGCACATGCAAGAAAAGCACAATATTCCGACAGCCAGTCTTTTTATTATCCTCACATGCATACCTCACTTTCATAGATTATTGAACCTTAACGATTTCAAAATTCACACCTCGTGTTTCACTGTTTTGATAATCGCTGTTTATTTTAAATGTTGTATAACCGTTGCTCTGCTTATCGACAGCAAGCTTTGACTTCCGATTACCCGTTCCGTCAACAACATATACCTCCCATGAACCCGGGATTTTTAATGTAATATTCCCCAATATTGTTTCAAGCTTGACAGGCGCATTACCGAAATCAACCATATCCTGATCTGTTTTATATCCGCTGTTGGTCGCGCCGCCCGTCACAGTCAACAACAGTCTTTTGCTGTCACTGATTTTGTTTTCGTCGCACGATGTCAACGCCGCAACTGCATTTGCCGCAACCAAGTCGACATCATAATTATCCGAAGATCTCTTTTTAAGCATATCGCCTGCAAGAACGTCGCAAAAATCATTTTTAAATCTGAACACTCCCTCAGAAGTATTCCAGTACAGCGACTTGTCTGTAATATACTCGTTGTTCGAGCCATACTTTATTGTGTCTTTTCTTTTGTTTGCATTTGAAAGCGTTACGCCGTATTTTCCGCTCAGCAGCATCTCATTTGTGATATTCAAGTCGGAATTACCCAAAAAAACATCTTTCATCTGCATATTGTTCTCATATACCTTGTTGCTTTCCTCCGTTGTATAAAAGATTCTTGCAGCTGTTGACGCAAGCGCCATCTTGACCGGATTGTTATACATAGAGTAAACATCATTCATAAAGCTTTCAGACTTAAGTTCGTCAACAGCAAACGCATAATTCAAACTTGTCCAGCCGTTTCTTGCCGAAAAAATTGCCATAACTGGCAGTACCTCTGCCAAATACGAATTTGGAAACGCGCTGTTATATGCCGCAACAACATACGGCTTTCCGAGAACTCTGTTCTTTGAAAACTCTCCTATTATGCCTCCGTCACGCTGGCGCAGTACGCTGTCGTTTGAATGAAAGAACAGCTTACGCTCAGAGCTTGAAACATAACCGCCGTACGGATATGACATAACCGCTTTGCGCGCCACGAAATCGGTTCCCGAATTTGCATATACATCAGCTATAGTCAAGGCATCCTTTACCTTCTCTTTATTAGACCATCTGTATATATCGGAAAGCTTATTGCTGTTTCCCGTAAAGACACCCTTATACCCTATCTCTCCAAGTGCATTTTTCAGACGTGTGTTAAATTCAAGCTGCAGTGCCACAAAAAATTCTGCCGTATCACTTTTTCTTTCATCTGTATAAAGCGAGTTCTTCCATAAATCAGTTATCATTACTGTACCGTTTTCCAAATTTTCGGACGAACCAAGCCCCTTTTCGCCGTCATATTTCCATGCTCTCTTTAACGCGGCAGTAGTTTTGTATTTATTCTTTAAAAATTCCGTAAATCTGTTTTGCAAGAGCAAATACTCTTGCTGCGTCACCTTTCCTGCGGAATTACTGTATGTAAAATCCAAGGAGCTTATATTGTCGATTCCCTCCACGAATGCCAAAGCGGGATCTGACGCAAGCGTCATACCGGTGTACGGATTATTTAATGAAAGAACGCTTTTAATTCTCGATATTTCTCCATCAACCTTTTCCTCCGCATAAAAATCCGCAGCCGTTTTTCCTGAAACAACCGCCAGATATGTATATACACCGTTTTCTTTAAGTTTTGAAATCAGATACATAAGCTTATCCGCTTTATCGCTTTGTATACTACTGCTGTTGTCAAAAATAATATCGTCTATATCTGACATTCTTACGACATTAAACCCACATTTTGCAATAAGCTCGGCAAGTGTATCCGCTTGCTCCTTTTCGGCAAAACAAGCGTTTCCCACAAGGTTTGTTCCCCATAATTTTGCCGACTTTCCGTTTTCAAACGCAAAGCCGTCTCCCTGTGCTTTTATTGCTCCATATTTACCCGCCGGCCTATCCAGAAATACTGATGCGTCCAAAACAGAACCCGATGCAATCCGATTGCTTACAGTTTCAATCGGCAGCCAGCTGTCACTGTTAATTACGCCTTTGCCGCCGTCATCAAAGTATAATGCATCCTTTGCCAGTGTCATTCCGACAACCATAAGATAATTTGTACTTCCGTCGGTATTTATTTTTATACTCTTGATCATCTTGTCCGGATGCGGATTCGACAGAGCAAATATAGAAAACGAAACACAGTCTGTTTGCGCATTTGACCCCTGCCACGCTACCTTTGCGGCGGTTTGGTCAATTGTTCCCCAGAAATTTCCCACATGAGTTCCGACTATTGCATTAAAGTATGCACTTGTTCCGTCCTCATACTCATAAGTATATGTTCCTCCTACTTCGCCCTCCGTAACCCAAGCTCCCGCATGAAGAACATAAATGCCCTTTGCGTATGTTCCGATGTCAACCGCAACCTCATTCGGGACATTCATATCGTTTCTGCCTCTTAAAACAATACAGCTTTTATTGCCGTTTTTTTCCGGATTGATGATGTTAAACGGAATACCTCTGTACTTTACGTTTCCGTATTCGGTATAATTTCTGAGGTCGTTATCGCCCTGATCCGACCAGCCGCCGACGCCGTCACCTTCAACATCATCCTTAAAAGCTCTGTTTGCAACACCGGATATATCCACTTCTTTAAATGACGGCTTTATCCTGTCAATCAAGTTTATGGCTACATATACCGGATTATTTTCTATTTCCTCCGAATTTCCCGAAACAACCGTTTCCTCAGCATATGTATTAAATGAAAGTATTAAAGC
Source organism: uncultured Eubacteriales bacterium (assembly GCA_900545865.1). GTDB lineage: Bacteria > Bacillota > Clostridia > Monoglobales > Monoglobaceae > UMGS1820. The sequence goes on from URAN01000025.1 coordinate 24,194, forward strand.
ACACACCAAAAAGCCTATTACGCAAGAGAATAACCTTTTACTCATAAAACGCATAATCATTTTACCTCCTCAAGCGTGATTGCCGTAACGGAATGTTTAGGCACTTCAAATTTCTTAATTATATCGTCATCATATATATCCTCATCTATTGCTTTACATTCCTGACGTTCACGATAATTGATTGCCGTAAGGCTTGTTCCCGTCAACACTCTTTTATGCGTAAGCTTATAATTCTTTATGAAGTTCATGTCGACACTAACGCTGTCGTTTGACAGGTTCGAAAAAACTATATTTAAGCCTTTTTCCGTTTTTGCAACGGTACAGGTTGTATCGCTTGCCTTTTGCCTTTCAAACCCTTCCAACTTAAAATCAACTATAGTGTTTCTTGACACATAATCATGATAAATCTGCATTGCGTCCATCATAACCATGGGCTTTATCTCGCCGTTGTACATATAAAGAAGAACCCATGTCCATCCGTTTGTATCGCCTATATTGAACGACCATGCATTTGTTCCCACCACTTCCGGCTTAACCAAACAGCGGTTGTAAAAATCCGAAAAACCTATTGCTTCCTCAAGCTGAATTGATGCCTCAAAAGATTTAAATTCTTCTTGGTCGCGATATGCCGAACCGAATTCCGTCATAACGACTTTGATCCTATCCTCGCCCGTTATGTTCTTTATGTCCTCAATAACCCGATCAAGCATAGGCTCGCACACTTTATATGCCGTACCCGGAGCAAAATATTTATGAACAACCATATAGTCTATATCATTTCCGAGTTCCATAAGCACCGTTCTGTGCCACTCGTTGCCAACCGCCTCAAAATCATTTGTGTAAACGTGAGCAGCAATCTTTGCATCGGGATCAACGCTTCGTATGGCAGAAATCCACTTTTTGCTTTCTGAAATATATCTGTCCACGCTCCATGTCGGGACACCGTTTTCCTTTATCAAATCCAATTCATTTCCAAGCTCCCATATATCAACCCGTACAGGATCCGGAATTCCGTTTTGTATCCTAATCTTTGCCCAATTTATGCCGCCGTTATAGTTTGTTTTTCCGTCTCCTCTCAAATATTCCACAAGATCTGCTGCGTTTTCCGGGGTGTCCGTGTCCATATTGACCGCATATACAAATGACATATCCTTATTGATTTTTAAAGAGCCCTTTATCCACTCGTCCAAGCCTTCTTTAATCACATAGTTATAGCTTTTAACCATCTGCTGGGATTGACGTTCGTTTTTAGGACCTATGGCACTCTTCCATTGAAATATATTACTGTGCCCTCCTGCCTTTCGCCACTGTGTAATATCATATTTTTCCCACATACCTGTGTACTTATCGCTGATGTTTCCGTTGAGATCGGCAATCGTCACGCCTTTGTTTACCTCATCGCCCCATCCGTTGGCTACTCCAAAAAACTCCGGCGGCACATATCTTATTTCTTTATCCTCGTTCACCTCAAGCGAAAGCGCCCAAACCGCAAACGGATTAACAGTCAAGGCAAGCATAACTAATGCAGCTATTATTTTTTTCATGTATTTTCCTCCGTTATCTATCCAATTTTGTTACAAACGGCTCCGTCATCGCCTGGGTTCCCTCTTTATTCCACAAATACACAACAAATTCCGCATTGCTTTTGTCACTCGGCAGGTCAATTTGTAAAATGTGCTTGCTTATACTTCCTTTATCTAACCTGTCAACCGCAAAGGAATATACCTTTTGCTTGTATATCACGCCATCTTTCCGTATAAACGCAATGACATAACCGCTTATTGTGTCATCTGTAAGATTCGCAATATCCAAATCAGCGTCGCCATTCACGGAGGTTGTCGAGGAATACCTCACTTCACCCTCAACCAGGGTTGAATCCGTTGTCTTAATCCTTTCGGATTCGGAGGATATAAACAATCCCTGCCTTTCGGTAATCTCAGGCGAAAAGTGAACGTCATAGTATGTATTCGGCATTAATTCTTCTTCAAGAGTGTATATAAGCTTTTTCGGATCACTCTCGCTCCATGATGTCCTGCCATTGACTTTGGTTCCCGAAGCATCAGTCAGCCAAATCCAATTTTCCACGCCATCACTGTTCCCTTGTAATTCATAATTAAATTCCGTTTCAAATGAAGAACCTTCAATAAACTTAAGAGCACTATCTATTTTCTTGACCTTTAATCCGCTTTGCTTATAAACCGAATAATCATCAAGCAAGAACTTATTTCTTGGATTCTTGTGCGCTCCAAGCTTATTGTCCGCCATATTCATAACGGTCAAAATAAATCCCTTATCTGATTTTCCTTCATCAAAGGAGAACCACGAGCGATTAACTCTTGCATTCCAATCCTTATCCAAATAGCTACCCTGGATTGCCTTGGAATTATCAAGCTTTAACTCCCTCATTCCCGAATTGATAATAACATTTCCGTCCTCATCTTTTATGATCACAGAGTTTCTTTTTACTTCTCCCGAATTATCCATGGTATATCTCACCGTATACCACCTTCCGGATTCCAGCTTATTGGAATCATTGGTAAGTTTAAACCCCTCATCCTTGAATTCACTGTTATATTTATCGGAAACGTGTCCGTTTCTTTCTCCGAGATACACATCGCCGTTATTAAACGTAAGCACCGCGTATGCTCCGGCATTAAGATTTACAGGTATCGTTGACGCCTTGGCGGAATCATTGTACACAAGGCTGCCTGCCTCTGCTATTTCAAGCTTTACAACCTCTGCCTCCTTTGCCTCCGGCTCGTCAGACGCATTATCAAAGCAAATCTTGCTTTCCCACACGACCGACTCGCTCATATCAACACCGTTTCTGACCAAATAGGCAGCAGTATAGTCCTGTTGACCGTCCTTGCCCAGCATATAGAAATCACCCATCTGGAGATACTGGTTTGAGCCTCTTTTCATAACATTAAGGTTATACTTTGCTCCCATCCAAAAAACGCCGCTTTTTTTGTCGTTATCCTCTACCGCCCCGTAAAATCCGTAATCCGGATCACTTTCATCGGTAATTAAACGATCCGGAAACACCCAGTTTTTTGAATCGTTGGGCGTTCCCTGAACCGAGGGATCGTCGTTTGAGTCAACCTTTGTGGTAAATCTGTTAATACTGAAATTTCCCTGGTACACATCGCCGTTTATGATACCGTTCGCCGTAAGCCAATTATATTTATATTGCTTTGAACGATCCTCTGTTAAATCATACTGTTCAAAATTGTTTTGGTATTGTATCTCATACCTTTCCGTATCATTTGCATAAGTATAAACCGAATTATATGATGCCGCCATAAATATTCCTACGGCACACATTATAAAAAATTTTTTTCTCATATTTCATCTCCCCTTCTTATTATGTGATATGACTAAATGCAACAAAACAATTGCTTATCCTTTTACTGCACCGGCAGCTATTCCCGATATAAAATACTTGTTTCCGATTGAATAAGCCGCAAGCACAGGGATGAGAGAAATAACCGTCCCCGCCAGCATTAAGTTCCACGATGCCGCGGATTCTCCCGTTGATTTTAATGCCATTAACCCAACAATCAAGGTGCGTTGTGACGAGTCGGTCAGCGTGAATATTGTCGGCATCAAATAATCATTCCATGACGAATTAAACGCCAAAATTCCTATTGTGGCAAGTATTGGTTTTAAAAGCGGCAATATTATTCTAAAAAAAATACCTATAAAACTGCATCCATCTATTCTTGCCGCTTCATCCAACGCCCTCGGAAGTGTTTTTATATAACTTCTTACAAGATAATAATTTACTATTTGTATTCCAAACAACTTAAGTACAATCAATGTCCACAACGATGATGTCAAGTGAAGCGCTCTGAGAACTTTAAACAATGCATAAATTGTTATTGTACCAAGACTTATGAACATCAGCGATGAAAAAACTATAAATATTACATTTTTCAACGGAAAGTCACCGCGCGCAAATACATATCCGCCGGTTGATGCCAAAAACAATGTTATTATAACCGTTGAAGCACTATATATAACACTGTTGATAAACAATCTCGGAACCGGGAACTCCGGCGAATTCCAAGCGGTTATATAATTTGACAAAGACCATTTTTCGGGGAAGAATTTTTCCGGCTTTGCAAGTATTTCAATATTCGTTTTAAACGATGAAAAGAATGTGTATAAAATCGGAAATAATGTAATTATAACAAGTACTATAAGTATCCCGTATATAATTATGTGTGAATTCCGAGTTTTTGACTTCTTACTTTTTTGCGTTGTCATTATTAACCCTCATTTTCATAAATTTAATATGCACTGTTAGCAAACTTGTCGCTTAGCTTTGTATATATAATTGCAATGGCGCCCATAAACACAGCCGTAATTATAGATAGAGCACATCCGTATCCGATATTAACTACGGAATCCGCAAATCCGGGTGCAAACTTTGTAACAAGATATGACATAACCGTATATGTCCTGCCACCCGGAGCACCTCCCGTCAACGCAATTATATATTCATTGGTCTGTAATGTCCCGTTTATTGAAAGCAACAAAATTGTCTGAAGCACAGGGGCTATCATAGGCAATGTTATTTTAAAGAACTTAACAACCCCCGTTGCTCCGTCGATTTCAGCGCTTTCATATAATTCTTTCGGCACATTGGCAAATGCCGCAACAAAATAAATAACATTAACACCGAAAGTATTCCAAATTGAACCTATAATCAATACAATCATAGCGGAATGTTCGTTTCCAAACCAATTAAATCCGCTCTCTATCAATCCCCACTTTACAAGCCAAGCATTTATAAAGCCGAGTGTTCCGAACAGATTTGAAAAAATGAGTCCGATTATGACAACACTGATCATTGACGGCATATAAAATACCGCTCTGAAAAATCCCTTATTCCTTATCTTGGTATTGAGCAAAGTTGCAACCGCCAATGCCAGTGGGATTTCAATCGGCAATTTATACAAAGCAAATTTAAACGTTACAAGCCATGAATTCCAATACGTCTTATCATAAAAAATCTGTCTGAAATTTTCAAGTCCCGTCCATTTTGTGTTGACATCTATCCCATCATAAAAACAGAATGCCTTTGTCATTGCCCACAGCATCGGATAAAGCTGCAGTACAAAGAGTCCTATAAGCGGAAGTGCAAGCAAAATATAACATTGAACAACATCTTTTTTATTGTATCTTTTTAATTTTACTTTATTATTCATTTTTTCACCAACCATATTTTATGTCTTTTATTCAAGATATCTAACTTATTTTTTTACTCTTTCGTCCCAATCCGGAATAATATAATCTTCAATCTTATATCCGTCATTCTTATGTTCCTCGGCATACTCATCCGCCAATTTATTTACTTCATCCTGATATGAATCTATCGCCTTATCCACATCCTGACCGTTACCCCAAATATCAACCATTATTATATCTTTAAGCGATCTCAAATGGGTTGTATCAAGCTTTGTGCCGTCAACATCTGTACAGCTTTGATCTATAAGCTGTGCAAACTCTTTCCAGCCCTTTTTCATTCCATCTGTAGGAATATCCTTAACCAAATCCCAGTTAAACGGCAGGTCACAGCCTTCTTCGTACAACTTCTTTGCTACTTCATCACTGTGGAGGAAGTTCATAACCTCCATAACCTGTTCAGGTGTTCCTGTTTCCAACGCTTTGGTACAAATAAAATATCCTGCACTCGTATACATAAGCTGTTTATAACTGTTACCCTCATCGAGAACCGGCAATGGAGCCACTCCCCAATCGATTTTAGCCGGGAATTGATCATTATATACTCCAACGTCCCAGCTGACACCGAATTTCATTCCTATGCCGCCCTCAGCAAATCTTGCTCTTGCCTGATCGTTGTCCAGAGTTTCTTCTCCCGGAAATACAGATCCGTCCTTTTTAATATCCATCATTACTTTCAGAATCTGCTTTAATGCCGAATATTCACGTTTACCGTCTTTGGGATTATATCCGTTAAACCCACTACTCGACATAAGACTTCCCATTAAATCATAATTATACCAATTTCCGTCTTTCATCGGGAAAACTATTCCGAATTGTTTCTTTGACGGATCGGTAAGCTTTTTAGCAACCTCTCTCAATTCATCAAAGGTCTTCGGCGGCTTTGCCTCGCCGTTCTCATCAACGATTCCGGCTGCCTTAAACATATCCTTGTTATATAGGAGCGCCAAAGGCTGACTTTTTTTGGGAATGGAATATGTCTTTCCTTCATATGTATTTGCCGACTTTCTTATACCATTTTTAAACTTTTCTATCAGCGCATCTCCACCCGGAAGATCCTCGATAGCAACTATACTATTGTTAGCGGCAAATTTCGATGCTGCAGATCCCGCAGCGAAGAAATCAGGCATATTTCCCAATTGCATTGAAAGTTCTATATTCTTTTGGAAATCAGTATCTTTTACCTCATAAACCAATTCAATTCCTTTTTCTTTTCCCTCGCTTTTGTTATAATCATCGATAATGGACTGCATTACAACTTTGCTGTGAGCTTCATTTGACCAAATCGTAAACTTGACTGTATTTTTGTTTTGTCCTGTCCCTTCTCCTCCGCAACCCGACAATGTGCAAGTGCCGAGTGCCAAGCACGCAGCAGCAATTACTGCTGTAACCTTCTTAATTTTTTTCATAAATAAATCACCTTTCCTCGTATGATAAATGTAGTAGTTTTTTCAGTTCCTCTCCAAGAACTATTGTATAATTATTTAGATACTGTGGATTGGTTTCACCTTCTAAATTTAAATATATTATAGCATATCAGCTATCCATGCACAAGTTGAAAAATCTGCAACATACCGTTTTTGCGATGTTTTTTAATTGACAAGAACAGTCGGGTATGCTATAATCAATTCAATCGGATAAACTATTGTTATGATGAAATCAAATGACTCGAAGAAATAAAACTTAATTTGTGTTCCTTTTTTCGGGCGTTTCGTTATGCAGTATCCGACCTATAAAAAAGGCAAAGGGTGATGTTTTATGTTAGTAATGCTTTTAATAATATTTTTATCTGCAGCCATCACTCTGTCATTCGCTGCCTCGAACAAAATTTATAAGTTTTTTTCTATATATTGGATTGGAATTTTTTTATTATCGTTTTCCGTAACACTTTTGATAATAAAATTTGGAAATTATCCGCAAATTTTATCGTTGGATCATTTCCTCTACAAAATCATTATTAATATTAAATTGCTGCCATCAACAATTTTAAGAATTTATAACGTCGGATACGCAATAATTATGATTTCCTCGATTTGCATATATTTTTCGTTATCACAAAAAAACACGGTAAATATATTAATTGTTGTATTTTTGGGAATGTTGACAATGGCTTTTCTGTTACTGAACGACCCATCGTTTAAGCTATCCTACTACATTTACAGCAATTATCAGTCAGGTCTGCCTAAAAATAAAATTTTTATGAACTGGGAAAATTCATTTAAATTGGTATCATTATGTATTATAATTCTTTTTGCGGTGTTACCTGTAAATGTACTTTTAAAAGCAACAAAGCGCACCATGCTCAGAACAATATGTGATTTTCATGTGGTCTGTGCCTTAATATTGATTTTGTTTGACCTGCATATAGCAATAGTTTTTTTGTGCGGTTCGTTTAAGGTATTTTCACCTCCGGAGTTGAATTTGCTGTCTATTCCCAGAATTGATTTTTCTCAAATCAACTTCCGTTATCCCGTGATATTCAGCAGTGTAAGTTCCTTAGCGATTATGTTGATAATATTTTTCTCACGCCCGTTTAAAAGCAAATTGTTTTTTTCAAAAAAAGATATAGAAAATCAAGAGTATTTTTTCAATAAGAATATAAATATTCTGATTCATTCCGATAAAAACGCATTTGTAATTATAAAGAAGTTCGCTTCTCTTACTCAAAACGAGCTATCAAACAAAGAACAAGCATACAGATTACTTAATGAAATTATATCAAGATCCGAAAAGTCAATCTCACAGCTGAATGACGTAACTAATGCATTGAACACCCATGGTGTCCCTTTTACAAAAACAAATATATGCGAATGTCTGGATTCCGCATTGACAAAAGCGGCTGTTCCCGAAAATATTACGGTCGTTACAAATTATGATTTAACTGACGAAATAACAGTAAACGCCAATATCGACTTGCTATCCGAAGCGTTTTATAACATTATAGACAATGCCGTTTCATCGCTCCGTTCTTCAAACAAAAATCAGCTTTGTATAAAGATACTTATCGAAGTCCGTAATAAATCTCTTTTTATTGAATTTGAAGATAACGGTGTAGGCATCAGCCATCAGGATCAAAAAAGTATTTTCAAAGAGTTTTATTCCACAAAAAACTCAACGTCAAACCTTGGTCTCGGATTATCATCCGTAAAGAAAATTATAAACCTTCATAAAGGCATGATCCGAGTTAAGAGCATTTTGGGGAAATACACCTGTTTTTGCATTATATTACCGTTAAACGGATAACATAATACACACTCATACTAACCTATACATCAAATAATCAAATAAACTTATAAATTAAAGGAATGATAAAAAAATATGAACGAAATCCATGTTGCGATATGTGATGATATGGCAGAAATATGCAACTATTATCAATCGGTTATCTCCTGTTCAAATTCATTAATTTTTGACGGAAGCTCAACATCATGTCAGGGTTGTCTTGAACTTGTTTCGGATAAAAAGCCTGACATTCTTTTGCTTGATATGCAAATTGAAGAATACAATTCGGGTATTAAACTCATTGATAAGATACGCCATATATCCCCGAAAACAAAAATAATAATTTTAACCATCAACAATAACAAATCCTTGATTTTTGACGCACTGTCTCAAGGGGCTGTGAATTACGTGTTAAAAGACTCGCCCGATTCGGAAATCATCAACACAATCAAGACTGTTGCCTGTGGAAAAAAACTTCTGTCACATGATATAGCCATCAAACTCATTGATGAATGTAAAGAAATTAAAGACCGGCAACAATCGCTTTTATATATTTTTACAAACATGATTCATCTTTCAAACTTAGAGTTTGAAATTTTAAGGTATTATTGTATGGGTTATTCTTATAAGCAACTTTCCGAAAAGTATTTTGTGGAAGATACCACTGTAAGATCTCATATGTCCCGAATAATGAAAAAACTCGGTTTTTCTTCGGCATCCGCAATGAAGGATACCCTTAACAACCTCAAAGTTTTTGAGCTTTTCAACCAGAATTGAGCATACAACGACAAAAATAAAGATGCTATAAAATCATAACCGCCCGCCCAACGTGTGGTTATTCCTTCCAATATTACATCTTATTCGCTGCGCTATTGGTATAACTCATGTCTTTATCTATAGTAGGAAACGACGGAAATTTCAGCATATATTGTTCATGCTTATATATAACAGAAATTTTACTGGGATGTGTGCCGGCATACATCCCAGTGCATATCTCTCTTTCCGCTATCGACTATTTCCCACGCCTTTTCATATTTTTAAGTGATTCGGAAAGATATTTGGGTAGCCCTCATTTAAAATGCGTTTCATCCTGTTTCTCAAGGTTTTTTATGTTCATTTTTCCGAGATGGCACAAAATTAAATATCCCCGACTCATCCACAGTATCATACCACCGGCGCGCAATGATTCCGTGACCGGCAACGGTCGGGTGTACGCCGTCCCACAACAGGTATTCCGTTTCAACATCTTTTAAATATTTGTCAAACTCGTCTTGCAACGGTACAAACACAGCGCCGTGTTTGTCGGCGAGCGCCTTGCGGCTTGCTGAAATTTTGTCACTTCGCTGCGGTGGAACTCCTTTTCTTCGTCCGTTTCATTGATACTGAGCGGCACAAACTCTTTTTCACACATAACATTCGGCGAATACTCAACATATTTTTTGATGTTATGCGTAACACTGAATATGGGCTCAACTATTACAAGCTTTACGTTCGGCAGATATGCAACCGTATCCGAAATCAGCAAATCATACACCCTCTCATATCGCTCTATATTTGCGTTTTCCAAACCCTTTATCGACTTATATAAATCGTTCACACCGATATAGATACTGATTACATCCGGGGATAACTTTAACACCTGCTCATACCACACCTCATAAAGCGCATTTATTCCGCCTCCGCTGAATCCCTTGGTTATAAATTTCGGTCGCTTGTTGATATTGTCTGCCGCAATCCTTGACGAAACTATGTACTGATACCCGTGACCCAGATTATGGTTCAAATCCATATTCCGACTTCTTCCTCCGTCGGTTATCGAATCCCCGGCAAATAAAATCTTTATGTTTTCTTTTAATTTAATCATCTTTGTCTTCACTCCCTTACAAACTCAACCTTGCTGACATTCCCGATTTTAAGCACATCATCACAGGACATATCTCGGTCGGATATTTTGACATTTTCAAACTTAATATTCTCTATTCCGCAATCTGTCGAGCTGTCGACGCCGCACTTAATTAACGAGTCGACCATATCATCAGTATTGCCTTTAATTATGATATTTTTAAACGTGATTTTCTCTATCCGATAACCCTGAACCTCGGCGTATGGTGCTGCTCTCTTATCTCTTATCTCTATGTGAACGGCTTTTCCGTTATGACCTTTTGTGACATTGAATATCATATTTTAAAAATCATAACCACCCGTCCAACGGGTGGTTTGCTCTAGGGCTATAAGCCCATGTTACCTGCCAGCGGCTCAAGCCGTTGGCTTTCACATTTGTTCAAGCCTATTGCCTTTGCCTCTTTCACCGCCCCTTAAAGGGCGTTTGTATTACCTGCTACCCTTAAAAGGGTCTTCGTATTCTTTTACACTCAATCTATCCATTGCTATATCATATTTTTGGTCGAATATATATTTTCTTATCATTGCTTCATTTAATCCCACCGTGCTAACATAATATTCTTCTGCCCAAAAGTGTCTGTTGCCAAACTTATACTTCAAATTTGCGTGTTTGTCAAACATCATCAATGCGCTTTTTCCCTTCAAATATCCCATAAAGCTTGACACGCTCATTTTTGGTGGTATACTTAACAGTAAGTGCACATGATCTGGTGTCATATGTCCTTCGAGTATTTCTACACCTTTATACCTACACAATGTTCGTATTATTTCTTGTAGACTTTCTCGATATTGTCCATATATTGCCTTTCTCCGATATTTTGGTATAAATACTATATGATACTTGCACATCCATGTTGTACTTGATAAACTATTCGTTTTATTGGCCATTTTTCTCACCTTTCTTTTCTTTACAATAAGCTTGAACAACTTTATTGTAACAGAAAGGTGAGTTTTTTGGTATAACCTTTTGTTCCCCACCCGCAAAGCGGGTGGTTTTTTATTTCGCACGCTTTGCGTCCTCAACCGTCTAAAGACATTAAATGAAATCACCGTCAAATCAAAGGTGAAATGCACGCCCTCTTACAAGGGCACCATTGATATGCCGCCAATTTCACGCTATATTCGCTATATTATTAAGGGTTAAAAGCCGTGATTCGGCTTTCAGTCCACAAAAACTAATTAGATTATATCATCATTTTGGAGCTAAATTTGAGGTTTACACAAAATGAGGGATTGACCCGTTTCGGATGCATTAAAATCGCAAAACGGCTGTTGCAAACAGACTCCGTATACCTCAAACAGAATGAGTCCGGCATATAACCGAACTCATTCTGTACAAAACCTATAATTTATCCGAACATTCTCTAACCCGAATTTTAGTCAAACTTAAATTTAAAATCATCCGCGATTTCTTTGATGTCAATGCTCTTGTCGCCCTCAATTTCATAATAAAACTTGATTTTCGGCTCTGTCCCGGATGGACGAACCGCAAACCATCCTTTATCAAGAAAAAATTTCAGCACATCCGATTTCGGCATTTTATCTATTCCTTTTAAATAATCTTTAACCTCATTCACCGCACATCCTGCAATTGTCTGCGAAGTATATTGGCGAATATGTTTCATTATTGACTTTATTTTTTCCGCTCCGTCAGAACCCTTTAACGTCAGCGTTTTAAGCCCGCTTTGTATATATCCGTACTTTTCATATATTTCTGTCAAGCCGTCATAAAGCGTTTTGCCCATTGCCTTATAATCGGCTGCCATTTCACACACTAACATTGCGGCAACAACTGCGTCTTTATCACGTGCGTATGTACCTTTAAGATAGCCATAGCTTTCTTCAAGTCCGAAAACAAAGCTGTATTCACGGTTCTGTTTAAACTCTTTTATCTTTTCGCCGATAAATTTAAATCCCGTTAAAACATCCAAGGTTTTTACACCGTAATCATCGGCAATGCTGCGTACAAGCTCAGTTGTAACTATTGTCTTTACAACTGCTCCGTTTTTTGCCAACGTGCCGTTTTCCTTTTCCTTGCGTAATATGTATTCGAGCAAAAGGCATCCTGTCTGATTGCCGTTTAACGCTTTGTAATTTCCGTCATCTGTCTTTACCGCAACACCTATTCTGTCACTGTCGGGGTCTGTCCCGAATACCAAATCGGCGTTCTGCTTTTTTGCATATTCTATCGCAATATCAAATGCCTCGATATTTTCGGGATTCGGTGATTCAACCGTCGGAAAATTTCCATCGGGCAATTCCTGTTCGGGTACAACGAATACATTTTTAACCCCGATTTCATCAAGGATCCTTCGTACAAGCTTGTTTCCCGATCCGTGAATCGGCGTATAAACCACCTTAAAATCATCGGGAATCGAAACATTATTCACGGATTCAGCTTTAACCGCATCAATGTATGCATCATCAACTTCTTTGCCTATTACATTGATTTTTTGATTTTCGCATACCTTAACGCCGTCAAAAAGGTCGGTATCCTCTATATACTTTATAATCTTATCTGCAATTTTCGGCGGTATCTGTCCGCCGTCCTCGCCGTACACCTTATAACCGTTATACTCTTTTGGATTGTGACTTGCAGTAATCACAATTCCTCTTGCACAACCGAGATAACGTACCGCAAAAGAAAGCTCAGGCGTAGGTCTTAAATCATCGAACAGATATGTCTTAACACCGTTTGCACAAAGCACTCTCGCACACTCATATGCAAACTTTTTGGAATTGTTCCGTGAGTCAA
>URAN01000026.1 GCA_900545865.1 uncultured Eubacteriales bacterium
AAAAAATAATGGAATTTTTTTAGAGGCGGTTGTAAATTTATGCAACCGCTTCTGTTTTTTAAAATATTTCATCAATTAACCGCAGAGTAACCTGATAATATTTTGGTGCAAAAGAATTATCCTCAGCAAAGCGTTTGCCGCAATGTTTGCACACGTATCTCCTATGATTATGCATTAAAATAACATATTTTCCGAATGTGGAAATATCTTTTATCTTTCTTATGCGATAATCGTGAACAGATGTTGTTTGATGAGAACAACAAGGGCAATTATGCGGTTTCACGGGCAATTGGGTATATATTAATGTTTTAGATTCAGGTTTTTCAATTATTATTTTACACTAATGACTGCTTTCTCCCATTTGCACAATTAAATTAGTCTACCTGCGCCTTAAAGCTTGTGAACTGCTCGTCCGAATCGGTTGAAACTCTCAAATCGTGGAATAACTGCGAATGGCTTTTGTAAATCAAAGAAATACTGCGATTTATTTCGTTTTTTTGAATCTTTTTTGTGTCTATTTTTACCGGAATGGCACAATATTATCTTCTTTGTTTTTTGCGCAAAAATTTATTTGCATTTTTTAATAATCTCGCGGATATAATTTTGTATTTTCCAACCTTTTATATTTTGGTGAGTGTAATAAAAGATGATAAAATTTTAAAAAGATATATACGAATATAAAAAAATGTGATATAATTTGATATAAAGAGTAGAAATCTTATTTTTTACTCTGATGATAAAAGATATTTCATTATTATTTAAGCCGAGTCAAAGCTGTGGATAAGGAGATTTTTATGTGGGTTATATTTGCACTGTTATCAGCATTCTTTGCCGGGATAACGGCGGTTTTGTCAAAGGTCGGAATTAAAAATGTTAATTCCGATTTGGGTACGGCGATAAGAACGATAGTTGTTTTTGTTTTTGCGTGGCTTATGGTTTTTGTGGTCGATGTGTGGGGCGGCATTATGTCCATTACATCAAAAACACTTATATTTCTCGTATTGTCGGGTCTTGCAACCGGGGCGTCGTGGCTTTGTTATTTCAAGGCGTTAAGGTTGGGAGATGTAAATAAAGTCGCGAGTATAGACAAATCGAGCACGGTGTTGACAATGATACTTGCGTTTATATTTTTGGGCGAAAAAATAACAATTCTCAAGGGTATTTGCATTATACTAATCGGCTTGGGTACATATATGATGATTGAAAAACGTGAATCGGATGAAAAAACCGGCAAAAATACAGAGTGGCTTGTTTGGGCGATTTTGTCTGCCGTTTTTGCCGCGCTGACATCTGTGTTGGGGAAAATAGGGATTTCGGATATTGATTCAACGCTTGGAACGGCAATCCGTACATTTGTGGTTTTAATAATGTCGTGGATTGTTGTTTGTGTATCAAAAAGTCAAAGCGGTATAAAAAACATAACGCTGAGAACACTTGTGTTTCTTGTCTTGTCGGGGATAGCGACGGGACTTTCGTGGCTGTGCTATTATAAGGCTTTGCAAGACGGTCAGGCAAGCGTGGTCGTTCCGATTGACAAACTAAGCATATTGGTAACGATTGCTTTTTCCTATATTGTCTTGGGCGAAAGGCTGACGAAAAAATCATTTTGCGGTCTTGCACTGCTTGTCTGCGGAACTTTGTTGCTGCTCGTTTAAAAAAATTCCAACCAAAATGATTCTTTTGCGTGTAATATAACAGAGAGGATAAAGGAGGCTTGTGTAATGTGAATGAAAAGGAAATAATAAAGCGATGTCAGGACGGAGATAAATCCGCTTTTGACGAGCTTATCAGAACCTTTTATCCGTATGTCGGAAAGTATCTTTTAAAGCTGACGGGCGATAAAACTTTAACCGAGGATTTAACCCAAGATGTTTTTTTAAAGGTAATACGTACGATTGACGGATATAAAACAAGCGGCAGGGCATCGTTCGCAACGTATATTATAACGATTGCCAAAAACACGTTTATCGATTACACTCGGCGAAATAAGATTATCCTCTCCGAATTGACCGAGGCGGAATCGCAAATCGGCAATAATGTTGAAAACAAGGTTATTGCGAATTTGGAATACGCTGAGGTTATAAAGTATATTGAGAGCCTGCCGCCCAATCAGGCAACGGCAATACGCCTTAAATATATTGACGAATATACCTTAAAAGAAATCGAAAGTATAACGGGTGTTCCGGCAAAAACGGTCAAAAGCCGAATACACGAGGGAACCAAAAAGCTGAGAGGTTTTTTGAAATCCGACAGGAAAGGAGAGTATTGACATACGCGGCAAAGCGAAGTCATTATGATAATTGTTATGGAAAATGTTGATGTTTTAATTCGGGCGTTAGAGCCTGAAATAGATAAAAAATGTGCTGAGATTAAAAAGAGAAAAAGTGACAGAGTGCTGACGAGGGTGTTTATTTCAATTGCGGCAATGTTGCTTGTTGTGCCTGAGGTGTTGATATTTTTCGGAATAAGCGTGATTGCCATATTTGTTCCGTTTATATTTATATCTGTTGTATTCTTGGCGGCATCACCGATTTTAATAAGCAAAGGAGCGGAAACGTATGAGCAAGTTTAATGAATTTATTGAAAAAAGAAATTTTAAAAAGATTTTTATAATCTATATAATAATTGCAATTGTGCTTGGAGCGGCAAGTGTAGGCGCGGTCGGGTATGTGTACGGGGATAAAATCAAAATGGCGGTTTTGTACGAGAGGGCAAGCGACCTGTTTAAAAAACAGACCGATTCGGATGAAATAAAGAAAAGCGTTGACGCTCTTGCGGAGACATCCGATGATATTGCGGATATTTTGATTCTTGATGACCAAAATAATATTATATATTCCGCAAAAAATTCAAAGATTGCGCAAGACGCGCTCCTTGAGCTTAACAGAATCGAAAACGGAAGCAAGTATTTGGTCTCCGAAAAAATCGGTGACGCGGTATTTAGGATTGTAAAAAAAGATGAATTTATGCTGTCATTGGTTTTCGCCGACCATTATTCGGATATAAATGAAGAGTATGATGAGGATAATTTTTACCGCAGAGATTTTATCAACAAAAATTTATATCTGATAGGTCTGTTAAACGGCAAGAAGAACAGCGAGATAAAAGGATATGTTATAAGTGACCCGTCCCCGGTTCCGTATGGAATGCTTTCGCTGAAAATAACAGCGAGCATATTGATGCTGTTGTTTATGCTTTATTGGATTATTGTTGCGATGTGGGTTTATCAGAACGCAATGAAATCTCGGCTTTGCGCACCCGTGTGGGGAATTATAACACTTTTTACGAACATTGCCGGAGTAATAGTGTATGTTGCGTTTAAACATATAAATAACGTATGTCCCCTGTGCGGCACCGTGCAGGCAAGAGAAAACATATTCTGTACCGAGTGCGGAAGCAGAATAGGCGTAACGTGTTCAAAATGCGGTCACAGCCTGAAATCCGGCGATACTTTTTGCCCGAAGTGCGGAAATAAAAAAGACTGATACACCGATACTTGTGATGAAACAAAAACAGCTCTCCTGTTATTGACGTTTAACAGATGATCGAAGAGATGTTTAAAAAAAGTTTATTTTTTTCCAACCTTTATGCTGATTTTACGTGTAATATATTGAGATAAAAAGCACGGGAGTGTGATTATACTATGGGAAAAGGTGTTACAAAAACCGTATCGCAAATATTCAGAGATAATATTTGTACTGCTTTCAATTTATTAAATGCGATAATTGCAATCGTTCTCGTTATGGTGGGGGCGTGGAAAAATATATTGTTTATTTTTGCGATTCTGATAAATACAACGGTCGGAATCATTCAAGAGATGAAAACAAAGCGCAGAATAGAACAGCTTACCATACTGTCTCTTTCGAAGTCTAAAATTATCAGGGACGGGAAAGAGACAGAGGTAATGCCGTATGAGATAAAAAAAGGTGATATGCTGTGTTTGGAAAGCGGAATGGCGGTCAGCTGTGACTGTAAAATAAAATCAGGTACGGCTGAGATAAACGAATCTGTTTTGACGGGTGAGTCAGAGCCTGTTCAAAAGAGGAACGGCGATGAGATTTTATCGGGAAGCACCGTCATATCGGGCAGATGCAGAGCGGAGGTTATATGCGAGAGCGAGGACGGGTTTGCGGCAAGGATTGTCGATGAAGTCAAATCGACAAAACAGACCAGCTCTGAGATGCCTGCGGCAATGGATAAAGTTACAAAATTTACAAGCCTTTTTATTTTGCCGCTCGGTATATTATTGTTCATACAAGGATATTTTTTCAGAGATATGTCGTTTTCCGACACGGTGGTTACGACATCGGCAGGGCTTTTGGGAATGTTGCCGAAAGGGCTTGTTTTGCTGATGAGCATCGGCTTTGCCGCAGGGATAATAAGACTGTCAAAAGAAAATGTGCTTGTTCGTGAATTGTATTCTCTCGAAAACCTTGCGCATTGTGATGTTGTTTGTCTTGATAAAACGGGAACGCTGACGACAGGAGAACTTGCGGTTGAAAAGGTCTTGCCGAACATTGACAAAGCCGAGTTCGAAAAGCTTATGTCAACATATATAAAGTTTACGGACGATAATAATTCAACATATATTGCGCTTAAAAATTATTTCGGTGATGCCGCCGCATATGAATGCATAGATTGTGAACCGTTTTCGTCCGAGAGAAAATATTCGTCGGTAACACTGGATAACGGAATGATATTTGTGATAGGTGCACCCGAAAAATTATGTCGGACAATTCCCGATGAGGTTTCCGAAATAATGTCAAAGGGTGCACGCGTAATTGTCGGCGGTATTTGCCGCGGTGAAATAACATATGATAATATAAAGGTTGTCGGTATGGTTGTTATATCGGATACGATACGTGATACGGCGAATGAAACAATAAAATATTTTTATTCACAGGATATAGACGTAAAAATAATTTCGGGTGATAACCCTCGTGCGGTGTCCGCCGTTGCAAAAAACGCAGGGGTCAGAAACGCGGAGTCTTTTATAGATATGAGCGATGTTTCGGAAGATGAAATTAATGACATCGCCGATAAATACACCGTTTTCGGACGAGTAACGCCGAAACAGAAAAAATTGTTGATTGAGGTAATGCAAAATGCAGGGCATAAAGTGGCAATGACAGGTGACGGAGTAAACGATTTATTGGCTATGCGCCGTGCGGATTGCTCGGTTGCTATGGGGTCGGGGTGTGACGCGGCACGCCGAGCGGCACAGCTTGTGTTGTTGGATTCGGATTTTTCGGTGCTGAAAGATGTTATATCTGAGGGACGCAGGGTTGTAAATAACTTAACCAAGTCCGCAGGCGTTTTCTTTATAAAAACGATTTATTCGATATTGCTTTGCATACTTTGCTTGTTATTCAACTCGGATTTTCCGTTCATACCGATTCAGATTACGCTGATAGACGCAGTTATTGAGGGCTTTCCGGCATTCTTTATGTCATTTGAAAAAAATGATGAAAAGTGCGAAAAGGATTTTTTGACAGCGGCAATTCGGAGGGCTTTTCCTAACGGAGTTGCGGTATTTGCGTGTTGTGTCATTATATTCGGCGCGATAAGATTTATGGGATTTGATTCGGCGCAAGGTTCTCTGATTATGTACCTCGCGGTGGGATTTATAAGCCTTGCAGGTGTAATAAAGGCAAGTCTGCCGTTCAATTGGTTCAGAGGGATTTTGGCATTGATGTCGGGGATCGGCTTTGTGTGTGCGGTTATTGTGTTTGATGAATTTTTACAGCTGCCGTCAATTTCGCGCATCGGGGCTGTCGCGCTGGTGATTGTGACCGCCGTAGGGATTTTGATAGCAAGGTATGTTAAGATGCCGAAAGAATGTGCGATATAAAAAGGGTGAGTTTATTTATGATGATTACGGCAATCGATTTTCGAATTTTGAATATGATACAAAACAGACTGCGCTGTGCGGCGTTGGACCGTAT
Source organism: uncultured Eubacteriales bacterium (assembly GCA_900545865.1). GTDB lineage: Bacteria > Bacillota > Clostridia > Monoglobales > Monoglobaceae > UMGS1820. The sequence goes on from URAN01000026.1 coordinate 5,946, forward strand.
TATGCCCAAAATTTCGATGTTCGGAAATTTTGGAGTAATATGGATACTGTGGGCGGCGGTCTTTATGGCGAGTGATATGTATGAATATATTGGCAAGAAAATTATCCTCGGTCTTGCTCTCGGCGCAATAATCGGAAACCTGATGCTTAAACATTTGGTCGCCCGTCCGCGGCCTTTTAAAATCGACAACACAAGAGCACTTTTGATAAAAGCGCCGAAAGATTTTTCGTTTCCGTCGGGACATACGCTTTCATCGGTGATAAGTGCGTGCGTTCTTTTGCACACAAGCGCCGTAATCGGAATAATCGCGGTGATAATGTGTGCGTTTATACTTTTTTCGAGAATGTATTTGTTTGTACATTATCCGAGCGATGTTTTGGGCGGAATAAGCCTTGGTATAATAATTTCCGAGATAGTAATGATGATTTGAACATAACATAAATCAAGATGTCGTCTTAATTTTTAAACGGCGGCATCTTGATTTTTTGTGCGGTGAAAAATAGCCGCAACAAGCGTTAAACAACCGTTTTTGCGGCGATTTGAGCGCCTCTGAATTTGTAATTGTTGAAAAAATTTATAAAAATTTAAATTTTTTCTTTACATTTGACAAATTTTGTGTTATACTGACAAAAGATTAGATTTCTTGTCTTTAAATTCGATGTGGAACATCAGCAAGACAAGGCTTTAAAATTGCAGAGAGAAACTATGCCTTTTTTGCCTTGTCCGAATACGGGACAAGGCATTTTAAATTATTTAAAAGGAGATATTTTTATGTCTAACAAAATCGATGGCATTTTCGATGCCAGGTCACTCGGTACGGGTAAGATGCTCGTGCTTGGTTTTCAGCATATGTTCGCTATGTTCGGCGCAACCGTTTTGGTTCCGCTGCTCACGGGTCTGAACATATCGACAACCCTTTTGATGGCAGGTTTGGGAACATTGCTGTTTCATCTGATTACAAATGGCAAGGTTCCCGCATTTTTGGGTTCGTCTTTTGCTTTTCTCGGCGGTTATGCCGCAATCGCACCGCTCACCGGTGCAAACGGAATGTCGAATGCCGAACTTCTTCCTTATGCGAACCTCGGCGTTGTGTTTGCAGGATTGGTTTATCTTGTTCTGGCGCTTTTGTTTAAGCTTGTCGGAATCAAAAAGGTTATGAAGTTCTTTCCGCCGGTTGTTACGGGGCCGATAATCATATCAATAGGTCTCGGCCTTGCAGGCAGCGCGGTTTCGAACTGTTCGGTGAACTGGCTGTTGGCGGTAATCGCCCTCGGAATCGTCATCGTTTTCAATATCTGGGGCAAGGGTATGGCAAAGATTATTCCAATCTTGCTCGGTGTACTCGGCTCGTGCGCCGTTGCGGCAATACTCGCATTGCTTTTCGGTAAGACGGTAAGCGTTGACGGTGCGGATTATATCGCTATCGGCGGAAACGCAAGCTTTTGCCTGTTTTCATCGGCGGCTCTCGAGAACTTTAAAAATGCCGCATGGATAGGACTTCCGGTAAAATGGAGCGGTACGGTATTCGGCGGAATCGACTGGTCGAATTCATCGCTCGTTGTATCGGCGATAATCGCAATCGTACCTATTTCGCTTGCGACAATGATGGAACACATCGGCGATATATCGGCTATTTCATCAACGGTCGGCAAGAACTATATAGCAAATCCCGGTCTTCACAGAACCTTGATTGGCGACGGTCTTGCAACATCGCTGTCGGCTCTGTTCGGCGGTCCGGCTAATACAACATACGGTGAAAACACGGGCGTTTTGGCTCTGTCTAAAGTATATGACCCGAGAGTAATCCGTCTCGCGGCTGTATTTGCCGTTATCCTTTCATTCTCACCGAAATTTGAGGCTTTGGTAAGTCTCATACCCACGGCGGTAATCGGCGGTATTTCGTTCGTTCTCTACGGAATGATTTCCGCAATCGGTGTAAGGAACGTGGTTGAAAACAAGGTTGACTTTACAAAGAGCCGTAACCTTATCGTTGCCGCAATTATACTCGTATCGGCGCTCGGCCTCGGTACGGCGGCTACTTTCACATTCGGTTCGGTAACAATCTCACTTTCCGCTTTGGCGGTTGCGTCTATACTCGGTATTGTGCTTAATGCAGTTCTGCCGGGCAAGGATTATGATTTTAAAGAAGAACCCGAGAACGCAAAAACAGGAGTAAGCTTTGAGGTTTAATTCTCGGCAATAAGATTGTATATTACAAAGAACCGCATAAATCAATATTGCGGTTCTTTGTTTTTTAAAAGGGGTAAAGATGTATGAAATATAAGGCTACTCTATTTGATGAAAAAGCTCTCGGACGGGCTATGATTCGTATTGCTCATGAGATTTCCGAGAGAAATGACAGGCTTGACAATGTTGTGCTTGTCGGGATAAAGACAAGAGGAGTTCCGTTTGCGAATCGGCTTGCCGAGTGCATATATACACGGATTGACAATTCGGTAAAAATCCCCGTCGGAACGCTTGATATTTCGGCGTTTCGCGATGATGTTGACAAAAATGTGCGCGACAGAGCCGACGCCGGTGAGATGCCGTGTGACATAAACGGAAAAACGGTTATTCTGACCGATGACGTAATGTGTACGGGAAGGACGGTTCGCGCGGCACTGGACGCGCTTATAACATTCGGCAGACCCGCAAAGATTCAGCTTGCCGTATTGGTTGACAGAGGTCATCGCGAGGTGCCTATCCGTGCCGATTATGTAGGAAAGAACATTCCCACCTCGCATCTTGAATCCATAAAAGTCGGACTTTCGGAAACGGACGGCAGCGACTTTGTGGAAATTTATGAAAAGGATTAAATTTAAACCGAAAGAATCGAAAAGAGGATGCCGCGCGGCATCCTCTTTGAGTTTGTATGTCTTGGTTTATTTCGTCTTTCTCATTCCGATAAGGCGAACGATTATGGGACTCAGCACCATATTAACGGCAACTTCAAAAATAAAGTTTCCGCCAATCATACCGTAAATCAAATATTCACCGGCAGATGCAAAACCTGCCTCCGCACCCCATGCGGCGAGCGTTTCGAAAAAGAATAATTTGCATCCTATAAGAAACACACCTGTATTGATAATCGGGCAGACAAGTGCCGCCGCTATAACGCCGGCGGTTCGGTTGATTCGCGATGCAAGGTGATAAGCCGCAGCGGCTGCTGCTCCGGCAAGAATACCTTTGGCGAGAACCGTTACTATCGTTCCGATGATGCTTACCGCCATAAACGCTGCGCTGTCGGTAATCAAAACAACCGCGCCGAACACAAGTCCGAGCCATGCGCCTGCCCACATTCCGCACAATGCCGCACCTATTACAATCGGTACAAGAACAAGCGTTACCGCGAACGGACCAAAGCGAACGAACGAACCCATAAGCTGAAGGACTATTACGAATGCTGTAAGAATTGCGCACATAACAAGGGATTGTGTGCTGAATTTCCTGCGCGTATCGGGCATAGTCACGTTTTGTTGATTGTTTGTTGTCTGTTTCAAAATAAAAACCTCCTGACTGCTGCTCCTCAATTTTGCGGATGCAGCGCCGTAATTATATTTATTTAATTTTTTTCGGGAATTATGGTGTTGGTATTTCAACCGATACTATTGGTTGTTTTTTGTCTTTCCTTTTGCCCAACTCTCTTTGACGACCTGTCTTGCTCTTGCTATTGCAAGCGCGTCCTTTGGTACTTCATCGGTAATGGTCGAGCCTGCCGCGGTGTACGCGCCTTTGTGAAGCGTAACGGGAGATACAAGGTTTGAGTTACAGCCGATAAAGCAATCATCCTCTATGACGGTTCGGTGCTTGTTGATGCCGTCGTAATTGACAATAACCGTGCCGCAGCCAAAGTTTACTCTCTTGCCGACATCGGCGTCTCCGACATATGTCAGATGCGCAATCTTTGTGCCGTCTCCGACATTTGAATTCTTGACCTCAACAAAATCACCGACCTTGACATCGTTACCCACATTCGAGTTGGGGCGCAGATATGCAAAAGGCCCGACAGCGGTGTTTCTGCCGATTCGGCTGTCAATCGCAACTGAGGATTGAACTTCTGTCGCATCGCCGACAACTGTGTTGACAAGTCTTGTATTCGGACCTATTACACAATCTTCGCCGATAATGCATTTACCTTCTAAAATCGTGTTGGGATATATCACGGTATCAGCACCGACAATTACGTCAGAATCCGCGCGAACGGTTTCGGGGTTTAAAATCCTTGCGCCGTCACGCATAAGCCGCATAACGTTTTTTGAATTTAATATTTTGTCAATTTCGGCAAGTTGAATTTTATCGTTGACCCCGAGTATTTGTTCCAAATCGGTTATAAACGCGCCGATTTTTTCACCATCACCTTTTAATATACCCAAAACATCGGTTAAATAGTATTCGCCTTGTGAGTTATCGTTCGAAATACGGCCGAGCGCCGATTTCAGCTTTTGTATATCAAATAAATATATACCCGAATTGATTTCGCAAACAGCTTTTTCATCGGGTGACGCGTCCTTTTCTTCCACAATCTTTTCGACCTCACCGCCACAGCGTATAACTCGTCCGTAACCGAACGGATTATCGGCAATCGCCGTAACAACCGTTGCGGCGCGTTCGGTACTAAGGTGTTCGGAATACGCGTTTTGAATCATATCCGCTGTCACAAGCGGAACATCACCGCTTAAAATTATAACCGTTCCGCATTTGTCGGCAATGGGCTTTATGCCCTGCATTACTGCGTGACCCGTGCCGAGCCGTTCTTTTTGTTCGGCATATTCAACGCTGTCGCCGAGATACTCGCGCATTTGTTCGGCGCCGTGACCGATTATTACGATGCTCTTTTCCGCACCGGCGGCTCTTGCCGCATCGCATACATAGTCTATCAAAGCCCGTCCGCACGCTTTTTGCAGCGGTTTGGGCAATTTGGATTTCATTCTTTTCCCCTCGCCTGCGGCGAGAATAATGCTGTATAATTTATCGTCCATATTCCTTATACCTCTTTAATTATTAAAAGTTATTTATTTTCGGATTGCATTGCAGTTGTTGCAACGGACGCGGCATATATCCGATATGCGCCGCATTCCTTTAAGACCCGTGCGCACTCTTCAAAAGTTGCGCCGGTTGTGCATACGTCATCGATGACAAGTACGGTTTTGTCCTTTACGCGATTCGAACCGACCGCGGCAAACTTGCCGAACACATTATTGAACCGTTCGTCCGTTGACAGGGTGCTTTGCTTTTTCGTTTCTTCTTTTTGACAAAGAATATTCTTAAAATACGGCAGAGAAAGCCGCCGTGCAACGTGGCGGGCGAGCTGTGCCGCCTGGTCGTATTTCTCGGACTTCATCCTGTCTTTTCTCGGCGGAGCGGACACAACACAGTCAAATTCAACGCCGCCGAAATCATACTTTATCATTTCCGAAACGTACAGCGACAATGTTTTTGCGTTCATTGCATTTTGCTCTCTTTTGAACGCGATAACCGCCGATTTTGCACAGCCGTCATAGACAAACGGTGCTGTCATTCCCTTTAAATTCGATTTGGTCAGTGAACAATGACTGCATAAGCTTCCCTCGGCTATCGGCTTTCCGCAATGAGTACAGCGGTTTGCCCTCCGACAGTACGGCAGGCTGTTTGCACACTCATCGCATACAAAAATGCGATTGAGCGGCGAGAGCCGCGTTCCGCAAAAACAGCAAACGGGCGGATAAATAAGATTCAGAATTATGTTTCCGATGTCACAAAAGAAATTTGCTTTCAAATTTTCCGCCTCGCTCTCAATGTTTTGCACAATCATTTATCAGTATAACACAATCCGCCGAAAAATGCAAATATTTCGTTCGGATTGTTAGACTTATGTAAAAATTAATGGGTTTATTTTCAAAATTACGGGGCGCGAGTGTAATAAAACTGTGAAAATTCGGGCATTGACTAATATTAAAAAAAGTGCTATAATAGCATAAATATCAATAAATATATCGGAGGTTTTTGAAATGGCTGAAAATTTTGTAAACAGCAAAAACAACAAAAACGACTGTAACGTTGAGTATTGCAGTGGAATGGGGAACAAAGAGAAAGTTCTTGAACTTTTACACACCGACTGTCGCATATCCCTCGAACAGATGGCGACAATGCTTGATATTCCCGCCGCCGAGGTCGCCGATATAATAGATACGATGGAAAAAGACGGAGTAATTCTCGGATACGGTGCAAGAATCAACCGTGACAAGGCTTATGGGTCGAGTACCGTTACCGCTTATATTGAGCTGCGCGTTACACCCCAGCGCAACCGCGGCTTTGACAGAATTGCCGAGAGAATATATCAGTTCCCCGAGGTTAAGGCAATCAACCTTATGAGCGGAAGCTATGATTTCGGTATTACCGTTGAGGCAAAGAACATTCGTGAGATTTCGCTCTTTGTATCGGAACACCTTGCGCCTATGGAATCCGTTGTCGGAACGGCAACGCACTTCGTTTTAAAACGTTATAAATATGACGGACTTATTTGTTGTAAGCCCGAAAAGGACGAGAGGGAGGTTATCTCCTTATGAGTTTCGATATGAAAAGTTTAATAAACCCTGTCGTTAGGGATATTCCCCCGTCCGGCATACGAAAGTTTTTTGATATTGCCGCCGAGATGGAGGACGCAATATCCCTCGGCGTGGGCGAACCCGACTTTGTTACGCCGTGGCATATCAGAGATGAGGGTATTTATTCTCTCGAAAAGGGTATGACATATTATACCTCGAATTCAGGATTGAAAGAGCTGCGCTTTGAGATTTGTAACTATCTCAAACGCCGTTTTTCGCTCACATACGATGCGATGTCACAGGTTGTTGTCACTGTCGGAGGAAGCGAAGCGATTGACCTTTGCATTCGCTCGGTTGTAAAGCCGGGCGATGAGGTGATAATCCCCGAACCTTGTTTTGTGTGCTATAAGCCGATAACCAAGCTTGCCGGCGGCGTCCCCGTAACCATTGAAACAAAGGCGAAAAACGATTTCAGACTGACGGCGGACGAGCTGCGCGCGGCGATAACGCCGAAAACAAAGCTGCTTATACTACCCTTTCCGAACAATCCGACCGGCGGAGTAATGAGTCGAAAGGACTTAGAGGAAATTGCAGAGGTTTTAAGGGGAACGGATATAATCGTTCTGTCCGATGAAATTTATGCCGAGCTGACCTATGGTGACGATAGGCACTGTTCAATCGCCAATATACCCGAAATGCCGGAGAGAACCGTTCTCGTCAGCGGCTTTTCAAAAGCCTATGCAATGACGGGATGGCGCTTGGGATATGCCTGTGGTCATCCCGACTTGATTAAGGCAATGACAAAGGTTCATCAGTTCGGAATAATGTCGGCGCCGACAACGGCGCAATATGCCGCAATCGAGGCTCTTAAAAACGGCGATAATGACATCGAAATGATGCGCGAGGAATATGATATGCGCCGCCGTGTAATAGTCAAGGGCTTTAACGATATGGGTCTTGAGTGTTTTGAACCGAAAGGCGCGTTTTATGCCTTTCCGTCAATTCAAAGCACGGGTTTGACCTCAGATGAGTTCTGTGAAAACTGTCTGCGCGAGAAAAAAGTTGCCGTTATTCCCGGCAACGCTTTCGGCAACAGCGGTGAGGGATTCATACGCTGTTCGTATGCGTATTCAATCGAGAACATCAACGAGGCATTGAACCGAATCGAGGCATTTGTAAAACACAGATAAATTTAAAAGCCGTATGCGCCGACAAGGGCGCGTGCGGCTTTTTGGGTTCAACTTTAAATTTCAAAAAAGTGTTGGATTTTATTGCAGAAATCGGTATAATGCCAAAATCTTAATGAACTGTTATAATTTTTGTGTTTTTAAAGCGTTCATGAAATTTTTTGTCAAACACATAATCACTCACCAAATAATTGATGTCATCAAGGGTACAATAAACAGCTCGGTACGCTATGCCTACTTTTTCGTGGTCCATAATACAACAATTCACCTTTGAATTGCCGAGTATTACTTTAAGAAGAATCGAATAACTCCCGAGTTCGGGCGTAACCGAGGCTATCTTACCGTCCAATGACAATGCACTCGTTGAAAAGAACGCTTTATCTACCGAATATCTCATCGAGTTTTCAATTGTAATCGAGCCGCCGAGAATGTACGGTATTTCCACAACGTTTCCGCCGAGACAAATTGTATTAATGCCAAACTCACTTAAATATAAAACCAGGGCTATATTGTTTGTAATTACGGTAATGTCCTTTTTGTCCGTGATATACTTTCCGATACACTCGGTTGTGGTTGAACCGTCAATAAAAATAATATCCCCGTCATTTACCAACTCTGCGGCGGCTTTGCCCATTTTTTCCTTTGTCGCTTTCATTTTATGATATCTGAATGTCAGCGGCGCAACCTTTTTTTCGATTAGTTCCGCTCCGCCGTAACTCCTGCGAATCAGTCCTTGCTTTTCCAGCATATTTAAATCTCTGTTTATTGTTGCACTGCTGTAATGTATTTCGTTAATTAAATATTTAACCGTGACGTATCCGTTCTTTTTTATAATATCATAAACGGCATCTATACGTTCTTTTTGATACATGGGACTCACCTTGTTTTGATTATTTTTGAGAATTTTTCATAATTTTAAACATTATTGAAAATTCTTGATAATTGTAATATAATTATATACGATTTTTTCGAAAAATTCAACTTATTTTAAGAAAATAGGAGAATAAAATTAAAATGAAAGACTTAACTCAGGGGAATATTTATAAGGTATTTATCTTTTTTGCAATTCCGCTTGTGCTATCGGGATTGCTTTCACAAGCGTATGGGGTAATCAATACAATGATTGCCGGAAAGTTCTTGGGCGAAGATGGAATTGCGGCGATAGGCTCGACAAATTCTTTTACAGAGCTTATATCATCCGTCTTTTGGGGCTTTTCGGCAGGTTTTTCGGTTTTTGTCGCGCGGCTTTTCGGCGCTAAAGATTATGCAGAGATGAAAACGAGCATATACAGCAATTGTATTTTTATGGCGATTACGATTTTTGCGATTGCCGTATCGGCGGTTATATTAATTCGCCCCATATTCTCATTTTTAAAGGTAGATGCGGGAATATACCGAGACGCGGCAATTTATTATAGGGTTTATCTTCTCGGCCTGATTTTTATTATTTTCAATAATACGGGAGTGTTGATTATGAATGCTTTGGGTATGAGTTCGTATCCCTTAAAAATGTCAATCTTATCAACAATTATGAATATTTGCGGAAATATATTTGCCGTTACGGTTTTAAAAGCAGGGGTTTTGGGCATTGCCCTGTCATCGGTTCTGTCGGCGGTTGTTGTGGATATCTGTTATTTTACAAAGCTGAAACAAAGTTTTAAAGAGCTGAACCTCCGTCCTGCCGAACGGCTGTTTGACATCAAAAGCGTTAAACGTTCATTCCGCTATTCCCTTCCCGGTATGTTTCAGCAATCGGCATTGTATTTTACATCGCTGTGGATCGCCCCGTTGATTAACGGAATATCAGCAAGTGCTACCGCGGCGTACTCGGTAACATTAAAAATTTATGAAATAAATGCAAAGAATTACCAAAATTCAACCAAAACGCTCAGTACATACACAGCACAATGTATCGGTGCGGGAAAATTCGATCAAATCAAAAAGGGTGTATTTGTCGGATTTCTACAGGCAAACCTCTTTTTGCTTCCTGTACTTGCGGTTTGTCTGATTTTTTCAAAAGAAATCTGCCGCGCATTTTTCCCTGCAGATTACAGCGGCGAGGCTTTTCAATATACTTTGGACTATGTGAGGTACTTTCTGCCGTTCATCGTCTTTAATTTGGTGAACAGTCTGTTTCACGGATTCTATCGTGGCACGGGTACGATGGGGATTTTGATTTTCGTAACCTGTGTCGGTGCAATTTCAAATATTATCTTTTCGGAAATATTCACTCCGCTTAAAGGAATATACGGGATCTATCTGGGACTTGTTCTTTCGTGGGTTACAGAAGCCGTTATCACGGGAATTTTATACTTTCGGGGACACTGGCAAAAACGACTGGTCAAAGAGATTCACAAAACCTCACCCGATACCGTTATTTCGTTTAAAACAAATAAATAATATACAAATATTTTAATTTTTACATCGGATTCTCAAAGTAAATTTTTCAGTGGAATTTGCTTTGAGAATTTACTTTTTTATTACATTCAAAAACATTTTATCATTTTCTCTTGATTATCTTTGATATTTTTGTTATAATATATACTATGTATATTTATGTCCTTTGTTCGGCGGGGCATATAAAACGGAGGTTTATCAATATGTTCGAATATATTTCAGGCAAGCTGATACAAAAAACAAAGGATTATGCCGTGATTGATGCCGGCGGAATCGGATACCGTATTTATTCCACGATGTCATCGCTGTCAAGCCTCGGCGAAGCAGGCGATACCGCAAGGCTTTATATATATATGAATATAAAAAATTCCTCCGACACATTTTCGCTTTACGGCTTTGCCACGCCCGAGGAGCGAAGCACGTTCGAAATGATACTCGGCGTATCTGGAATAGGCGCAAAAACAGCGGCGGCTTTGCTGTCGAATGTTTCAACGTCCAAATTTGCGCTTTGTGTTGTCACAAACGACAGCAAGTATCTGTCGAGCCACACCCCGGGTCTTGGCCCGAAGGGGGCGCAGCGAATTATTCTCGAACTTAAAGATAAATTTAAAAATGTTGAATTGGACAACGTTCCTCAAGACGAAATTTTCGCGGCGGACACCGACGATTCAAATGAAGCGTTGTCGGCACTTATGGTGCTCGGTTATGCCAAGTCGGAGGCAGAACGCGCTCTTGCCGGTGCGGACGGAACTGTTGAGAATATGATAAAATATGCGTTAAAAAAATTAGGATAAACAAAGCCCGAATACAATTGTGTCGGGTAAAGGAATGGTATAAATGGACTTGGAAAACGAAAACAGGATTGTCACCACATCCGAGATGAACGGTGACAGCGAAATTGAATATAGCCTAAGACCTAAACGCTTGGCGGAGTACATAGGTCAGAAAAAGGCGAAAGAAAACCTTAAAATTTACATCGAGGCGGCAAAAAAGCGCGGTGACTCGCTCGACCACGTTTTGCTGTACGGCCCTCCCGGTTTGGGGAAGACAACGCTTGCCGGAATAATTGCGAACGAGATGGGTGTAAACCTGAGAATTACATCGGGACCTGCGATAGAAAAACAGGGCGATTTGGCGGCGCTTTTGACTAACCTCGGCGAGGGCGACATTCTCTTTGTCGATGAAATTCATCGCCTGAGCCGCAGCGTTGAAGAAATTCTCTATCCGGCGATGGAGGATTATGCGCTGGACATAATAATAGGAAAAGGCCCCTCGGCGCGTTCCATACGGCTTGACTTGCCGCATTTTACGCTTATTGGCGCAACCACAAAAGCAGGTGCGCTGACCGCACCGCTGCGTGACAGGTTCGGGGTATTGTTAAGACTTGAAATGTATAATCGAGATGAGCTTAAAGAAATCGTCACGCGCAGCGCGGATATACTGGGCATCGGAATAGACGGCGGCGGAGCGGGCGAGATTGCATCGCGGTCGCGCGGAACGCCGAGAATAGCGAACCGCCTTTTAAAACGTGTCAGAGATTTTGCCGAGATAAAGGCGGACGGAAATATAACCGAAACCGTTGCGGACGAGGCTCTCGGACGTATGGAGGTCGATTCTCTCGGGCTTGACGCGATTGACAAGCGAATGCTTATGACCGTAATCCGTCTGTATGACGGAGGACCGGTCGGACTTGAAACCCTTGCGGCGACAATCGGCGAGGAAAGTGACACAATCGAAGATGTATACGAACCGTACCTTATGCAGATAGGCTTTTTAAGCCGCACACCGAGGGGAAGAATTGTTACCCCCCTCGCATATAAGCATTTTGGAATAGAGTATAAGTGTGCGGAGTGATATATGAATACGGACGGAAATCATAACCGTTTTGAGATATTGAGAAAGGATTGATACAAATGCAGGATGCAAATTCAAAGAAAAAAGAGAAGTTTTATATTACAACGGCGATTGCGTATACATCGCGAAAGCCGCATATCGGAAATACCTATGAAATCGTATTGACCGATGCAATCGCGAGGTTTAAGCGCTATATCGGTCACGATGTTTTCTTTTGTACGGGAACGGACGAACACGGTCAAAAGATTCAGGAACTCGCCGAGGCAGCGGGAATCAGCCCCAAAGAGTATGTTGACGGCGTTGCTGCCGAGATAAAGAAAATCTGGGATTTGATGAACACAAGTTACGACAAATTTATTCGCACAACGGACGATTATCATGTTGAAACGGTGCAAAAGATTTTCAAAAAGCTGTATGACCAAGGCGATATATACCTCGATTCTTATGAGGATTGGTATTGTACCCCCTGTGAATCGTTTTGGACGGAAACCCAGCTCGTTGACGGAAAGTGTCCCGACTGTGGCAGAGAGGTTCACAAACAGCACGAAGAAGCGTATTTCTTTAAAATGAGCAAGTACGCCGACAGACTTATGAAATATATAGAGGAGAACCCCGATTTTATCCAGCCCGAGGCAAGAAAGAAAGAGATGATAAACAACTTCTTAAAACCCGGACTTCAGGATTTATGCGTATCGAGAACAAAAATCGACTGGGGTATTCCCGTTCCAATAGGAAAGGGTCACACCGTCTATGTATGGCTTGACGCCCTCACAAACTATATAACCGCTCTCGGTTATCGCTGTGACGAAAAAGGTGAGTTATACCAAAAATACTGGCCTGCGGACGTTCATATAATAGGTAAGGATATTTTGAGGTTCCACACCATATATTGGCCTATATTCCTTATGGCGCTGGGCGAACCTCTGCCGAAAAAGATATTCGGTCATCCGTGGCTTTTAAACGGACAGGATAAAATGAGCAAGTCAATAGGCAACGTTATTTATGCCGATGATTTGGTGCGCAATTTCGGCGTTGACGCGGTGAGATATTATCTTTTGCACGAGATGCCTTTTGCGGCTGACGGCACAATTACGTTTGAAACACTGATTTCGAGATTTAATTCGGACTTGGCGAATACTCTCGGTAATCTTGTCAACAGGACCGTTTCGATGATAAACAAATACTTTGACGGCGAGATTCCGTCTGTCGGCGAAGAAACCGAGTTTGACGCGGATTTGGCAGATACCTGTCTGCGTGCGGCAAAGAAAACGGAGGAATGTATGGATAAGCTGCGCGTTGCCGATGCGATGGATTGCATCTGGGAGATAGTGAACCGCGCAAATAAATATATAGACGAAACAATGCCGTGGGCGTTGGCAAAGAGCGATGACGGCAGAGAAAAGCTTAAAACGGTAATGTATAATCTTATCGAGGCAATCAGATTCATAACATCTTTGCTCGGCTCGTTTATGCCCGATACACAGACGGCTATTGCAAAACAGACGGGCGCAGCCGAGCTTGAATGGGAGAGTCTTGAATGTTTCGGTATGACAAAGCCGGGCGTAAAGGTCGGAGCGGCAGAACCGCTGTTTGTCAGACTTGACCCCGAGAAGAAACTTGCCGAGCTTGAAGCGGAACTTGCACCGCAGCCGAAGGAAGAAAAGGTTGAGATTGCGCCGTTTAAAGAGAACGTGACAATAGACGATTTCGGCAAGCTTGACATTCGCGTCGGAAAAGTCGTTGTATGCGAAAAAGTGCCGAAATCATCCAAGCTTTTGAGATTTGAGCTTGAAGTCGGCTCTGAACGCAGGCAAATTCTCTCGGGAATCGCAAAATATTACAAACCCGAGGATTTAATCGGTAAAAATGTACTGTTTATTGCTAACTTCCCACCCAGAAAGATGATGGGTTATGAATCAAACGGTATGATATTATCGGCGGAGCATGACGGAAAGCTTGTTGTGACATCGACTCTCGATGATATTCAAAGCGGTGCTGAAATTGTATAACAAGCGTGCCACCGTGGTTTTATCAAACATCACGTATGCCACAATCCCGTAGCGAACGACACAAATGAAACGGATAACCGCGCGATTTAATGAACATCTCACGGGCGGTCGGCGCAGATTGCCGGGGGCAATCGTTTTGCGATTTGACCGAGTCGACAGACGAGAACTCGCCCCTACGGGATTTGTGACGTGCATTGCGGTTTTTTGTAGGGGACGGCGTCCCCGACGTCCCACGCACATGAACGAACGACACAAATGAAACGGATAACTCCGCCAGCAACATATATAATTCAACGAATATTACACAAAGGGGGAAAACGGCATATGCGAAATAATGTTAGGGCGGCGAACGCTGCGGATTTTGATTTTGTAAAGAATTGCTGGACGGAATGCTTTGACGATGACGAACGCTATGTCAATTGGAATTTTTCAGAGAATTATTCCGCGGCAAATACCCTTGTTGCCGAATGCTGCGGCGAGCCTGCCGCGGCAATGCAATGTATACCGTATACCCTCTCGTTTGAAAAAGTCGATATATCGGCGCGATATATCTCGGGCGTGTCAACAATGCCGAACTTTCGCAACCGAGGTCTTGCGCGCAGCCTTTTTGAATATGCCTTGCCTCTTATGCGGCGGCAAGGAGCGGCGCTTGCGTTTTTAATATCGGCGGTTGACGGAATGTATGAAAAGTTTGGTTTTACGAAACTATGTGACAGAATAATGTATCGGACGGAGTCGCTCGGCAAAAATCCGATTCAAAGCATAGACGATATTAATCTTGATGCTCTCGATAGGATATATGAGCGCCGCACGCGCGAAACATTGCATATTAGGCGTACACGTCCCGATTGGAAAAAACTTTTGAGCGAACTTGCCGTCGGTATCGGCGGATATGCCGCAATCGCCGAAGATTCGTATTGCTTTGCGTTTTATTACAAGGGCGGTTTTGAGGTTTATGAAAAGTGCGGTGAATTTGATTTTAAACCCGTCAGGCGTGAACCGTTTATGGTGCGCATAACCGATGCGGAAAAGTTCTTAAAAATCTTTTGCAAGAACTTTCCCGATAATGTGTCAGTTGCCGTAACAGACGAATTTATTCCGCAAAATAGCGGTAGGTTCATCATATCGGACGGCTCTGTCATCCGATGCGATAAGGCGGATAATACCGCATCTGATTTTAATTTCACCGTTTCGGAGCTGTGTCGGTTTTCCCTTGCGGATAAGCCGATTTTTGTCGGCAACATTATATAGTCGGTAACATATATCGGTGATTGTAAAATTTAAAAGGATAATTCGGATGACCCTGTACGGTTATCCGTGCAAGACAGAGAAATGCATAATTTGCAGGGACAGCCCCAGATGGCTGCCCGCGAAAGGAGCGCTGCTTAATGCACGCATATCATAATTCACAGGATATAAAATATCGCTCGCCTTTCGGCGCGGTCAGAACGGACTCGGCGGTATCGCTCAGGCTTGACGTGTCGGATACAGCCGCCGATGTTTCGGCAACGGTTCGGCTTTGGTACAACGATACCGAAAGACTTGTTGTAATGAACAAAGAATCGGATGGAAACGAGTTTGTGTTCCGTGCCGAAATTTCCGTGCCGTCAGATTCGTGTCTGCTCTGGTACAGTTTTATTATTGATTCAAACGGTGAAACGATATGGTATGCAAACACATCGCAGATGGGCGGAATCGGAGGACTTTGCGCTGACGGCAGTGCTGAGAGTTATCAGATTACGGTCTATGATAAAGAATTCGATACGCCCGAATGGTTCAGAGGACGTATTATGTATCAGATTTTCCCCGACAGGTTCTATGGCGCGCATAAGGACGGCAAAATCGAAAAATCACGCGAGGAATATATTATTCATTATGACAGATACGAGCATATTTCGTTTAATGCTCACCCATATGAGATAGGACCGGCTTGCAACGATTTTTACGGCGGAAACCTGCGCGGAATATGCGAAAAACTTCCGTATATAAAATCGCTCGGTGTCGGAGTGATTTATCTGAACCCGATTTTTGAGGCGTATTCAAATCACAAATACGATACCGCGAATTATAAGCGGATTGACCCGATGTTCGGAACGGAGGAGGATTTTGTTCATCTTTGCAAAGAGGCGGAAAAGTTCGATATAAAAATAATTCTTGACGGCGTTTTCAGCCATACCGGTGCGGACAGCATATATTTTAACAAATATGGTTTTTACGGTACTGACGGCGCATTTCATAATCCGTCATCGCCGTACCGAAGCTGGTATTGCTTTGATGAAAACGGCGGATATACAAGCTGGTGGGGGTGCAGCAACCTTCCCAACGTAAACGAAATGGATGATTCATACCTGGATTATATTTTGCGCGATGATGATTCGGTCATTAAAAAGTGGCTCAGACTCGGCGCGTCCGGCTGGCGTTTGGATGTTGCCGATGAGTTGCCCGATGAGTTTATAAAAATATTGCGCAAAGAAGTGAAATCGGTAAAACCCGATGCAGTCATCATCGGCGAAGTATGGGAGGACGCGTCAAATAAGGTTGCGTACAGCAAACAGCGCGAGTATCTTTTGGGCGATGAACTCGACAGCGTTATGAACTATCCGTTTAAAGACAATATAACCGCCTATGTTATGGGCTGGAAAAGTGCGGAAAAGATAAATGCGGCGCTTATGTCAATTTATGAAAATTATCCGATTGAGGTTTTGTACTCGCTTATGAATCTTTTGGGTACACATGATACGATGCGTATAAAATCGCTGTTCGGCGGCCTTAACTCGGATTGCGGCTATACGCGGTTGACATCGGGCAACGAGGACTTGGCGTCTTATCGGCTTATGTGCGCGGTGTTTATGCAAATGACGATGCCGGGCGTTCCGTCCGTATATTACGGCGATGAGATCGGTATGCAAGGCGGACGGGATCCGTTTAACCGTGCGCCGTACCCGTGGCGCGGCATTGATGCCGAACTTTTGGAAAAATACAGATGTCTCGGCGGTCTGCGCAATTCAAAATCGGTTTTAAACAGCGGATTTTTCAGAACTCTTTATGCAAACGGCGACGTTTTTGTATACGCGCGATATTTTGATAACAAAAAAGACGTATTCGGAAAAAAATGTGATTTTGATATTGCTGTCTGTGCAATAAACCGCAGTTTTGAAGTCAAAACGGTTACCGTTGACATCTCTGATATAACGGTTGATACAATAAAATGTATATTAAGCAGCGGCAGAGCCGAGAAGGCGTTTGTGCAAAGCGGCCGAGATATTCATATAACCGTTCCGCCGGTCGGATATGTTATGGGAAGCATCGATTAAAGCAATTGACGGATTTTCAATATGAAATGGTAGGCGGCTGCCAAAGGAGATAAAACGATGAAAGAACAGATATACACAATTCCTTTAAACGAGGCATTTGACAAAGACAGCGAATGTCCGTTCTGTGAGCTTCAAAAAAAGCTTGATGCGGAAATTATGGATTATATTCTCGGACCGTCATATATGGAGGAGGACATTCGAGAACAGACAAACAAACTCGGCTTTTGCAAACGGCATTATTCCAAGATATTCGCTGCCCATAACCGACTCGGTGCGGCATTGATGATACATACGCACTTGCTCGAGATAAACAAAAACCTCGATAAAGCGTTTGGGGATGAGCAAAACGGCGGCAAGGGCAGCTTGTTTAAAAAGCCCAAGAATGACCCGATATGCGAGTATACCGACAGCGTACTCAACGGCTGTTATGCTTGTCAGCGCGAGGAAACGCGAATGAACAGCTATGTCTATACATTCTTTTATCTATGGAAAACCGAACCCGAATTTGTCGAAAAGGTCAAATCGTGTAAAGGCTTTTGTCTTGAACATATGTCGCGGATAATATCCGACAGCCGAAAGCATCTGAACGCGGCACAGCGTCAAGCTCTTATGAATACAATTATCCCTTTGCAAAAGCAAAATTTAGAACGCATTACAGAAGATGTGGATTGGTTTATCAAAAAATTTGATTACCGCTATCAGGACGAATCGTGGAAGAATTCAAAAGACGCGGTTGAACGCGCCATATTGAAGCTTTCGGGAGTATTGGATAAATAGGAATTTATTCACAAATTTAAAACGGACGAAATCGCACATTGACGATTTCGTCCGTTATTTATTTTATCGGCTTTCGGCTGAATTTGGGGAATTGGAGTTATTGGAATTATCGGTTGTTTGAGAACCGATTGCATCGGTCTTTCTTTGACCTCTGCCGCCAAAACCGCCTCCGAAACCTTTTCCGCCGAAATTGCCGTTGTTGTTTGTCGGCGTGCCGACCGTTGAGATCTGACCGTCCGCTGTGATGTCATATCTTGTATCACCGATTTCGAGTGTATAATTTTTGCCGATTTCTATGCTCGGCGAGGTGATATAGACTGCCGAGAATTTCTCTTGCGGAGCATAGATGATGATTGTATCGCCGTTGTCATCTTTCAGGCTCACCGTTGTTCCTGCCGCAAGCTCGGATTCCGCGTATCCGATTATCGAATTTTGAGTTATGCCGAGTGAGTTTGCTTTTGCGCCGCTGACAGCGGCTATAAGCGTTGCGCCATCGGCAATCGTTATATTGCCGTCCGCATCAAGTGCGGCGAACGGGCCTGTTACCGTACCGGCCGGATTTGCAAGCTTTATTGTTCCGCCGTTTATCACAAGATTTCCGTTTACGTCTATCGCGTCATCGCGGCCTGTTACCTCAATATTACCGCCGTTTATTATGACGACATCTTTATTATTTTGTCCGCTGAAACCGTCCTGCGGAGGCTGTTGTCCGTCCTGCGGAAGTTGTTGTCCGTCCTGCGGAGGTTGCTGACCGTCTTGCGGAGGTTGTTGTCCGTCTTGCGGCGGCTGTTGTCCGTCTTGCGGCGGTTGTTGTTCGTCCTGCGGAGGTTGCTGACCGTCCTGCGGCTGTCGGCGGTCTTTTTGACCGCGCTCGCCGCCGAATCCGCCTTGCGGCGGTTGCATTTCCGTACTTGTTCCGGCGTTAAGTCCGTCATCTGTTGAATTAATTTTTATGTTGCCGTTGTTGATTGTCAGCTTGGTTTTGCCCTCAATTCCTTCGGTTGATTTCGTGACATCGATTGATGTGTCTGTGCCGTCTATTGTGATTCTTCCGTGTGCGGATATGCCCTTTTTGTATTGCGATGCAAGAGTAAGATTTGCGCCGTCTGTTTCAATATCCGATGTGCAATGGATTGCGTGGTCGGCGGAATTTACATTTATTTTGCCGCCCGAGAGTTTAATCATCCAATCGGCCTTTATTCCCTTTGACGAGGTTTCAAACTCAACCGATGAACTTTCGCCAAACGGCGTTTTGGGGCGGTTTTGCTCATCCGACCTCTGTTCGGTCTGCAACGTTTCGGTTGGCGTTCCGTTGGTTGTTATATCAATCGTTCCGCCGCTTATGTTTGCAATCGAACTTGAATCGATGCCGTCACCGACAGCGGTTATTTTAAGATTTCCGTCCGTCATTTCAAAGGTGTCGTTGACGTTTATTCCATCCGCTTTTGCATCAATATTTATTTTGCCGCCCTCGATTTTAAGATTATCCGAGCATTTTATTCCATTGTCGGCAGAAGTAATGTTCAAAGTGCCGCCGCCCTTTATCTTTAAATTGTCTTTAGAGCGTATAGCTGCGGTGTCGGCGGCGTTCGAAACAAGACTGTTGTCCGTTCCATCCTCGGTGTCTATATATAATTTATCTGCGTTTTCGACATATATAACGGGTGCGCCTGACGAGGTTATATTGACTCCGTTCAGTTTCAGTTTGACCTTATCATCGGTCGAGATAACGATGCCTGCATCCGAATTCTTTCCGCTTAAAGTGTATACGCCGCCTTTTGAAATTGTAAGCGTATTGTCACTTACGGATGCTCCGTCACCACTGACCGATAAAGTTGACATATCAACCGATACTTTGTTGTCATTCCAACTTTCGTCCTCATCATTATCGGTTGATATGCTGGCCGTGTATGTTTCATCATTCCAATCAACACTGTATCCCATTGCCTCGCTTATTACTCTGAGCGGTACAAGCGTTCTGTCGGATACGAGCTGTGCCGCAACGTCCGTTTGAATCGTTTCGGTTTTTGCGCTTCCGTCATCATTGGTTTCGCCTTTGTCGAGGGTAACATCGTTCGAACCTATTTCGAGAGATACGGTTTTGGAACTTTTTCTTGCCGAAACGGTTTGGGTTTCATCGTCCCATTTGACAAGTGCGCCGAGGTTTTCGAGAACGCCGCGAATCGGAACCATAACACGGCCGTCTATTATCTGCGGCGCGACGTCGAGGTTTAATTCCTCGCCGTCAATCACAATATTCACATCTTTGGCAAGAGCCGTACATCCCGGAAGAGCCGTGAGCGCAACCGCTGTTGCCGCGACTGAGGACAGTGCTTTGAATATAGTTTGTTTTTTGCTTAATTTTTTGGTTTTCATAATCTATAATCCCCTTTTTAAAATAAATTCGGTTTTGGTTTATGCCGCTTGCTGTTCTGCGGCGGCAAGCATAATGGTGAGGTTTCCGTTTTTTACTCTAAGCTCATCGATAAAGCTTTGTTCGTCAATATCGGCCTTCATTGTCACGCCGTATTCGACAAGATACAGAGACCCCAAATCAGTTGTTTTTATCTTTCTCAATTTATGTTCGGCAGTGTATTTTTCAAGAATCGCATCAAATGCGTCTTTATAATTCAGGTCCTCGGGAATCGTTATTTTGAGTATGCGAAAGTCACCTTTTGCCTTAAACAGGTCGGTTTTTGCAATCAGTATAATCGCCAAACAAAGCAGAACCGCAAATAATATCGCATATTCGAAAAGCCCGACTCCGCAGGCAAGCCCTGCCGCTATGTCAAAAAAGATAAAGCCGATGTCCTTGGGGTCGCCGGGGGCGCTTCTGAATCGGATGATAGATAATGTTCCGGCAAGGCTGAATGCCCTTGCGACATCGCTCCCCACAAACACAATTATTACCGAAAGAATAACCGGCAGCATACAAAGTGTAACGGCGAGACTCTGCTGATACGCCGCGCCGTTTTGGGTTTTGCGATAGGTAAAAGCGATTGCGGCGCCCAGAATGAGTGAAATCAGCATTGTCAGCACCGCCGAGCCGACGGTTATGTCGGATGACACGTTTGCTAAAATATCGTTGAATAGGTTATTCATAGAAAATTCTCCTTATCCTTTTAATAAATTTTGATTCGGTCTATACAGCAAGGCTCGGACGTGCGTCCGAAATGCCGAGAGAATGCTTATATTCCGTTCCGTATTTCGAAAAACTCGTTCGTCTTATACCGAGTTCGGTCAGTATCGAGGTGAGCCACAGGGGCTTTGCTTTCGATGTCTTTATTTCCATAAGATACTGTCCGCAATCGATAAGGCTGTCGCCGAAATCGCCGTATTCGAGAGCCACCGCGCTTCGGCGTGAACGAATGTTCGTGTCAAACGAAATTCTCAAATCGGGATTGTTTTTTTCGAAATATGCAATTCGGTCATACGCCAGATACAGTTTCGGTTCAACTTTATACCGCGTTAAAAAGTCCTCTAACTCACGAACCACCTGTTTGTTCATATACTCGCCGATGTTCGGCATTTCGCCGATTTTGATGAACTCATACGCCTCGCCGAGTTTCATTGCCGTTCTGCGCTTGTTCACGATACCAAAGGCCTTTTTCTTTATTTCGAAATAAACAGTGTCGGTTATCTTGGGAACGCCGTAAGCCCTGAGTCTGAGCTTTTCTTTGTACATCGGCTTGCCGAGACTGTTTCGGATAAGATAATCGTCCGCTGTATCATAATATATGTTTGCAATGGTGTACGGCTTGCCGCCGATATTGTACGGGTCGGAGTCCATATGTTGTTCGACCGTTTTTCTGATTGCTCCAAACTCAGCCGTATTTAAAAGGTACTTGTGTTCGCATCTGTTAAAAACCTCGATAGCCATAAGAGTTCATCTCCTTGAATTGATTTGTTGGATTCATTATACCGTCCGTTTATTAAAATAAGATTAGCGCCGCATTAAAGTTTGATTAGAATATAACGTTGCCGCAGATATCCCCTGCCTCATAGGCGGCGATAATCGGTCAAGGGTTTTCCGCAATATGATAGATCGTTATATTTAGTACGATACTTCGTTATACTCTCTTTATATTAATGTAAGCTTTCGAAAGAATCGCTTGTGTAAAATGCCGAAAATGCGTCAATAATAAAAAAATGCTTGATAAACGTAAAAGAATGTGATATAATATTATGGCGTTTGGATTGGAATAGATTTTATTTAATCCGAACATTAAAATTAAAATACGCACGCACGGGGATTATACAAGCGGTGCCGCAAACCCATGACGGTACTTGTGTGAGACGAGCCGTGCGGAGGTAAAAACTTTGGAGGTGTAAATCATGGGAGTAATTCAAATGAAACAGCTTTTGGAAGCAGGCGTTCACTTCGGACATCAGACACGTCGTTGGAACCCTAAAATGGCGGAGTATATTTTTACCGAGAGAAACGGTATCTATATCATCGACCTGCAAAAGACTGTAAAAAAGATTGAAGAGGCGTATTATTTTGTACGTGACATCATCGCCGACGGTGGAAGCATCTTGTTCGTAGGAACAAAGAAACAGGCTCAGGACGCTATCCGTGAAGAGGCAGAGAGAACAGGAATGTTCTATGTAAACGCACGTTGGCTCGGCGGTATGCTTACCAACTTTAAGACAATCAGAAGAAGAGTAGAGCGTCTTTATCAGCTCGAAAAAATGGCAGAGGACGGCACAATGGAGCTTCTTCCCAAAAAGGAAGTTATCAAGCTTAACCTCGAACACGAAAAGCTCGAAAAGTTTCTCGGCGGTATCAAAGAGATGAAAGAACTTCCGTCGGCAATGTTCGTTGTTGACCCGAGAAAAGAAAAGAACGCTATCGCAGAGGCTCATAAGCTCGGTATTCCGGTTATCGCAATCGTAGATACCAACTGTGACCCCGAAGAGGCTGATTACCCCATTCCCGGAAACGATGACGCTATCCGTGCGGTAAAACTTATCGCCGCAACAATAGGTAATGCGGTTATCGAGGGACGTCAGGGTGAACAGAACGCAGCAGAGAGCGAACAAGACGCAGCTGCGGCTGACGTTAGCCTTGATATGCTCGACGAGTAATATTAATATTTCAAAAGAATAATGAAAGGATGATATAAAATGGCATCATTTACAGCACAAGATGTTAAAAAGCTTAGAGAAATGACAAACTGCGGTATGATGGACTGTAAAAAGGCTCTTACCGAAACAGACGGCGATATGGATAAAGCTATTGAGTTTTTGAGAGAAAAAGGTCTTGCAACCGCTGCTAAAAAAGCGGGCAGAATTGCCGCAGAAGGTATAGTAAAAGCATATATGAACGGCAATGTAGGCGTTTTGGTTGAGGTAAACTCGGAAACAGATTTTGTTGCAAAGAACCAAGAGTTCCAGGATTTCGTATCCGATGTGGCAAAGACGGTTGCCGATACAAACCCCGCAGATGTTGACGCGCTTAAAGCTGAGCCTTGCAACGGCAGCACAATCGGCGATATGCTCACCGAAAAGATTGCAAAAATCGGCGAGAATATGAATATCAGACGTTTTGCAAGAATCGAAACAGACGGTACTCTTGCGGATTATATCCACGCAGCAGGCAAAATCGGTGTTTTGGTTGAGGCAGAGGCACCCGATTGTGACGAAGTAAAAGAGTGCTTGCGCAACGTTTCGATGCAGATTGCCGCGCTCAACCCGAAATATTTGTCAAGTGCGGATGTTCCCGAGGATTATAAAGAGCACGAGAAAGAAATTCTTATCGCACAGCTCAAAAATGACCCCAAGAACGCAAGCAAGCCCGACAACATCATCGAAAAGATGATTACCGGACGTTTGGCAAAAGAATTGAAAGAAATCTGCTTGCTTGAACAGGAATACGTTAAGGCAACAGATAAAGAAACCGTTGCAAAATACGTTGAATCCGTTTCAAAGCAGATAGGTTCAGAAATAAAGATTCGTCAGTTCGTTCGTTTTGAAACAGGCGAAGGTCTTGAAAAGAAAGAAGAAAACTTTGCTGACGAAGTTGCAAGTATGATTAAATAAGAGCGCAAAGCTCTATAATAAATGGGCGAAGATATTCGTCCAACCCAAAAGCCCGGAGAGTATTAACGCTCTCCGGGCTTTGTTTTTTTGCGTTTTTAAGTTTATTCACTATACACATATCCGTAAGAATAAAAATCCTGCGAAAAAATCTTTTTTGTATGGGTATTGTCATCTATGCCATAGGTAACTTTTTTTAAAATTCTGCCTTCAGAGTCATAAGTGTAGAAACTCTCGATATGTCCGTTAATTATATGCCCGCCATAACTATTATTTGGGCCCGAGGATTCGCTTCTTGTAAGCAAATTGTTAGAATATTCATTTTTTGTCCACATATATAGACTTCCGTCATTATTGTAAAAAACATATTCAGTCAGATAGCCATCTTTATTGTACAAGGAAGTGGATTTTGGGCTTTTAGTATAATGTCGCCCCGGTGTACCGGTTTCTATTTTAGGTCCGTTTATGTCAAAATCGCTTCCGTTGCGTTTATTGCTTGGATTACCTTCTTCTGTCATATGGGAAAAAGAACCGTCCTTATTATAATGGTATATCCATTTTTGGGGTTTGTCCATATAAGATTTGATTTCCTCTTTTGTCGTTATTTTATATACGAATTTATCCAAAAATTTTTTTGTATCCTTATAATCTCCCAGTGATTTCAATGATTGATAAGCGGTTGCGGTATTGCCGGCTGAAATATCATTTAGCGCTTTTTGATACAATGTTTCTGTTATTTGTGTTTCACTGTCTTTGTAATCCCCTAATTTTTTGTAAATGTCTAAAGCGCTTTCATAATCTTTAGAAGTCCTGTATAGAGCCGCTTGCTTGTAATTACATTCATTGAGCATGGATTCACTGGATTTATAATCGCCTAAGCTGTTAAAAATTTTATACGCATCGATATATTCTCCTGTGTCAAATAAATCAAATGCGTATGAATAATCAGCATCTTTTAAAATATCTTTACTATCCAGATAATTACCTAAATCTTTTAAAATTTTGATTGCATCTTTAAAATCTTTATTCTTTATGAGAAATTTTGCTTTTAGATAAGTAGTATTTCTGATTTTATCTTTACAATCTTCATAATTACCCAATTCGGTATATATAGTAATAGCTTTATCAAAATTGTTGTCATCAACGAGTGTATCTGCCATAAGATATTTTGCTTTTAATAGCTTATTAGGACTATCCTTATAGTCTTTAAGTTCAGTATACAGTTTTATTGCACCATTGTAGTTATTTTGACCTAAAAAAGCTTCAGCTTTGTTATATTTAACATTAATTCCAATAAAGTAACTTAAAATCGAGATAATAACAACCAAAAAAGATGCGCATAAAATCGAAATCGGTTTATGTTTTTTTAAAAAACAGTAAGGTTTGTTTAATTTCTTTAATATAAAGTTTTTTAGTTTGTCTGTGTTTTTCAATGTAAAAACCTCCTAATAATTCATTTATAAATAAATCATAACACATTTTGTTTACTTTGTCAATGCTATAAGCTAAATTAAAATAGCTAATAGAATATTATTTCGCAATCAAAAATATATTATACTTTAAGTATTGAGGAGTGAACCTATGAATTACAAAATTATGGGCATAAATATTGCAAAAAAGAGAGTTGAAAATCATTTAACGCAAGAACAACTTGCTGAAATTATAAATGTATCCACTGTTTTTATAAGTCAAATTGAAACAGCGGTCAGAAAACCGAGCTTAGAAACTGTGTATAAGCTTTCGTCTGCGCTTAATACAACGATTGATAACCTTATTGGCAATGAAAGTCATCAATCTCAAATCGAAGAAATAATAAGTCTTTTAGAAAATAAGAATAAAGATGAAATTTCATTTGTAACGAATATTGTGCGCGAGATTTGTTTAAATACCAATAACGGTAAAATTACAATAAAATAATTTTGCATTAAAAATCCGCCGCAGGCTTTCGTCTGCGGCGGTGGGGTGCAAATATATAAAAATTATTTTATGATGATTTCAACCGCATTTGTCATCGGCGGAATGCTCATCGTCATAAAGTCGGCATAACGAATCGAAATTTCGTCACCGTCTTTTAAGTCATCAAATGATGCTGCGCTGTCGCTCTTGCGGATAACCGTGTCGTTTGTAATATTTACAACAACCTCATCAAAATTTCCGTTTGTTTCCGAAAGTGTAATAACTTTTTCATCTTTGTCAACCGTTAGAATCTTTGCATCAATAAATGCGTCCGCTTCGGTTTTTTCGTCAGCTTCAACGTCTGTCGGCAGGTTTTGAATATCGATTTTAACCGCGGTTGTCTGCGGTGGTATCGAATGCGTCATTGCATCGCCGTATTCGATGTCGGCGAGCTGTCCGGCTTTGAGGGTGTCACGGCTTACGGGTTTTCCGTCCGCGGTGATTTCGGTGTTTTCGTCAATGTGAACGATTACGCCGCGCTCAAAGTTCTCATCCTCTACCGTAAGAGAACCGTCCTCTGCTATTTCCTTTATTGTGACATAGTTGGGTTCGCTCAAAACAAGGCTGTTTTCGTCATATCTTGAATTTATGTCAAGAACATCGGTGAAAAGAGCGAGCGGTACATAAGTTGTGTCACCGTTGTATAAAACGGGAACGTGACCGAGTGCGACTGGCGCTGCCTTTGAGAACGAATATGAGTCTGTTCCGATTGCAAACGTTGCGTATTGAGCGCCCTTTGTGAGCGAAACTTTTTGACCTTCGTCATTCCAGCCAACGGTATAGCCGAGCTTTTCGGCGTTTACTCTCAGCGGAACCATCACCACATCGTCTATTTTTTCATAAGCGGTGGTGAACGGAGCAACATTGCTTGCCGCGAATGCCGCCGGTACGGTCATTACAGATGCCGCAGCCATAGCGGCAACTGCCTTTTTCAGTATGTCTTTTGTGTTTTTACCAAGTATAACTTTCTTCATGGTAAATCCCCTTTCTTAAATAATGTTTGATATGTGGTTTTTTATACGAGTGTTTTACTTCCCTGCGGAAGTATGCTTATGTTGCTTACACTAATTAAGACGACCGCCGCAATGTAAAAGTTCCCGAATTTTCGAAATTTTTTATTTTGGGCTTGTAAATTCGCTATTCGCACAATTTATAACACGCATTTACAGAGCGGTTGTAGGGGCGTCCTCACGTGAACGCCCGTTATAATCTCGTTTTAATCTTCTTTTTCTTTGTTTTTGTGCAAGCCCTCGATATACAAAACGGGGGTACAGAACATAATTCCCGTATTCGGGTTTTGCAAGCCGCCCGTTACCTTATTGACAATCTGTGAGATTGTCCGAATCTGCGATTCTTCGGCTATCATAAATATTATCTTGCTGCCGTTGCCGTTCGCGTCAATAAAATCCCGAAACATGGCGAAAAGCGGATTGCTGTCCTTGTTCCTCAAAGAACGTGCCATGCCATAGCTGTCGAGAATCGTACCTCCCGAAATTCCGCTTGCCATAAAACTTTCGATAAGTTCGTCCAGACATTCCTCTTTATTCAATACTATAACAACCTGTACCATTTTTATCTTCCCCTAACTTAATTTCAATAAAAACGGGGGCATATCAGATATACCCCATGATTTTAACTATAAAATTTTAATTCCTGCCTTTTCGCATTCTTCGAGAGTCTTTTTATCCCAAAGAGAGCATTGAACCTCGCCGATGTGAGCCTTGCCCAAAAGCAGCATACACACTCTCGACTGACCTATTCCGCCGCCAATGGTAAGGGGCAGTTCGCCGTTCAGCAGCGATTTGTGGAAAGGCAGCTCGGCGCGTTCTTCGCAATTCGCTTTTTTGAGCTGTTCCGCAAGCGATTTTTCGTCAACACGGATTCCCATAGACGAAATTTCAAATGCGGATTCTAAAACGTCATTCCATATAATAATATCGCCGTTAAGCGCCCAATCGTCATAGTCGGGTGCGCGACCGTCGTGCTTTTCACCCGATTTCAAAAGGTCGCCTATCTGCATAATAAATACGGTCTTATACTCTTTTGCGATAATATTTTCGCGTTCCTTTGCCGTTTTGTCGGGATACATATCTTCAAGCTCTTGGGTTGTGATAAACTTGACATCACGGCTGATTTCGGTCTTGATTATCGGGTATTTTGCCTTTAATTCGTCCAGAGTGTCACAAAGGGCGTTTACGATTGTCTTGACCGTTTCTTTAAGATACCCTTCGTTTCTGTCCTTGCGCGTGATGATCTTGCACCAATCCCACTGGTCAACGTATACCGAGTGGACGTTGCTCAATTCCTCATCGCGGCGGATGGCGTTCATATCCGTATAAAGACCCTTGCCGACATTAAAATCGTATTTTTTAAGAGCCATTCTCTTCCACTTTGCGAGAGAGTGTACGACCTGTGCCTGTGTATTGTCGGCATCGGGAATGTCAAACGAAACCGGGCGTTCAACACCGTTAAGGTTATCGTTAAGACCGCTGTCGATGCTTACAAACAACGGGGCGGAAACTCTTTTTAAATTCATCGCCGCCGAAAAGTTCTTTGTAAACGTCTGTTTTATATATTCGATTGCCGCCTGGGTGTCATACATTCCAAGCGCCGACTTATATCCTGTCGGAATAAAAACTTTGCTCATGCAAAATCCCCCTGTAAACTAAAATTTTCAATAATATTTATAATACTTCAATTTTGCCGAAATGTCAAGATGTTTTATCCATTGTTTACAGATTTATAAAAAATGATTGCGCAATGAGTCAAAGTATTAAAGACGGAACACATAAAAAGCGGTCGTGTCCTTTATTCGACACGGCCGCCTAAAACGGGAGATTAATTCGGTCGGAAATCAATATGTAGACAAGTGCGTAAATCAAAAGTGAGTTATCTTCATCGGAATCACGGTTGTCAATGAGCAAGAGAATAAGCGCGACAATAAGCAAATCCTCTGCCGATAAGAAACCCAAAACCTTTCCCGTGTCGGGGTTATAGATTGACTGTGGAATAAATTTAAGCAGCGGTGATACGGGGGAGGAATTTTTCTTGTCAAAGCGGTTGTCTCGGCGGTCGGAACGCTTATTCTCGGGGCGGTGCGGCGGCCTGTGTTCGGCGGACGTTCCGCCTCGGGAATCGCCGCAAGAGCCGCGCGGATTGCCGAATGATGCGCCGTTGCTTGGGTTTTGCCCCGAGCGGTCAAAACCGCCGCCGTGACGCGGTGCGCCCGAAACCTCGGGCTTATGGCTGTCGGTATTTCCGCCGACCGGTGCGCTCGAATAACGTCTGTACATAACACAACCTCCCGACCGTTTTGGATTGCGGCGTTTTTATATATCTTTAAATATTTTAATCGCGCGGCTCATACCGAGAATTTTTACCGCATTGTTAAGCTTATCGCGCCGCTCGGGGCGCAAAAGCGGCGCAAGCGCGCGCAGGAACGCCGCTTCTCTGCCGTTTTCCGCACTTTTTGCCGCCGACATAACCTTTTGTAATTTCATCATCATCTCTGCATCGTCCGCGTTAAAATTTGACGGCTTGTTTTCGGAGTTCTCGGAATTCTCGGAGCTCTCACTTTGAGCATTGCCGCTGCTTTCGCCGCCGAGCATAGAAACAATTCCCTGTATCTGTTGCTGACCTTCTTCGCTGCCGAGCATATTTTTAAGCATATCAACCGCATTTGACAAGTTCTGACCGTCAGACATATAACATCCCTCCCGTCAACATTCATTTCACTTTCCGAAGATTCCGTTCAGCTTATTCATAAGCTCTTTATTGTTCGCCATTTGTTTTGCAAGCTGAGGATTGCTCTGAAGCTCGCGTCTTAAATCGTCAGCATTCAGGTTGTTGAGGCGTTGGTTCAGTGTGCCTTTATCCGTTGATTTTATTGCGTTTTCGACCTGCTTTATCTGTTCGGGCGACAGAATGCTGTTCATTCGGCTGAGCGCGTTTTGCAGCATCTGGGGATTCATATTTTTTATCATATCTTCGATTGTCATAACAATCACTCGCTTTCATTAATTTGCGGCGAAAAATATCCCGATAATTCGTTTCCGCTATTATAATTTATGCAGAACAAAGAAATTTCGTGACAAATTTTTTGTTTTGTGGTAATATTATTTATATATACATTAAGATAAGGAGCGGCGTAAAATGCAAGCATTGATTTTCAGCGACAGTCACAGGGATTTTTCCTGTCTTTATGATACAATCGTTAAATATCCGAATATTGATTTGATTATCCACGCGGGTGATGTTCAAAGAGATGTTGACGATATTATGTCGGTCTTTCCGCGGATTCCGTGTGCGTATGTCCTCGGGAACAACGATTATTCGGTTTGGAATGTTCCGTATGACCGGATATTTGAGTTCGGCGGCAAAAAGATATTTTTAACGCACGGACATAATTATACGGTAAAAATTTCGCCCGACAGAGTAAAAGCAAAAGCAAAGTCGGTCGGGGCAGACATATGTATATTCGGGCATACGCACAAACGATATTTTGACGAGGACGAAATTTTGACGATTAACCCCGGCGCGGCATACAAAGGTTATGCTTTGCTGACGACAGAAAACGGTAAAGCATCGGTTGAATTTAAGGATTTGGAGTGATTTTTCGCAAAAAATGCTCAAAAAATCAATATGCGATATACAAAATATAAATTCTTTTTAAAATATTTGGAAAATCGCTTGTAATAAACTGTTTTTTGTGTTATCATTATTATAACGTTGCCGCAGATGTCCCCCGCCGCATAGGCGGCGGGTTCCATTCAGGAATTTCAGTGGGAGTCATAATCTCCCACTGAAACCCTGAGGAGCCAATGCTCC
>URAN01000027.1 GCA_900545865.1 uncultured Eubacteriales bacterium
AACTCTTGACTTTTAATAGTTAGTCACCTCTTATCTGTTTTTATCTGTCATGTTATTTCAAAGTCCTTAAAATCGAGCTTTCGCTCAGCTTTACCTCGTTGGGCAAAATCTCGTCTTTTATCTCATTGCGTATATCATCGAGACACTCAATCAGAATCGGATTAAACCGACCGCATTCGCCGCTTTTAATCATATCTATCGCCCTCTCGTGCGAATACGCCTCTTTATATGGGCGTTTGCTTGTCAAAGCGTCATAGGCATCGGCGACCGCCACGACCTGAGCCGAAATAGGTATTTCATCACCGGTCAGCCCGTCGGGATAACCGCCGCCGTCGTAACGCTCGTGATGCCATCGGCAAATCTCGATTGCCGTCTTAACCAACGGTTCGTCTTTATACTTTGTTATCTCTTTTAAAATTCCTTCACCGATAACGGTATGCCGACGCATTATTTCATATTCTTTTTCGGTCAGGGCGTCCGGCTTGTTCAAAACATCAACCGATATACCGATTTTTCCTATATCATGCAGGACTGACGCAACCGAAATTATCGCTCTGTCATACCACGTTAAATCGTATTTATCCGTTTTTTGAATAAGCCTCTCGAGCAAGAGCTTTGTAAGCATTTTAATCCTCAAAACGTGATGTCCGCTCTCTTTGTTTCTGAATTCGACTATTTGGCTCAATATATCAATCATAATCTGGTTGATATGTTCTTTTTCCATCGTCTGTTTTGTGATAAGCGATATGATTCGGCGCTGTTTTGAATACAGCTTTATTGTGTTTGTTACCCTTTGATACACGATTTTTGAATCAAAAGGTCGGCTTATATAATCCACAACGCCAAACCCATAGGCACGCCGAATATACGCCTCTGAATCGGCACAGCTTATCATTATAACCGGAATATCGTCTATTATATGATTTTTGTTCATATATGCAAGAACCTCAAACCCATCAGCAACAGGCATCAATATATCAAGCATAACAAGCGAGATTCCCGTTCCGTATTCATCCAAAATATCGATACATTCCTTGCCGTTTTCCGCCTCAAGGATTCTGAACTCACCACGCAGAGCCTCGGATAAAATTTCTCGGTTTATCTCTGAATCATCAACTATCAGAATCTGTTGTTTAAGCTCATTCGTTATATCATCCGTCTCGGCATCCAAAGCGAGCTTTCGGCTTCTTTCGGTGACAACACGATTCTTTTGAGCCTTGGCTTGATACATAAGCTTATCGGCTCGGATAACCGCCTCGTCAACCGTCTCGTTTTCGGGGTTGGAAATAACGCCGCCGATGCTTACCGAAAGCCGAATAAATTCATAATCCTCGATTTCTGCCGCGTATATTTCTTTTTGTATGCTGTTCAGACACTTTTCAAATGCGCTTGACGAAATCCCCGGCAAAATAAGCAAAAATTCATCGCCGCCGAACCTAATCAGAGTATCGGTCTTTTCGATATGTTTTTTTATTATATTAACCACCGTAACAAGGGCAACATCGCCGCCGTTGTGGCCATATGTATCATTGCACAGTTTAAAATCATCCAAATCTATAATCGCGACACCTGCCGAAACGGACAGACCTTTTATCTTTTCTTCATAATATTTACGGTTTGACGCACCTGTCAGCGCATCGCGGTAATTCTCTTTTTTAAAGTGGGTGATTTGTTTGTAGTACTCGCGCACAACATCGCTTATATCCATTCTTACAAGTGTTATAATACTCTTTTTATCGTCCAAATAACAGAATATGAACTTTTTATAAAAAAGCTTCCCGTTTTGGTCAATAATCGTTGCATAAAGAATATATTTATCATTCTTTTTAAGCATCCGCATTACGTTATCGAGCCGCATATTCTCTGTCAAAGATTCAACCTCATCGGGTATAACATATTTTTTGATAAAAAGAGCAATCATACTGTCATAATCGTTATTTACACCCATAGGTTCACGGTTTAAATCAAAATAATGCGATATATAGCGTTTTGTCGCAACATCGATATGCATCATTCTGTCAAATATATTTTCGGACGTGCGATAAAAAGACCTCTCTTGCATTTCCTGATAAATATTCTTTCCCGAAATAATCAGAGTATCGGAATCCTGATTTTCGATTACAACTCTGTGCCACTGAAGAACATTCTCTCCGGTGTTGAATCTTAAATAAAATTCCTCTTCGTTATTTTGGTTTTTGACGAACGCAGTCAAAAACTCGTCATTGAAATAGGTGTCCCAAATCTCAAAATCGGTTTTGACAAGAGTGGTATCTTTAAAGTATTCCGTAAGTTCGTCTATGCTCCACCATTGATTTTCCTTATCACGCGCGAGCGTATCAAAATAAACATACGTCTTTTTGTTTTCAATGTTATATTCCCACACCGCATCGCAAAAATGCCTTGCAACACTCTTGCCGGCGTTTACCGAAAGAAATAATTTTTCGGAATCGGTATTATTTGTCATCGGTACAAGCCTCACATTCACAATATAAAATTTAAACGGGGCGAATATTCAAAAACAATCAACCGTTGTGATTCTCTGTATAATACAATTTGCGTATATCAGGATTTAAGCATAAAAAAAGCCTGCCAAATAACGAAAATCGTATCGTATAAAACAGACCGGTTGCGCTACTTGCTCTGCTGTATAAAAGCGCCCAAATCATATAACAGCTTCATCGCATTCCATTTATATATCCGATTTAACGGACTTTTTATATTATTATACTATACGTGACACATTATGTCAATAGGTTTTATGAAATTGTTATGAGGTTTTTAAATAAGCGGACAAATTATGCGGTTATCCGTATGAAAATTTTAAAAATAAACCTACCCCCGAGAAACGGAAAATCCGACTCTCGGGGGTAGGCTCGCATAATTATTTTATGTTTTTAATAATAAATCCGT
This sequence comes from uncultured Eubacteriales bacterium, assembly GCA_900545865.1. Lineage (GTDB taxonomy): Bacteria > Bacillota > Clostridia > Monoglobales > Monoglobaceae > UMGS1820. The sequence goes on from URAN01000027.1 coordinate 2,911, forward strand.
CCGCTTTTTTCATAAAGCGAATCGCTCGGGTGAATATCATCAGCCGATTTGTTTGTTCTTTGTAACCGACTTGATTACGAACAAAGCGCCGATTGTTATTATCACACCTATCGAAAGCAATACAACCGCGTTTTGGATAAATGCTGCAATAAGGTATGTAAAGAACGAAATTGCCGCAACGGTTATTGCATACGGAATCTGTGTCGAAACGTGATTAATGTGATTCGACTGACTTCCTGCCGATGACATAATGGTTGTATCGGAAATCGGCGAACAGTGGTCGCCGCAAACCGCGCCTGCGAGGCACGCAGAAACGCCGATAATCAAAAGTTCGCTTGACGGGTCAAAAATTGCGGTTACAATCGGGATTAAGATACCGAACGTACCCCACGATGTTCCCGTTGAGAACGCAAGAACGCACGCAACCAGGAATATGATTGCCGGCAGGAAGTTTGCAAGCCCCGCTGCCGCCGAATCCATCAGCATTTCAACATAGTTCGCCGCACCGAGCAATCCCGTCATATTTTTAAGCGATGTCGCAAATGTCAATATGAGCATTGCCGGAACCATTGCTTTAAATCCCATAGGAATACATTCCATTGCCTCTTTAAACGTTATAACGCGTCTTATTATTAAGTATGCAATCGTGAAAACAAGGGCAACGATTACACCCCACGGCAAACCGACGGTGGCATCCGTATTACCGAATGCGGTAATAAAATCGTTGCCGTCAAAAAATCCGCCTACATAAACAAGACCTGTTATCGCCATTATAACCAGCACAACAACAGGCAAAATAAGGTCGATAACCTTTCCTTTCGGGTTTGATTCCACAACCTCGCCCTGTTCCGCGGTTTCTCTTCCGCTTGTGAACAGGTCGCCTTTGTTTATTGCGTTAAATTCGTGAATTCTCATCGGGCCGTAATCGAATTTCATAAGGGTTATCGCGATGATAAACACGAGCATCAAAAGCGAATAATAGTTATACGGAATGGCACGAACAAAAAGCTCGATACCCGAATAACCCGTTCCCTTTGTGAATTCGGAAACAGCCGCCGCCCATGATGAAACAGGTGCAATCATACAAATCGGCGCAGCGGTCGCATCGATTAAAAATGCGAGCTTTGCACGCGAAATTTTGTGGCTGTCCGTCACGGGAAGCATGACCGAGCCGACCGTCAAACAGTTAAAATAGTCATCGATAAAGATTAATACGCCCAGAACAAAGGTTGCAAACATCGCGCCGACACGCGTTTTGATATGCGTTTCCGCCCATCTTCCGAAAGCGGCCGAACCGCCGGCTTTGTTGACAAGGGCAACCAACGTTCCGAGGATAACGAGGAAGATGAATATTCCCGCCGTACCCGAGACGGCTGAAATCAGACCCTCGTTCACAATGTTATCGAGAGCCGCCACCGGGTGAAAGTTTGCCGAAAGCAAACCGCCCAAAACGATACCCACAAACAAAGAAGAGTACACTTCTTTTGTAATAAGGGCAAGCGCAATAGCAACCAAAGGCGGTACAAGCGCCCAAAACGTTGCGTGAAAATTGCTTGTTATCTCTGCGTCCTCGCCTGCGGCAAACGCAATTACACCCGTCAACAGTGTAATCATCGCCGCAATGACAGCGCAAAGATTTTTCTTCGTAAAGAATTTCATATTTAAATTTCCTTTCTTTTTTGACAAAACAAAAAAAGTATGACAGCATACAAAACACGCTCTCATACTTTATACCGACAGAAGTATAATACTTTGATAGCGCTCCACAAAATTGTGACAGTATGAAACATATTTTGCAACATACCGGCTCAAAAATCAAGGTATTAATTTTCGAACCTCGGCGATAATTCCTTTCACAAGCCCAAAAATGCCCTTTTTATAAGGGGTTGCTACTGATAATTATCGCGCCTCTATCTTTTTGATTTGTTTATTTTATACCTATGTTACCACACTCTATATCATATGTCAAGACATTTTATTCAATTTAAGGTGGATTTTGCCGAAAAATATTCAAAACAAAACAGCGGCTTTTATTCCTCAAAATCATCAAACATCTTGCCGCTTATCGAATATATATCCTCTATCGGTATTTTCGTTCCGTCGTCCGTCACTATGTCTTTTTCGAATTCGCGCACCTTTATCACAACGCCGCTTTTTGACACATACGCACCGCCGTCTTTCTTTTTATCGGGAACATAGTATGTTATGACAACCTCATCGGTTTCGGACGACTCGCTCAAATATTTAAGTTTGTTATTCAGCCGTTCAATCTCATATTCATCAAGCCCGATTTTCCTGTCTGTTTGTCTTGCCGCCTCATCAATCGCATCATTGTACCCCGTAAGTGCCGCAAACGGCGCAAACTGAGCCTCGCGAAGTATTTTATCGGGGAAGTCCCTTTCAATTTCGGGATTCGGATATTTCATATTCAGTATGTCTTTATACTTAAACTCGCTCATAATTCCTCCGCTATGCCTTGTGACCGCCTATGCTTTTGTTTCTCTCTATCGTCGTTGCGCCCTCTTGCAAATTCACGCCTTTGATTATCGAATTTTTACCGTACTTCTGTTTTATACCGATAATTGCCTCTTGTATTTTTCTTTCCTTTTTTAATTCCTCTTCCTCTGTCTTTCGCTTTGCGTCCAGAATGTCATAATCAGTAAAAAAGTTCATTTGTTCATACACTTTGCGCTCTTTTGCGCCGCCTTCGGGTATCAGTTTATTTGCCGAAATCGTAATCCGCCGCACAAGCATTTCCCTACCGACAATTTCATCATATAACTTTAAACCCGTCTCGGTTATCAGCTTTGTCGATGATGTAAATCTGTCGATATTTGCCGTGCCGTGCGCGTGTTTTGGAATCTTTCTTCCGTACATATCGCTCGTGATTTCGCCGCCGTATTTTCTTTTGATGTTCGAACCGGTCAGATTTTCTCGGTCGTACCCAACCGTCAAGACAATCTGATTTGTCACAAGCCGCTTTTCAACCAAATCCAGCGATAACAGTTCGAGCATTTCCCACACTATCACTCTTGCCTTATCAAAATCATACGGAGAGTGCAATACCTGTCCCGTGCTTATACTTTTGTTTTCGGGCGTGTACGCCTTGACCCGGGCTATTGTACACGGCTCATAACCCCATGCGTGGTCAATCAGCATCTTTGCGTTTATTCCGAAAAGCTTTTTGAGTTTCGCACGTCCGTATTGTGTTGTGGATTCCCACGCTATATCGCCCATTGTAAGCATTCGGTTTTCTTCAAGTTTTTTCGCATATCCTCTGCCGACTCTCCAAAAATCGGTGAGCGGCTTATGCTCCCAAAGCTGCTTGCGATAGGTCATTTCATCGAGATATGCAACCCTGACCCCATATTTGTCGGGCTGCATCTTTTTCGCCGTTATGTCCATCGCGATTTTTGCAAGATACATATTTGTACCGATTCCGGCGGTCGCGGTTATTCCCGTTCGTTTAAGCACATCGCGCACAATCGTCCGCGCAAAGTTCTCGGAGGTTTTTCCGCTTGCGGCGAGATAGTCGGTTATATCCATAAATACCTCATCAATCGAATAGACAAGTATGTCATCACTCGATACATAGTCAAGATATATCTCATATATTTTTGTCGAATATTCAATATAATGCGCCATTCGCGGCGTCGCAACAATATAATCGAATTCAAGCGATGGGTCGGCATTTAGACGATTCACGTCACACGATTTTTCAGTAAAGATGTGCCTCGGTGCGGTTCGCCGCCGAGCAAGGTTGATATTTTTAACCGTTTGCATAACTTCAAAAAGTCTTGCTCTGCCGGGGATTCCGTATGCTTTAAGGCTCGGCGTGACCGCAAGACATATGGTTTTTTCGGTTCGCCCTTTGTCCGCCACAACAAGATTTGTCGTCAGAGGATCCAGATTCCGCTCGACACACTCAACGGATGCATAAAAGCTCTTTAAATCTATGCATAAATATATCCTTGCCATCGAATCGGCACTCCTTTTCTCAGATTTTCGACATATAATATTAAAATTCGGTTCAAAGCAACGCCTTGAACCAATATCGGGCAAGTAAAACCTTGCTTAACTTTCACAACAAATTATATATATTATAACACAAAAGCCGAAAAAGGTAAACACCCAATATTCGGTTATTTTGGGAATTTGAACGAAACACCGCCGACCGTTGCGCAATAATCCATATCTCGGCAAAAATATACCGCCGCGGAATAGTCTGAAGTTTATAAATTATTAATAAAAGTTAAATTTTTGTTATTATCTCAAAATTTGCTTTACTAATCGGATTATTTGTGATATACTGTGGTGTATGGGCAATTTTAGCTTTACTTAAATATAAATCACGGTATGAAAGCAGGTTTGACAGGATATGCCGATTCGAGTACAAAACAACCTTCCGGCAATTGAGACCCTCGGAAGCGAAAATATCTTTGTTATGACGGAAACACGGGCATTGACCCAGGATATACGTCCGCTTAAAATTTTAATTTTGAATCTTATGCCGACAAAGATTGAAACAGAAACTCAATTGCTCAGAATGCTCGGCAACTCGCCCCTTCAGGTAGATGTGTCGTTTATGCATACAAAAAGCCATTTATCGAAAAACACTTCCGTCAGTCATCTCGAAACATTCTACGGAACATTTGACGATTTCAAAGCCCAAAAATTCGATGGTATGATTATCACGGGCGCGCCCGTTGAAACAATGGAATTTGAAGATGTTGACTATTGGGATGAGCTTTGCGAAATTATGGAATGGTCAAAACAGAACGTAACCTCAACATTTCACATATGCTGGGGTGCACAGGCGGCTCTGTACTATCATTACGGAATAAAAAAATATCCGCTCAGTGAAAAGCTTTCGGGCGTATTCAGACACAGAATCGTTCCCGAAAAAAAGCATAAGATATTATTGAGAGGCTTTGACGATGAATTTTATGCGCCTCACTCACGGCACACCGAATTTAAAAAAGAGGATATTGAACGCGTTCCCGAGCTTGAAATCCTCGCCGAATCCGATGCCGCAGGGGTGTATATTGTCACCGCCAAAAGCGAACGCCAATTTTTTATAAGCGGTCATTCGGAATATGATGCCGAAACTCTTGCGGCTGAGTATTTCAGAGATAGGGACAAAGGATTAAACCCCAAAATTCCCGTAAACTATTTTACAAATGACGACCCGAATCTGCCGCCCGTTATGAAATGGCGCGCACACGCAAACCTGTTATACTCAAACTGGCTGAACTATTTTGTATATCAGACCACGCCGTATAATATAGAAGATATAAAATAAAAACATCAAAAAGGAGACAAAATTATGTTTATCATCGAGGCATTAAAGGCAATCTTTTTGGGAATAGTCGAGGGAATAACCGAATGGCTTCCCATAAGCAGCACCGGGCACATGATTCTTGTAAACGAATTCTTGCACACGGGTGACGGTTTCTTCGGTTCACAGATTTTTTTGTATGTAATTCAGCTCGGCGCGATACTCGCTGTCGCAACGCTTTATTTTCACAAGCTGAACCCTTTTTCACCAAAGAAAACCTCTAAAGAAAAATCAGATACCTGGCAGATGTGGTTTAAGGTCATTGCCGCTTGTATCCCTGCCGGAGTTTTCGGTTTGCTGTTCAATGACTATATGGATGCAATCTCGACACCGCTTGTCGTAAGCATTATGCTTATCGTCTATGGTATCGCATTTATTTTTATCGAACGCAAAGGCAAGACGGCAAAAATCGCCGAAATGAACGACCTTACTTACAAAACGGCAATACTTATCGGACTCTTTCAGGTTCTTTCAATTATCCCCGGAACATCGCGCTCGGGCGCAACGATTTTGGGTGCAATGATTATCGGCTGTTCACGAAAGCTCGCCGCCGAATTCTCGTTCTTTTTGGCAATCCCCGTTATGTTCGGCGTAAGCTTTCTTAAAATAATCACAAACGATTATCCCATGGCAGGCGGCGAATGGGCGCTTTTGATAATCGCGATGCTTGTCGCGTACATCGTATCGATTGTATCGCTTAAATTCCTCGTAAGCTATGTTAAACGCCACGACTTTAAGGTATTCGGCTATTATCGAATCGCCCTCGGCGTTTTGGTTATCGCATACTTTTTGATAACAGGCGGGCTTTTGAGTATAGCATAAAATTATACATAAATTATACATAAATTATACATAAATTATATATATAAATACAGGAGTGAAAAACTATGATTAAAAAAACAAATTTCGGAAGTCATAACGGCAAAGACGTTATGCTGTTCACGCTCGATAACGGATGTGGACTGAGCGCGGAAATTACAAACTATGGCGGAATACTAAAAAGTCTTGTTTATAAAGACACAGACGTTGTCCTCGGCCGTGACTCTCTCGATGAATACTTAAACAACAGCGGTTGTTTCGGCGCGTTAATAGGCCGAAATTCAAACCGTATTGCCAATGCCGAGTTCGAGCTGAACGGCAAGACATACACCCTTGCAAAGAACAACGGCAACAATAATCTGCACGGCGGCGTCATTGGCTTTAACAAAAAAGTCTGGGATTATCAGGCGGTTGACACCGATGAGCCTTCGCTGATTCTCACACTCTTTTCGCCCGACGGCGAAGAAGGCTTTCCCGGCAACGCATATATAAAAGTTACATACACCCTTACCAAAAACAACTCAATCAAGATTCATTATGAGGCGGACGCAGACGCGGACACAATTGTGAATCTGACAAATCATTCATACTTTAATATGAACGGTCATTCAAGCGGCACAATCGACAATCACATTTTGCACGTTGAGTCGGATTTTCACACCCCGAACACGGATGAGTGTATGCCCAACGGCGAAATAAGATTTTCAAAAGGAACGGCTTTTGACCTCACAAAACCGACAAAGATGAGCGATGTATTTTCGTCACAAGACGAACAAATTAAAATGTTCGGCGGCTTTGACCATAACTTCTGTTTAAACGGACGCGGTTTCAGAAAGGTTGCCGAATTCACCGGTGACAAGACAGGTATCACCATGGAAACATACACCGACCTTCCGGGGATTCAGCTCTACAGCGGAAATATGATTGAAGAAGGCCGCGTATGCAAAGACGGTGCGGTATACAAAAAGCATCAGGCACTTTGTTTCGAAACGCAATGCTTCCCAAACGCAATGGCAAACTCGCACTTTCCGTCAATCATATTGAAAAAAGGCGAAAAGTATGATACGACAACCGAATACAAATTCATCTAAAAAATTTCAAAACGCCATATTCCGATTTTTACGGAGTATGGCGTTTCTTTACTTAGAAATTACATATATTTTCATCATATAATGCCGCCGTTTGTGTCGATAACCCGGCGGTAAAAATCAAACGATTTCTTTTTATATCGCTCAAGACTTCCGCTTCCGTCATCGTTTCTGTCAACATATATCAAACCGTACCGCTTTCGCATCTCTGCCGTTGACGCACTCACTATATCTATGCACCCCCAAAGGGTATAGCCCATAACCTCAACGCCGTCCGCTATTGCTTTTTTTACCTCTTTTAAATGCGCCCGTATATACTCGATTCGATAATCATCATCAACCGTTATTTCACCGCTATCGTGCGTTATAAGTTTATCCTCCGCTCCGAGTCCGTTTTCAACAATAAAAATTGGCTTTCTGTACCGTTCGCAGAGCTTGTTTAGCGTATATCTCAACCCCTGAGGGTCGATTTGCCAGCCCCATTCCGTTGCTTTCAGATACGGATTTTTATAACCATTGCTCAAATTTCCACCCGTTTTTTCCGCGGTGCTCTCCGCCGCCTCGCATATGCTCGAATAATAGCTTATCGATATAAAATCCACCGTATTTTTCAGTATTTCAGCATCTTGGGGCTGTTCGTCAATATCAATATTTTTCCTCTCGAAATAATTTCTAAGGTACTTCGGATAATAGCCCAAAACCTGAATATCGGCAAATTGATATGTCTCTCTGTCACGCAGCATTGCGGCTATGACATCATCGGGATTCGGTGTGAGGGGATAGACCGTTACACCCAGTATCATACACCCGATTTTTGCATCCGGAATTATCCTGTGGCACAGCTCAACCGCTCGCGCGCTCGCGACAAACTGATTATGCATCGCCCTGTATATATCCTGTTCGCTAAGTTCGTTCGGCGGCGTTTTTATCGCTCCGCACATAAACGGTGCTTTCGGAAGGGCGTTTATCTCGTTGAACGTCAGCCAACACTTAACCTTATCCTTATATCTTTCAAACACCGTTTCTGCATATTTCGCAAAGAAATCAATCGTTTTCTTTGAAAGCCAGCCGTTATACTTTTCCGCCAGGGCAAGCGGCGGCTCATAATGAGAAAGCGTCACAAGCGGCTGTATACCGTGTTTTAAACACTCATCAAACAAATCATCATAAAACTTTAACCCCTCCTCATTCGGCTTTTCGTCATCACCGTTCGGAAATATCCTGCTCCATGCAATCGATGTTCTGAACACCTTGAATCCGAGTTCGGCGAAAAGCCGTATATCCTCTTTGTATCTGTGATAAAAATCAATGCCTTTGAGTTTTAAATTATCCGATGTCGGATTCAACGTGACCGCTCCTTTGAGTCCGTGCGGCATTACATCCTGTACCGAAAGCCCCTTGCCGCCCTCATTATACGCGCCCTCGCACTGGTTCGCCGCAACCGCTCCGCCCCACAAAAAACCTTTGGGAAATCCGCTTTTTTCAACTATATTCTCTATCATACTCTCTCCCTCTCTCGCTATTCTTTGTTTTTATCATCGGTCAAAGCCGTAAGTTCAAGAAACGGCTTTTGTTCCTCGGCGTATTTCGTCAGTTTTTCTATTTTGTCATATTCAGCAGTGTTTGTGATAACAACGGGCGTTGTCAGGTCATAACCCGCATCGCGTATCGCCTGTGCGTCAAACTCAATCATCGGGTCGCCCATCTTAACCCTGTCGCCGTCAGACACAAGCGCCCTAAAATGCTCGCCTTTCAGATTGACGGTATCGATTCCGATATGCATAAGAATTTGTGCGCCGTTATTGGCGGCAAAAGCCACAGCGTGTTTCGAATTCGGTATATTCTCTATAACGCCGTCACACGGTGCAATCAACAAATTTGTCTCGGGAACTATCGCCGCGCCCTTGCCCAAAATTTCTTCCGCAAAGGTCGGGTCACCCACAGCGGCAAGTCCCACAACTCTGCCCTTTATCGGTGCGCAAACAGTTGTATTTTGCGGCTTTTCGGGCATTGAATCATCGCCGACATCCTCAAACCCTCCGATAAGAGTTCCGACAAACCCAATTACAAACGCAACGGCACATCCGATTACCGCATACAAAATATTGCTGAATCCGTCCGTTCCTATATACCCCGGCAAGGCAAGCAAGCCGGGCGAACCGGTTGTATACCTTCCGACACCCATAAGTCCCATAAAAAGCCCCGATGCGCCCCCGGCAATCATAACGGAAACCAACGGACGTTTAAGTTTAAGATTTACGCCGTACATAGCCGGTTCGGTTATTCCGCAAACAGCCGTTATTCCTGACGATACGGCGAGCTGGCGGAACTGGTTGTTTTTTGTTTTCAGCGCAACCGCAAAAGCAGCACCGCCCTGTGCGATATTTGAGCCGAGCATACCCGGTCCTACAATCGTATCAACGCCGACCGTTGCAATATTGTTTATGCCGATAGGGATCAAGCCGTAATGCGTACCGGTCATTACCATAAAAGGTGAGAAAACGCCTATAATTGTCGGCACAAGCCACGAGGCATAATCATCGAGAAATTTAATTCCTACCGCAATTCCGTCACCCACAACCGCACCGAGCGGACCGAGAACGAGGATTGCCGCCGCACCCGTTATGACAAGCGTTATCAGCGGCTTTGTAAAGAATTTTATGGCGGACGGCGAAATTCTGTCGGCTATCGGCTCTATATAAGACATAAACCATATCGAAAGAATAATCGGTATAACGGACGATGAATAATTCGCCGAAATAACCGGTATCTTGATAAACCGAATCGCATCACCCGATTTCAGCATTGCAACAAAGTCGGGATGCAGCAAAATTCCGGCAATCGACATAGCGACAACAATGTTACAGTTAAATTTTTTTGCGGTCGAAAAAGCAAGCATAAACGGCAGAAAATAAAATGCCGAATCGGCAAAAACCGTCAGTATCTTATACGTCTGTGACCCTGTATCAATCCAACCGAACACGACCAAAAGCGCCATTACCGCCTTTAAGATACCTGCGCCCGTTATTGCCGGGATAATAGGTGTAAAAATCCCGGAGAGAGTATCCAGCGCGCGCACAAAACCCGAACGTTCATCTTTTTTATCGGCGTTGCCGCCGCCCTTATCGAAACCGCCGACTTTGTTAAGCTCGTTGTACACATTCGGAACATCGCTGCCTATTACCACCTGATACTGCCCCCCTGCACGGACAACGCCCATAACACCTTTTGTGCGTTTGAGTTTATCATCATCGGGGATACTCTCATCCTTCAGATTAAATCTGAGTCTTGTTGCGCAATGCGTAAAAGACGCCACGTTTTTTACACCGCCGACACCGTCCAGTATGTTCTTTGCCAAAACCTTATAATCCATAAATCCACCAGCCTTAAACTATTTGTTACGGCTATTATTTACACTTTAAGGAAAAATATTCATCTTATGACACACATATAACGTTGCCGCAAGCTCCGCTCTTTGCAAGCAAAGCATAAGCGTTGCTGCTATTTAAATAAAAACACGCACCGAATACGTTTTGTCCGCATTCGACACGTGTCTTTATCATTTTTATATTATTTAGGTTCCGCCCTGCTATTTAAGGTTATAAAACGCCGCTCCGCCGAGATAACTCGCATCGCCGCAAAGTTCTTCCTCTATTCTCAAAAGACGATTGTATTTGGCAACCCTGTCCGTTCTTGACGGCGCGCCCGTCTTAATCTGACCCGAATTCACCGCCACGGCAAGGTCGGCAATAGTTGTGTCCTCGGTTTCGCCCGAACGATGTGATATTACCGCCGTATACCCTGCCTCTTTCGCCGTCTGTATCGCATCTAAAGTTTCGGACAGAGTTCCTATCTGATTTACCTTTATCAGAATTGAGTTTGCCGCGCCGCACGCGATTCCCTTTTTCAGCCGTCTTTCGTTCGTCACAAAAAGGTCGTCACCGACAAGCTGTACCTTTTCGCCGAGGGTTTGGGTTAACGCACGCCAACCGTCCCAATCTTCCTCAGCCATTCCGTCCTCAATCGAAATTATCGGATATTGCTCCGTCCAGCTCTGCCATATCTTTATCATCTCATTCGATGTCATAAGCTTGTTTGACTTCCACATAAGATACTTGCCGTCCTCGCCGTTTTCCGCCGCCGCATCGTACATCTCGGTCGATGCCGGGTCAAGCGCAATCTTAAAATCACGCTCCGCTCTGTACCCTGATTTTTCTATCGCCTCTAAAATTAGAACAATCGCTTCTTCATCACTTTTGAGGTTCGGCGCAAAACCACCCTCATCACCGACAGCGGTCGAATAACCTCGCTCTTTCACAACTCTCTTTAATGTGTGAAACACCTCTGTACATTGCTCAACCGCCGCCGAAAACGTCTTTGCGCCGACAGGCATAATCATAAATTCCTGACAGTTCACCGAATTATCGGCGTGTCTGCCGCCGTTGATTATATTCATCATCGGCATCGGCAAGACACGGGCATTTGTGCCGCCGATATAGCGATAAAGCGGAAGACCGACCGCCGCCGCACCTGCCTTTGCGGCAGCAAGCGAAACGGCAAGAATCGCATTTGCCCCGAGTCTTGCTTTGTTCTCGGTTTCATCGGCGGCAATCATCTTTTTATCGATTTCCGTCTGATTCAACACGTTCATACCGAGCAGCATATCACAGATTTCACCATTCACATTTTCAACGGCAGTCTTTACGCCCTTGCCGCCATAACGCTTTTTATCGCCGTCACGCAGCTCACACGCCTCGAATGCGCCCGTTGACGCGCCCGACGGCACAGCCGCACGGCCGATAATGCCGCCATCGGCGTATACCTCCGCCTCAACCGTGGGATTGCCCCTTGAATCCAGGATTTCACGTGCGGTCACATTTTCTATACCTATATAAGCTTTCAAAATTACCCCTCCGTCCGACAAATTGCCACATCGGCAATCATCATTATATTTTAATCGTACTAAAGATAATTTTTCCGTAAAATAAAAAAATATACATACGCACCGAAAATATGCGTATGTATATTTGAAATGTTTAATTTTATTCAACCGCTTTGAATGCCTTATCCAATGCTTCGATTAAGTCTTGAACATTCTCGATACCAATTGAAAGTCTTATTGTGTTCGGCTTTATTCCCTGTTCTTCGAGTTCCGCACCCGAGAGCTGTGAATGAGTTGTTGACGCCGGGTGGATTACCAAAGATTTAACATCTGCAACATTCGCCAAAAGCGAGAATATTTCAAGATTGTCGATGAACTTTTGAGCTGTCTTATCATCACCCTTTATCTCGAATGTAAAGATAGAACCGCCGCCGTTGGGGAAGTATTTTGCATAGAGCTTATGGCTCGGCTCGGATTCGAGTGACGGATGATGAACCGCATCAACCTGAGGATGATTATTCAGATATTCAACGATTTTAATGGCGTTCTCAACGTGGCGCTCAACGCGCAGAGAAAGCGTTTCGAGTCCCTGAAGGAACATAAACGCGTGGAACGGTGAGATTGTCGAACCGGTATCACGCAGCAATATTGCACGGATATAGGTTGCGAACGCCGCCGCTCCTGCCGCATCGGCAAAGCTTACGCCGTGATATGACGGGTTCGGGTCTGAAATCCACGGGTACTTGCCCGACGCCTTCCAGTCAAACATACCGCCGTCTATTATTACGCCGCCGATAGCCGCGCCGTGACCGCCGATAAACTTTGTCGCACTGTGTACAACGATGTCAGCACCGAATTCAATCGGTCTTACCAGATACGGGGTTGCAAAAGTCGAATCGACAACAAGCGGAATGTTATGCTTGTGAGCAATTTTTGCCAATTCTTCTATATCTATAATATTCGAGTTCGGATTGCCGAGGGTCTCTATATAAAGAGCCTTTGTGTTCGGCTGAATCGCCTTTTCGAACGCGCCTTCTTCATCGGGGTCAACAAAGGTTGCCGTAATTCCCGAGGTAAGCGGCAAGGTGTGCGCAAGCAGGTTATATGTACCGCCGTAAATCGTCTTTGACGCAACAATATGTTCACCGCTTTTCGCAAGTGCGCCGATAGTATAATTGATTGCCGCCGCGCCCGACGCAACCGCCAAAGCCGCAACACCGCCCTCTAACGCCGCAATTCTCTTTTCGAAAATATCCTGTGTCGGATTTGTCAGCCTTCCATAGATATTACCTGCGTCTTTAAGCGCGAATCTGTCAGCCGCGTGCTGTGAGTTATGAAAAACAAACGATGTAGACGCATAAATCGGAACCGCTCTCGCATCTGTCACCGGGTCGGGCTGTTCCTGTCCCGCCTGTACCTGTAGTGTTTCAAATCTGTATTTTTTGTCAGCCATTATAATTTACCTCCTGCTTTTGTAACATTTTATTTTTATTCAAAAGTATTATATCAATTCATCGGTATTTAAAATACCTACCTATTCGATATGCTTACATTATATCACCGAATTTGCTATATGTCAAATACATATAAGTTATAAAAAGCTATAAAAAAAATTTATAACTCATTCTGTAAACAAAGCTCTTTACCTCAAGATATTACTTTAAATTATCCCTGTTCGGCAATCGGCGTCAAATATTTCACAAGCTCTTTTATGTATGTTTCGCCGATGTTGCTTAAAATGTTCTGTTTCTTTAATATATATCCTATTTCCATCGAGCTGTTCGGGTTTTCGCTGTCCGCCTCAAACGGGACGGCGATATAGTCGCCGCCGTTTAACTCTTCACAGATTATTCCCGAACAAAGGGTATATCCGTTCAGTCCGACCATAAGATTCAGCATCGTTGCACGGTCGGTTGCCTTTATCATTCGCTTGTATTCGTTCGTACTCAAAATTTCTTCAGCAAAATAAAACGACCCCTTCTCACCCTGTTCGAACGAAAGACACGGATAATCGGCAAGCTGCGCGAATGTTATCGACTTATTTTTTGCAAGAGGATGATTCTTCCAGATATAGACATATCCGCGGCAGGTTATGAGGTGATGAAACTCAAGTCCGTTATCTCTCAGCATCTTTTGGATAATCTTTCTGTTGAAATCATTGAGATACAATATCCCGATTTCGCTTTTAAGACTGCTTACATCATTTATTATATCTATTGTTTTTTCTTCTCTTATCGCGAACTCATATGTCTGTGTATCAAACTGTTTGACCGTTTCGACAAACGCTTTTATCGCGAACGAATAATGCTGGGTCGATACGCCGAACTTACGCTTTACATTGCGCGAATCGATATATTTATCGCACAAAAGCCGATATTGCTGGTACACCTGTCGGGCATATATCAAAAATTCCTCACCCTCGGATGTGGGAATAACCCCCCGACCCGTTCGGGTGAATATACGAATGTTAAGCTCGGTCTCAAGCTCGCGGATTGCGCTCGTCAGGGTCGGCTGTGAAATAAAAAGCTTTTCCGCCGCCTTATTCATCGAGCCCAAATCCGATATGGTAATGGCATAAAATATTTGTTGCAAGGTCATAATCCGATGCTCTCCTTTGCAATTGTGCATTAATTTGAATTTATATTCTAAATGTTATCACAGATTAACCGCCGTGTCAAGAAAATACGCCGCTATCGAAAATTTTTGCTTGCAAAATTTCGGGTTTTGGCGTATAATTAAAATATCGTGCGTATGCACACAAAAAAATCTTATGCAGAACGGAGATTATCTATATGGTTACTTTAAAAAACAGCGATTTAGCGGTTAAAATAAACGAACTCGGCGCAGAGGTCAAAAGCATATACGGCTTTGACACCGAATACATCTGGGAGGGCAAAAAAGAAATATGGGGCAACAGCTGTCCTTTGCTCTTTCCTATCTGCGGCGGTCTCAAAGAGGATAAATACACTGTATACGGCGAAGAATACTCCCTGCCGAAACACGGCTATGCAAGAAACACTATGTTTCGGGTCGAAAGCGCAACCGATACCACGGCGGTATTTTTGCACACCTCGAACGATGAAACGAAAAAATGCTTTCCGTTCGATTATGAACTCAGGGTATGCTATACTCTAAGCGAAACATCTCTTAAAATCGAATACAGGGTTGACAACAAATCGGACAAAACAATGTATTTTTCAATCGGTTCTCACGAGGGATATTACACCCCCGACGGAATCGAGGATTATGACGTTATATTCGACCAAAACGAAACGCTTGATACAAGTGCACTCTACGGAAACCTTTTGGCGGACAAAACAAGACGTATTTTAAAAGACAGCAACACACTTGCTCTTTATGAAAAATACTTTGCGATTGATGCGCTTGTATTCAAGAACATAAAATCACGCTCGGCTGTTTTGCGCAACCGCAAGAACGGCAAGGCGATAAAGGTTGATTTCGGATTTGCGAAATACTTTTTAATTTGGCACAAGCCTTCTGCGCCGTTCATATGCCTTGAACCGTGGTCAGGTATTCCCGATACGGTAGGCTCGGATTATGATATAGCGAAAAAAGAGGGTATAATCTCACTTGACGCGGCAAAAACATACACCGCCGAACACACAATAACCGTTTTGGCATAATTCGGACTTGACCGCACGGAATATATATGTTAAAATAGAAAAATCGTTTTAATGCGACAGAATTTTACATACACAACAGTTGCCGCCGATGCAGGGCGGCGGAATGGAGATTAACGTGAAAGAAACTTTCACGTTAAGCCTCCGGCAGATTTAATTGCCCGTGCAAAATTTTCTTCGCATACGCTCAGAAATGCACATGGGCGTAATAATCTCTTGTTATTCCTTGCCCTGCCGGCAAGAGATATTTAACTTGTTTTTTGTGCCGATGCAGGGCGGCGGAATGGAGATTATTATGGAAAAATTATGGGGCGGAAGGTTTTCAAAAGCGACCGATTCTTTGGTTGACGATTTTAATTCGTCAATCCGATTCGACCAAAGAATGTACGCACAAGACATCGAAGGCAGTACGGCTCACGCCGAAATGCTCGGCAGACAGGGCATTATTCCGAAAGCGGACGCTGAATTGATAGTAAAAACCCTCAAAGAGATTAAATCCGACATCGATGACGGAAAAGTCGAGTTTGAAATCGATGCAGAGGACATACATATGAATATAGAAACGATACTTATATCGAGAATAGGCGATGTGGGTAAGCGTTTGCACACCGGACGAAGCCGCAACGACCAGGTTGCGCTCGATCTGCGTATGTATCTGCGCAGCGAGACCGATGAGATAATCAAAATGGTCGATGACTTAAAGACGGCGCTTTTAGAGATTGCCGAAAAGAATATCCATACGATTATGCCGGGATATACACACCTTCAAAAGGCACAGCCGATAACTCTCGCTCATCATCTTATGGCATATTATGAGATGCTGAGGCGTGACCGCGACAGACTTTGTGACTGTCGCCGCCGAATAAACCAAATGCCGCTCGGAAGCGGCGCTCTCGCCGGCACAACATATCCGCTCGACCGCGAATTTGTTGCCGAAAAACTTGGCTTTGACGGAATCACACTCAACAGCCTTGACGGCGTGTCTGACCGTGATTTTGTGTGCGAACTCGCTTTTGCGATTTCACTCATTATGGTTCACCTTTCGCGTCTGTCAGAGGAAATCATCCTCTGGAGTTCAAACGAATTCGGATTCATCGAACTCGATGATGCGTACAGCACGGGTTCAAGCATTATGCCGCAAAAGAAAAACCCCGATGTTGCCGAGCTTGTCCGCGGAAAGACAGGCCGTACATTCGGCTCTCTTATGGGACTTTTGACTATGATGAAAGGTCTTCCTCTTGCGTATAACAAGGATATGCAAGAGGATAAAGAACAAATATTCGATGCAGTTGACACCGTTAAAATGTGTCTGCCCGTATTCGCAAAAATGCTCTTGACCATGCGCGTCAAAACCGATGTTATGCTGCGCGGCGCAAAGGGCGGTTTTACAAACGCAACGGATGTTGCGGATTACCTTGTCAAAAAGGGTCTGCCTTTCCGTGATGCACACTCTGTTGTCGGTCAAATGGTTGCGTATTGCATCGAACACAATAAGGCAATCGATGAATTGAGTTTTGATGAATTCAAAAGCTTTTCGGAACTCATATCCGATGATGTATACGATGCAATATCGCTCGAAACCTGTGTAAATCAAAGAAAGCTCGCCGGCGGCCCCGCATTTGATACGGTTGCGGCTCTGATTAAAAAATACAAAAACGAAGAACAATAAACAGATTAAACGGTGATTATATGTCAATTTTCGCAATATCCGATTTGCATCTGTCACTCGGCTGTGACAAGCCGATGGATGTTTTCGGAAGCAAATGGTTAAATTATACCGAACGAATGCGCAAAAACTGGAACAGCATCGTAACGGCCAGCGATTATGTCATCATTCCGGGTGACATTTCCTGGGCGACTTATATCGATGATGCGGTTCGGGATTTTGAATACATCAATAATTTAAACGGCAAAAAGATACTTCTCAAAGGAAACCACGATTATTGGTGGACAACGGCAAGCAAGATGACAAAATTCTTTGAGAAAAACAATTTTGACACCATTCGCTTTGTGCAAAACAATTCGGTTATAATAAGCGACAATAACCGCAAAATCGCGATTTGCGGAACGCGCGGCTGGATAATTCCGCCGCTCGGCAGCATCGGCGAGGACAGAAAAATTTTTGAACGCGAAAAACAGCGTCTCGTTCTGTCATTTCAAGACGCGCTGCGTTCGAATCCCGATAAAATTATCGCCGCAATGCACTATCCGCCCGTTGAAAAAGACGCCGAAAACTCCGATTTTATTCGCATAATGAGTGAGTTTAACGCGGATGAATGTGTTTTCGGACACTTGCACGCCGCGTCACACATCAGCGCTCCGCACGGGGTTTACGGCGGAATACGTCTCAGACTTGTATCGTGCGATTATCTGAACTTTGTTCCGCTTTTGATTTTAAAGTAAGATTGAACAAACACATTAAAACAAACATTGATTTTTTGTTGATTTTTCTTTAAATCCGCAAAAAATCAAAATGTTTACAAAAAATTAAAAAAATAATTGCAAAAACACTTGCATTTTTATTATTTTATGATATAATATTGTAGGTACATTTTTAGAAGCAGAGAGGATTGTTTAAATGAGTACAGTGGAAAAGGTTGACAAAAACGTTGTAAGCTTTGAGTTCACGGTTTCTGCCGATGAATTTGAAAAAGGTGTAGAAAAGGCTTACAGAAAAAATGTCGGCAAGATTAACATTCAGGGCTTTCGTAAGGGAAAAGCTCCGAGAAAAATTATCGAAAGATATTACGGTGCGGAAATTTTTTATGAAGATGCGGTCAATATTGTTCTTCCCGATGCATACGACAATGCGGTTAAAGAGAACAACATCTTTCCCGTTGACCAGCCGGAAATCGATATAAAAGGTGAAATCGAAAAGGGCAAGGACATCACATTTACCGCCAAAGTTACCGTTAAGCCCGAATTTGAGCTTGGCGAATACAAAGGCGTAAAGGCTCAAAAAGTTACAAGCCGTGTTCTTAAAAAGGACATCGAGGCTGAACTCGAAAAGAAAAGAGAAATGAACTCGAGAATGGTTCCCGTTGAAGACAGACCCATCGAAAAAGACGATGTTGCAAACATTGACTTTGAGGGCTTTTGCGACGGTGTTCCGTTTGACGGCGGAAAAGGCGAAGGTTTTGACCTCACAATCGGTTCGGGACAGTTTATCCCCGGATTTGAGGAACAGCTCATCGGCAAGAACATCGGTGACGAGGTTGATGTAAACGTTACTTTCCCCGAAGAATATCATGCAGAAGAGCTTAAAGGCAAGCCCGCTCTGTTTAAAGTTAAAATCAACTCGATAAAGGTTAAAGAGCTGCCGGAGCTTGATGATGAATTTGCAAAAGACGTAAGCGAATTCGATACATTGGAAGACCTTAAAAAAGACATAAAAGAAAATCTTTCAAAAGCAGGCAAAGAGAATGCAGCTCACAAAACCGAGGAAAACGTAATCAATGCTGTTTGCGATGCAACGGAGATTGATATTCCCGATGCGATGATTAATTCACAGATTGACAAAATGCTGCGCGATTTCGATATGAATATGCGCTATCAGGGTCTTAACCTTGAACAGTATCTCAAATACACCGGTATGACGGTTGATAAGATGAGAGCGCAATTCAAGGATGATGCGGCTAAAAATGTCAAAACTTCTCTTGTTCTTGAAAAGATATGTGAAGCAGAGGGCATCGATGCATCCGAAGATGAAATAAACAAAGAATATGAGTCTATGGCTGAATCAAACGGAATGAAAATTGAGGACATCAAAAAGTATGTTTCCGAAGACGATGTTAAAGAGACCATTAAAGCACGCAACACAATCAAATTCTTGGTTGACAATGCAAATTTTAAATAAAATATAACTAAATTAAGATGTCCCCCGCCTCAAGTTGGCGGCGGGTTCCCCTTAATTTTTTCAGTGACGGGATACAATCCCTCACTGAATACGTTGAATAACTGGACTTTTAGTCCCTTATTGAATGCAAATTTTAAAATTTGCCGCATATGTTTTGCCGATGCATAATAGAATTTAACAGTATAATTCAAAAATTATTCTAAATCGGTATAAAAGCGGGTTGATTTGGATATATTATCCGGGTCAGCCCGTATTAAATAGATACTCTTTTCTTTCCCATACGCCTGCGGTGGGAAAACAAATATTGCAGGCAGAAAGGCAATGATTTAAGTGGATAATTACAATTTCAGAAACAGTTTGGTTCCTTATGTAATCGAACAGACAGGTCACGGAGAACGTTCATACGATATATTTTCACGTCTTTTAAAAGACAGAATTATCTTTTTGTCGGATGAGGTAAACGATGCCACGGCAAGCCTTGTTGTTGCACAGCTGCTCTTTCTCGACAGCGAAGACCCCGATAAAGATATAAACTTGTACATCAACAGCCCGGGCGGCTCGGTTACGGCAGGAATGGCGATTTATGATACAATGCAATACACAAAAGCCGATGTTTCGACCATCTGTGTTGGAATGGCTGCGTCTATGGGTGCATTTTTGCTCTCATCGGGCGCAAAGGGCAAGCGCTATGCCCTTCCGAACAGCGAAATTATGATTCATCAGCCTCTCGGCGGAACTCAGGGTCAAACAACCGATATGCAAATCCACGTTGAGCGTATGCTTAAAATAAAAGATAACCTCAACAATATTTTAAGCCAAAACACGGGTCAGCCTCTCGATGTAATCAAGGCAGACACCGAACGCGACAACTTTATGGATGCGGAAGCAGCCGTTAAATACGGTCTGATTGACAAGATAGTAACCAAAAGATAGGGGAGTGCTCTATGCCAAATAAAATAGATGACAGCAAAAAATGCCGCTGTTCTTTCTGCGGAAAACCCGAGGACAAAGTTAAAAAGCTCGTTGAGGGTCCCGGCGTATATATATGCAACGAATGTGTTGAATTGTGCGTTGACCTTTTCAAGGAGGAATCGATGTCGCTGGACATCGAAAGTCTTAAAGATATTCCGAAACCGGCGGAGATATTCGACTTTTTAAACGAATATATAATCGGTCAGGACGCCGCAAAAAAATCGCTCAGTGTTGCAATTTACAATCACTATAAACGCATACACTCAAAGGTGATAAATACAGATGTTGAGCTTCAGAAAAGCAATATCCTTATGATAGGCCCGACAGGATGCGGAAAAACGTTTCTTGCACAGACTCTCGCAAAAATGCTCAATGTTCCTTTCGCTATCGCGGACGCAACCTCTTTGACAGAGGCGGGCTATGTCGGTGAGGATGTTGAAAACATCCTGCTCAGACTTATTCAAGCGGCGGATTATGATATTGAGCTTGCCGAAAACGGTATTATTTATATCGATGAGGTCGATAAAATATCGCGAAAGTCTGAGAACACCTCTATCACGCGAGATGTCAGCGGCGAAGGCGTTCAACAAACGCTCTTGAAAATTCTTGAGGGAACTGTTGCATCCGTTCCGCCCACAGGCGGAAGAAAGCATCCGCATCAGGAATTTATTCAGATTGACACGACAAATATTCTGTTTATCTGCGGTGGTGCTTTTGAGGGACTCGATAAGATAATCGAAAGCCGCGTAAACAGCAAGACTATGGGCTTTGGCGCAAAAGTCGAAAGCCGCAAAGAACGCAACCGCGGTGAAATACTCAAACAAATGGAACCGACCGACCTGCTCAAATTCGGTATAATCCCCGAGCTTATCGGAAGGCTTCCGATTGTGGTTACGCTCGATTCTCTCAACGAGGACGCGCTTTGTTCGATACTGACCAAGCCCAAAAACGCTCTGGTTAAACAATATAAGACACTCTTTGAAATGGACGATGTTGATTTGGAATTCGAACCCGATGCCGTTGCCGAAATCGCACGGCTTGCAGCAGAGCGCAAAACGGGCGCGCGCGGACTTCGCACCATTATCGAATCGGTAATGCTCGATATTATGTACGAAATTCCGTCAGACCCGACAATCGAAAAAGTTGTCATAACAAAAGAATGTGTTGATAAGACGGGCAAGCCGAGGCTGACATATAACACAAGCCGCACAAAAACAGCGTCAAAATCGGCTAAAAAAACCGTTATAACCGATGATAAACAGAATAATGTCGGATAGCATTTTTAAAACTATTCTCTTTTAATATTCAACAAAAAAGCAGGAACGAAACAGTGTTTTCGTCCCTGCTTTTTGTTTTGCCCGTTAATCCGAATCACACAACTCACCGACAGACGAACGTATTCCCCTCTCGGTTATCCCCGATAAAAGCCGTGAATCGGTCAGAGTTCCAACTACATCGCCGTTGTCATCGATAACGCACACTATATTACATCGGTTCGAGGATAAATGTTTAAGTATAAACCTCGCCGGGGCGGAATAATGCGCCGCAAAAACAGCGCCTTTGGCAAACTCATCGCTCCGCATTCTTTTTGCGCCCTCAATCACCTGATACACCGCTCGTTTTGAAATGTTTTTTTGTTCGTTCAAAAGGCTGTTTAACATAAATGCGGCAATCAATATAAGCGAAAAATTAAATTTCAGCTTTATTATTCCGTATCCTGCCGCCGCAAATATAATCACTATCGGAACACGGCTCAATCTGACCGTTATCCGATACGCGCGGATGCTTCCCGTTATACACGACAGCGCCGCCCTCAGCACCCTTCCGCCGTCAAGCGGCAAAATCGGGAGCATATTCAATATTGCCATCGCTGTGTTACAACTTATAAAATAATCATACAACCGATACATACCGAGCCTATCGCCGAGCATCACCGCTGCCCCGACCATCACCATATTCGAAAAAGGCCCGGCAAGCGCAATAAGTATTTCATCCGCCGAATTCTTTATCATATCGGCTTTAAGCCTTGCGCATACCCCAAACGGCTGAATCTCAACAAACGCTATTCCTATGCCGCGTTTTTTCGCCGCATATATGTGCGCCCCCTCATGAACCAGCGCACATATATATGCTGTTGACAGCTCGGCGGCATACCTGCCCAATATACTTGCGGCAAGCACGGGAAAAAACAGTATATTAATGCGTAATATGCCCAAAATAGGAATATACATCAAATCTCTCACCCGAGTAGTCCGCATCATTGGAAAGTAACGCCGTTCATAGGATTATCCGTGTTATTTACATTATTATCCGGCTGTGATTCGGACGTTCCCTCCTCCGCTCTCCTGTCGGACGGAATCATCCGATACAGCCTTTCCGCCGCCGCTTTGACAGAACTTATGCTGTCTAAGCCGAACGCGTTGTTTCTGAGCGCTCTTCCGAATGCGGATGTGTATGCTTTTATTTTTTCGCCGCCCGTAACATTCGCCGCCGCGATTATCGCAAAGCATAATACAGCCGTGACGGTTCGGCGCAAAAATGATGATGAAAAATTCGATTTTTCATCGGGTTTTCGTTTTAAATCATTGTTTGTCGGCATATTCTTCACCTCTTATTAAATTTTATTTAACTTTGTCCGCAATTATGCTTGAAAGTTTTGCCGTTTTAGTGTATTATATAGTATAGCAATAAAGAAAACAATCGGAGGATATATATGTATAGGTCAAAATTCGAATTATGTCTTAAAAGGGTACAAAAACCGGCTCGGTATATAGGAAACGAGTTCAACAGCGTTCACAAGGAAATAACGCCCGATATTATGTCGTTTGCGTTTTGCTTTCCGGATATATACGAGGTCGGTATGTCGCATTTGGGAATGAAAATTCTATATCATATGTTAAATGACCGCGATGATACGGTTTGCGAACGCGTTTTTGCACCCTGGGACGATATGGAAAAGGAAATGAACAAAGAAGGAATCCCTCTGCTTTCAATGGAAAGCTATACTCCCGTTAAAAATTTTGATATGGTGGGTTTTACTCTGCAATATGAGATGAGCTATTCCAACATAGTAAATATGTTAAGGCTTGCCGAAATTCCCCTGCGCACGTCAGAGCGCGGCTTGAACGACCCGTTCGTGTGCTGTGGCGGTCCGTGTGCATATCATGCCGAACCGCTCTCGATTTTGGTTGATTTTTTCATTCTCGGCGAAGGCGAAGATGTTCTCGGCGAGGTTATGGACGCATACAAAGTTTGGAAAGCGAGCGGAGAGAGCCGCGAGAGATACCTCGAAATCATATCTCAAATTCCCGGAATATACATTCCGTCATTTTATGATGTGGAATACAATGACGATAACACAATAAAATCGTTTGCACCGAACCGCCCGAATGTTCCGCAAAAGGTTCGCAAGCGCATTATCAAAGACCTTGACAAGACCTATATTCCCGAAAAGCTTATCGTGCCGTTCACCGAAACGGTTCACGACCGAATTATGCTTGAAATTTTCCGCGGTTGTATACGCGGCTGTCGATTTTGTCAGGCGGGATATGTATACCGCCCCGTAAGAGAGCGCAGCGTTGAACGGCTGACCGCTGTTGCCGAAAACTCAATAAACGCAACGGGATACGAAGAAATGTCTATTTCGTCGCTCAGCACAAGCGATTATACCTGTTTAAAAGAACTTATCGACAATCTTTTGGATATAACCGTTGATAAGAGAATAAACCTTTCTCTTCCGTCGTTGAGAGTTGACAACTTTTCTATGGAACTGATGGAAAAGGTTCAAAAAGTCAAAAAGAGCGGCTTAACCTTTGCGCCCGAGGCAGGCACGCAAAGGCTAAGGGATGTGATAAACAAAAACGTAAAAGAGGCGGACTTGATGCGAACCTCAAAGATTGCGTTTGGTGGCGGATATAACAGGATGAAACTCTATTTTATGCTCGGACTTCCCACCGAGACCGATGAGGATGTTCTCGGCATCGGGGTTCTTGCGCAAAAGGTTATCGACAGCTTTTTTGAGCTTCCCATAGAGGAGCGCAAAGGGCGTTCGGTATCCGTAACGGTCAGCACATCTCTTTTTGTACCGAAACCGTTCACACCCTTTCAATGGGAGCCTCAAAACACGATTGCGGAACTCGAACGCAAAGCTTCAATGCTGAACCACAGCATCAAGAACCGTAAAATAATCTATAACTGGCACGCGAGCGATGTAAGCTTTCTCGAAGAGGTCTTTGCAAAGGGCGACAGACGGCTCGGTGAGGTTATGATTTCAGCGGTAGAAATGGGTTGTAAATTCGACAGCTGGTCAGACTTTTTTGATTTTGACAAGTGGATGAAAGCGTTCGAAATGCACGGCATAGATCCCAAATTCTACGCTTACAGAACGATTCCGTATGATGAAATTCTGCCGTGGGATTATGCTGATGTGGGCGTTTCGAAAGCATTTTTAATTTCGGAACGCGAAAAGGCATATCGCGGCGAAACAACCCCGTCATGCCGCGAAAAATGTTCGGGCTGCGGCGCAGCCGCATTCGGAGGAGGTGTTTGCTTTGAGTAAAAGACGAATACGTTTTTCAAAACAGGATATGGCAAAGTTTATTTCGCACCTTGACCTTTTGCGGTGTTTCACGCGCGCAATCGGGCGAAGCGGTCTGCCTGCCGTGTTCACACAGGGCTTTAATCCGCATATAAAAATGACGTTTGCCCTTCCTCTGCCCGTTGGGGTTACAAGCGATTGCGAATCCGTTGATATTACATTTGAGGACGGCATAACGGACGGCGAAATATTGCAAAAGCTCAATGATAATCTTCCTCCCGACATACGGATTACATCTGTCGGCGAACCGCGCGACAGGGCAGCTGATATAGTATGTGCCGAATATTCGGTTGTCTTAAAATCGGACACGCCCGTTTCAAAGACGGCGATTGACGCATTTTTTGCCATGCCCGAAATAACGGTTATGAAAAAGACAAAAAAGAAAACCGAAAAACCCATTAACATAATGGATTATATCCGCGCATGGGAGATAACGGATATGTGCGATGATTCGGTGACATTAAGGCTTGTTCTTGACGCGGGGGGCGAAAGGAATCTCAAACCCGACACACTTGTCTCGGCTTTTTGCAAGCTCAACCCCGATATTGTTCCCGAAAACGCCGATATAAACCGAACGGAAATATTTTGCCGTGCCGACGGCACGGGCAATGAGGCTGTTATAAAAAAATTTGAATAACAAAGAGGATAAAAATACGAAAAACAATAACGAAAATACACTCAATATTGAATAAGACAGATAAACGAGCGCGACAAACAATATTATTTCAAGGATTTGAAAATAAATGAATCGGAGATTTAATCTCTCGGTATAACGAATGCGGCAGGGGCGAATTACCCCTGCCGCATTACGGTTAAAGTTTAATTTTATGTTGTTTTGCCTGCGCTTACTAAATAAGCTCTTTGAGCATCAAATATACCTTATCAGAATATCCCAAAAGCGGTTCGTGTTTAAAATCAGGATATATAGCCATCCTTTTTTCGGATTTAATCTTATTATACACTGCGAATTGTGCCGACGGCGGAACGGTATCATCCATAAGTCCCACACCGATCATTACTTTGGCTTTTATCCTGTCCGCAAGGTGCTGAATATCAATATATCCGAGTTTTGTGAACACTTCTTCCTCTCGCGTGTGTTCAGGGTCAAAACTCCTGAAATAATCCTTTAACTCTGCATACGCACCGTTTGTCATTCCTGTCTGCCACACGCGTTTATAATCGGCCAAAAACGGATAATGCACCGCCACAATCTTTATTTCGGGAACAAGCGCGGCACAGGCAAGGCTGAGACCTCCGCCTTGAGAACCGCCGTATACCGCAACGCGATTTTCGTCAACGATATCCATCGCCATAACCGTTTTTGCCAAAATCACGGTATCGAGAAAGACCTGCCTAAAATACAGATTATCGGAATCGGAGTCATCCAAACCTCTTATTATATGTCCGTGAAAGGTGTTTCCGTCAACGGGGTTTCTGTCCGACGACCTGCCACCCTGACCGCGGCAATCCATAGCCGCAACAACGAATCCCATATATGCCGCCGCCAAATAATTCGACCACTCGTTCGAGCCGCTCGAATATCCGTGAAAGGTAAGTGCCGCCGGTGCCTTGCCGCAAATATTTTGAGGTATCAACAACTTTGCATAAACCCTTCCGCCCCTTGTTCCGTTAAAATACATATCCATACACTTTATACCCGGAACGGAAAAATCACTCACGGTTATTTCCGCATTTACATCCGTCTCATCGGCCTCTTTGAGGGCGCGCACCCAATACTCATCAAAATCCTCGGGGCGCGGATTTGTTCCCATATATTGCTTTAACTGTTCCAAAAGCATATCCGCCATAAAAATCATCTCTTCCGTAATATAATGTCCGCGGTAATGCTCCGCACTTTTCTTTTCTAATTCTATCACCGATTATATATAAAGTCAACGGATAATTTTTTGTCATTTGGTGCTAAAAACCTATTTTTTATGACGGTTTTGACTGTCCGCAACCAAATGATATATTATCCTACCCTATCTGTAAACCACCGCCGCATAAACATTTCCGTTTTTGAGCTGTACAATAATTTTATCGCACTTGTCACCGAAAGATTTAAAATCACGTACAGAGCTTGAACGGTTGGTATAAATCTTTTGGGCATCCTTTGCGCCGCTGTCATAAAACATACAGTTTATCGATGACAAATCTATCATCTCGTCCGTTTGAGTTCCGCTTTTATAACCCCAACCGACATTATGCTCGCTAACCTCGCCCACATATCCGAACGAAAGCTGAAAATACTGGTCATAGGTCGCGTCAAACAGCGATGTTTGTTCGTTATAATTCTTCCAGTTCTTAAAATCAAATCCGCTCGGTCTGTACAATAATTCAATATCATGAACACGTCCTTTATAATTTGTTCGGTAACGTATCAGGTCGCCCTCTTTGATTTCGGAAAGCTTGACGTTTCCCGTTTTGTATAGGTCGTTTTCGTATACGTTCACTGTATTCTCGCTGCCGTCACTGTCAATTAATTTCACCGTTCCGTCAATCAAGCCGTTCATAACATTCTCGATATTCCGTTTTATCGGCGCACCGTTAAAGAGCAATACCGCATCGGTTATATTTGCGCTCATTGTTCTGTCTTTTACATAATATTTTATTTCGTCTTTTGTATAAGATATAAAATCGGATATATCTATCTCGGTTATTTTTTCGCCGCCGTTTCGGGGCTTAAATACATAAACGAGTTTGTTTGTCGTATCTTCGTATATTCCGAACACTTCACAGCCTATAAACGATGTATATTCGGCGGCGTTATCTGTATAATAACCCGTGCCGCCGATAATAACGCTCTTGTCGGATGAACTCACCTCGCGGCGAATATCGATTCCGTCCGCACCCGTCAATACGTCTTTTTTATACCCCATCGAGTTCGGAATCTCGAGCCACTCATACGCTTGGGCGTTTTGGCTTATACAAAGCGAAATTCAAAAATCACTTAACACCCTGCCCAACGTTTTTCACTCTTACGGCACGGAAAGGCTTACTCAGATTTTTAAAAATATGCTCAATGCACAGAATCTGAACAATCCTGCAAAAAAATTTGTAATACAGGGCGGCGTGTCCGAAATTCTCGGTTGCTTTTTGGATGACGCGTCAAAGGAATATACGGGCGAATACGAGCAGTACCTTACCGCGGTCAATGCGGCTTGTTCGTTTATACAAAATAATCTCGAACAGCGTATCACTCTGTCCGAGATTTCCAAAAAAGTGTGTTTAAGTCCGAGATTTTTTCACGGCGTTTTCAAGTCTGTCAAGGGCATAACACCGTCCGAATATCTTTTGGAACAGCGAATAATTCTTGCCAAAAAGCTGCTTCGGCTGAACAACTCCTCGCTCTCCGAAATCGCAATACAATGCGGTTTCGGAAGCCAAGGATATTTTAGCTATGTTTTTAAAAATTATACCGGAATCACGCCGAAAAAATATCGTGACAAAAAACAGATTATTATTTGATTTAAATAAATAAAAAATCAAAGTCATTGGAACGACCCCGATTTTTTATTTATCTCGGCATAGCTTGCGGCAAAGCAAAAGCGCCCGGCCGCACATAAGCACAGCCGAGCGCACTTTACCGTTATTTTTCGCTTTTGTTCATATCCGCGCCACGGCACATCTTAGACCGCGGCCTGTTCTGTAACCTGTCTAACGCTTCACCGAAACGCTGGAAGTGAACGACTTCGCGTTCACGCAGGAATTTTATTACATCATTGACATCGGGGTTATCCGAAACCCTCAGGATATTATCGTATACCGCTCTCGCTTTTTGCTCTGCTGCAATTATGTAAGAACAACAACTTAAAAATTCCAATGAATTTCAATCGGAACATTCCTTGTGCCGGGAATACGTCTGCCGACCGAAATATAATCGATAAACGTTTCAACAATTTCACGGCTCAGATGTTCCGAATTTGTGTACTTCTCGATAAGCTCGCGGCGATTACCGCCGATTTCAATTTTTTCATCGAGTTCGGATAACCGCTTTTCGCCGTCTGCAACCGCGCGCTCCAATCTTTCTTTCTCGGCTGAAAAGTTTTTTGATAAATCAATGAAATCACTTTCCGAAATCAATCCTTTTACCTTGTCCATATAAATATCGCGAATGCCTTTTGCGTATTCCGCCATTTTTTTATTACAGGCGGCAATTTCCGAAATCAGTCTTTCTTTCCTGTCTTGCGGATTATTGCAAAATTCTATATTTTGCTCCAATTCTTCTTTGTCAAGATATTCATCCGACAAACGGTTAATTTCATCAACAACCGTTTTTTCCAATCTGTCAACCGAGATAAACGCTCCGTCGCATACGTCTTTGGCAACGCGTTTGGTGGGACATTGAAGATAACGCTTGCTGCGGCTTTTGGATGACCGCATTATATAGCCACATCCGGCACATCGAACTTTTTGGGCGAACATTCCTATCTCGCCTGTTGCAAACGGTTTTGCACGTTCGGCAACCATTTTTTGCACCCTGTCCCATAATTCGCGGTCAATGATAGGCTCGTGAGTTCCCTCAACAATATACCATTTACTTTTGGGACGAGGTTTATTCTGTTTTGTTTTATATGACACGCTGCCGTATTTACCCTGCACCATATTTCCGATATAGATTTCGTTTATCAGCATAGCGGATATAGCTGAATACTTCCACAGTGTACCGATTTTTGTTTTTGGCTGTTTGTATCGCAAGCCATGCAATCTTTTGTATTCTGTCGGGTTTGGTATACCCCTGTCATTTAACAGTCGGGCAATGGCTGTTTTGCCGTAACCCTGTGAAAAAAGTGTAAAAACTTCTCTTACAACGGCGGCGGCTTCTTCGTCAATAATCAAGTGTCCCTTTCGGTCGGGGTCTTTTTTATATCCGTAGAGCGCAAATGCACCGATATGAAAACCGTTTTTTCGTCTGTTTATCAAAACGCTTTTGATGTTGTCCGACATATCCTCCAAATACCACTCATTCACAAGCCCGTTTATCTGTCTTGACTTTTTATTGCCCTTATTTGCCGTATCGGCATTATCGACAATACTCACAAAGCGAATGCCCCATAGCGGAAATAGCCCGTGTATATATTTTTCCACCAATTCAAGTTCGCGGGTAAACCGCGATTGGGTTTTACAGAGTATAACATCAAACTTTTTGTTTTCGGCATCGGAGAGCAAGCGGTTAAATTCAGGCCGCTTTCTGTCCGCCCCTGCATAATCGTCATCGCT
Source organism: uncultured Eubacteriales bacterium (assembly GCA_900545865.1). Lineage (GTDB taxonomy): Bacteria > Bacillota > Clostridia > Monoglobales > Monoglobaceae > UMGS1820. The sequence goes on from URAN01000027.1 coordinate 33,324, forward strand.
GTAAATGTTGTAAACATCCCACCCCTGTTCCATAGCATACTGCATAAGCATTGCTTTCTGATTCTGTATGCTGTTTGAGTCATCCGATTCAAATTGTTTGTTTCTGTCTTCCTCGGATAAGCGGCAATAAATGGCTGCCTTTGTTCTCACTTTCTTTTTCTGCATCTCATCTCACCTCTTTTCGTTTCGGATAATACACATATATGAACGGCAGCACGTCCTCTATTACAAAAAAAGAGCTGCCAATAAAATCGGCAAACTCTTTAGAATTCAATTTGTTCATTTCACATTGCATAAATCTGACGAATCTAAAAAATATCTCTTTCGAATCCGACATAGTTCTGCGAAACAATCTCAATTAATTTTTTATCTCAAATTATACTGTCTTATAAAAATAGAGTTTTGCTGTGCGCTTTTCAGGGATATGTACCGAAAAGCCGTTCTCAATCAGTTTTTTGCCGCTGATTTTCACCACTTCATCAGTATCCGCATCGCAGAAAACATAGGTTTTACCCGACTGTATTGCAAAAAGTGTAAAACTTGCGTCCGTATACGGTGCATCCTCACGGCGGAACACCTGAACAATTCCGTCCCCCTTATCGGGGCGGTCATACTGTGCCGCCGACCATATATCGGTGCGTTCGCTGATTTGGGTCAGCGGATAAAAATCCTCATAAAAATACGGACGTACTTTTAAGTATTCTTCGCTCATCTTTTTAATCCAAAGCATTTGTTCGGGACTGCCGAATTGCGACCTTTCCGAAAAGCTGTAGTTTGTGGTAAGCGCACCGGCATAGGCACTTCTTATTCTATACATATCGCCCCATTCACGTCCGCTTCCCGTGCCCGAATACGGCATCCATGATGCGAATGACATATTATGCATCTGAGCAATTTCGCACCGATAATTTGCCGGGCATTGAGCATCACTTCTCCAAAGCGGAACGGAACGGCGCAGGGTTTCGATATCAATCCTTCTGCCACCGCTCGCACAATTATCAATCATCAAATGCGGAAAGCGTTCCAAAAGTGCGTCCCATAGACGATACAACCCCATAATGTGTTTTATTTCGCTGATTCCGATGCGATCTTCGGTATCATTTTTGCGCCAATACGGCAACGGCGAGATATTAAAGTCCTGTCTGTAATAGTGAAGATTCAATTTTTCGATTAATTCCACCAGCGTATCAAAGCAATAGTTCCACGCAGACTCATCACCGAGATTCAATAACAGATTTGGACTTTTTGGCTCTTCGGGAACAAGAAAATACTCAGGGTGATCTTTCGCTATCGGTGTTGTATTGATGATACGTTCGGGTTCAATCCATAATAAAAATCTTTTTCCCGCTGCCGAAATTCCCTCAGAAATATCAAGCAGACCGTTGGGGTGCAAGTGCGGATTTATTCGCCAGTCGCCGGTATGGTAACCCCAATTCCCCTCAAACTCATCCGGTGACGGTTTCTCTCCCATACCGTACCAACCGGCATCCATCCAAACGTCATCAAACGGAATTTCATACTCATTTATTTTTTGAATTCGACTCTTTACAGCGGAATCCGACATACCGCCCCATATTCCGGCACAGAATACGCCCCCGGTATCGCGATCGGGTTTTCCGATAAGTGAAAATTCTTTTTTTACCAGTCTGCGCCACTGATTTTGCGCTTGTATCACCGTACCCGTATATGTCATTATTACGATTGAAGAAGTGCGGATTTTTTCGCCCGGCAAAAGCCGAAAATGTGTTTCTTGAACCTTTGTGCGAATACGAACACCCTCATCCGTTCTGTCCAGTTCGCACTGCCACTGCCCCGTCCAGCCAATCGCAAAGATTACACCCTTATCTTCTCTTTTGATATTGAAAAATGGTGCACGGGTTTCGGAAGAGCGTCCGCCTGTGGGCGCATAGCTTTGGTGCGGCTGATCGGGTGTTAAGTGATACGGAAGAAAGTTACCTCCGTTGACCTCATCGGGATCGGCATAAAACTCATAAGGCTTCCAATTCGAGCCGTTGGGAGCATACACCTTCATTACCTTGTCCTTATCCGCCTCATAAGCAGTATAGCCTTTCTTTTCATCTTTTTCAAACGGAACAACATAGTCACAATCCCAAATGTCCGATAAGATTTTCGTCGGCTCTGAACCGGTATTTTCAAACCAATTCACCCACTCGTATGCATTGCCGCTATGCTTTTTGGCAATATTGGTAACCTTTAACCCGTCCGACAACGCCAGCTCAGTAATGATTTCATTTTCATTCTCGCTAACCATTTTTTGAACTTCGCAATTCCAAATACTTTTTCCGTCATACAAAAATGAAAATAAATTCTGTTTCTTCAAAAATTCCATAAATTTTCCTTCTTTCTTTTAATTATATAAAGTTTTTCTTTTAAAAAATAAACATAGCTGTGCCTATAACACAAAAGACCATTCCTATCCAAAGCTTTTTGGCAGGCTTTTCGCGGAAGAAAACCCAACCTGTCAGAACACTCAGTGCTATACTGCCTCCCGATAACATAGGATACAGCACTGTTGCCGGAATTCTTTCCGCACCGAGTAACTGAAGTAAATATGACGCACCGCCGATTACCGCCGAAAGAGCCACTGTGCCGAAACCCGCACCGCCGGAAATCAACTCTGAGCTATGACCTTTCATGCGTTCAGCAATAATTCCGACCAATCCAAATAATGCCGTTGCCGCACCCGTCAACATTACAAATCCCGAGGTGGAAACCGTTTCGTTCGCCGATATTTGATGTTCTTTTGAGATTACGCTGCATAGTCCGTTCAAAAAAAACACGGCAACACACATCAAAATCTGTTTTTTGGGCGGACGTTCACTCAGGTTCATCAGAATCAGCGCCGCCGCAATCACAACTAAACCTATTATGCGAAACGCGGTCAGCTGTTCATGCAGAAACACCGCTCCCCAAACATAGGGCACACACATACCGCCGAGCATAAGAAAGAGTGTGTATACCGTCACTTGACTGACCTTTAAAATTTGCTGACCAAGCAGAATATAGCAAAAGCAAACAAACGCCATCATCGCAGCCATAATTGATGAATAAGCGGTTATTTCTAGCGAAAACCCGTTAATTGCCCAAAATATCAGCATTTTTAAAATTCCCGAAAGCAGGTTAAAGCGATAACCCGCCATCGGTGTCGCACCGCACTTCCTTTGATAAACCTTGTTCAGCGAAAAATCCGTTGCCATTAGAATATCTGCCAAAACAATCCACAAATAATCTATTTTGCATACCTCCTTTTTCTTTATTCTATCACAAGTTTTTTATATTTCTATTGATTTTTCACCAAAAAGTATGCTATAATATGCATAGAGGTGACTAACTATTAAAAGTCAAGAGTTTTTTGAAAATTTTTTTAAAAAATTTAATAAACTAAAAAAGTGCATGGCAAACAAGCCCTGTATTGCAAGGA
>URAN01000028.1 GCA_900545865.1 uncultured Eubacteriales bacterium
CCGCAATCCATATAATTCGCCGATATGTCAATGCCGTCCTCAGCGAGCAGCTCGGTCAGTATTTCCGAGCCGACCTTTCCCAAATCCCCCGTAACAATCAAATCATAATCACGCGGCGACAGCCCCGTTTCTTTAAAATGCGCCGAAAGCGTATCATACGCCGCCGGTGCCATTGCGCCGCCCATATTATTCGAGTCTTTTACGCCCTTATCGACAATCTTTCCCGCCGTTAGGCTCGTCACCGCAATATCACCGACCGCCGCACCGCGCTTTAAGACCGCCGATGCCGCACCCGTTACCGTCCATTGTGCGGTCGGCGTTCTCTGTCCCCCATAGGGCAGAGGCGTTCTGTACTGTCGCTCTGCCGTACAGAAATGGCTCGACGTTACCGCCGCGGCGGCATTGGCATATCCACCGTCAATACTCATTGCCGCAAGGCTTATCCCCTCTATCATAGTCGAACACGCCCCGTATATCCCGTAAAACGGAATCTCTGAATCGCGCATTCCGAACCCTGCACCTATGCACTGGTTAAGCAAGTCGCCCGAGAACGCGCGGTCTATATTTTCGGGCGAAAATCCGCCCTTTTTTATCGCAAGCTTTATTGCCTCTTTCTGCATCTTGCTCTCGGTCTTTTCCCACGTTTTTTCGTTCCATTGGTTATCATCCAAAACAATGTCAAAATATTCACCGAGAGGACCGTCTCCCTCTTTTTCGCCGACAATGGCCGCCTCGGACGCAATACTCACATCATCTATTCTTACCGTTTGCCTGCCGTACCTTTTGTTCATCTTGCCGCTCCCCCATTCTCTATAACACGGTTATAAACCAATAAATCACGCCGACAACCGCAGATGCCGTTATTCCGTACACCAAAACAGGCCCGGCAATAACAAACATCTTTGCGGCAAGTCCGAGTACAAGCCCCTCTTTTTTAAACTCCATTGCCGGAGATACAATTGCATTGGCAAACCCCGTAATCGGTACAAGTGTTCCCGCTCCGGCATATTTTGCGATTTTTCCGTACACATTTATTCCGGTCAAAAACGCACCGATAAACACCATTGTCATACTGACCGCGCTCCGCGCAAGCTCGGTATCCGCAAGCAACACCTTTGTATACAGGTCAAAAAACGCCTGTCCTATAACGCATATTGCGCCGCCTGTCAAAAATGCAAAAATCATATCCTTTGCAAGAGTGCTGTTCGGCGATTTTTTGTTGAGATATTCGAGATATTCTTTATTTGTATGCTCCATAAATATCCAAACCTCCGATTTACATTTTCTGTATTTATCGGATATTGTGCGCACCTTTTCAAAAAATATTCTTTAACCCCCGAATTTTAAAATATTATATAATTCAATAACTCACTCCCCGAGTTTGTTTCTCAATTTTGCCAGAATCTTTTTTTCGAGCCTTGAAACCTGAACCTGTGAAATACCGAGCTTTTGAGCAACCTGTTCTTGGGTTTTGTGACAAAAATACCTCATCTTAACAATCTCGCCGTCTCTCTCATCAAGATCGGCGATGAGCTGTCTGATAACGATTTTATCCGTTGCGCGGCTTATTTGATTTTCGCCCTCTTCTATCTTATCGACAAGAGCCTTGCCCTCGCCCGTTCCGTCATCCGCCGCCGCATAAATCGAGCATGGCGCAACCTGAGAATTAAGCGCAGCCGACAGCTCCGCCGCCGATATATTCATCTCTTTTGCAATCTCTGTTACCGTTGCCTCTCTGCCCTCGCTGTCCTCTATCCGCTTTTTCACCGCCGCGGCGGCAGCCGCCGTCTCTTTGAGCGAACGGCTCACCTTTATGATTCCGTCATCACGTATAAAGCGTTTTATCTCTCCGATTATCATGGGTATCGCGTATGTCGAAAACTTTACGCCATAGCTCATATCGAATCTTTCGGCGGCGCGAATCAGACCTATCGCACCTATCTGAATCAAGTCCTCGCTTTCAAAGCCCCTGCCGCCGAAACGCTTGACCACGCTGTACACAAGCCCCATATTGTTGGTAACAAGGGTATTTCTTGCGTTCAAATCCCCCTGTGCCGCCGATACAAGCAATGCGTCATTGTCGGAGAAATCGTTCTTATTCATCTGCATCTGACTCTTCACCTGTTCTTTTTGTCATTGTAACAGTCGTTCCCACACCCGGCTCGGATTCAACGCTCAGCGAATCCATAAAGCTTTGCATCACGGTAAAGCCCATACCGCTGCGCTCCTCATCGTCAGACCCCGAATATAGCGGCTGCATCGCAAGCGCAACATCGTCTATTCCGCATCCGTAATCGGTAATCGTTATCTCTATCGTCCGCCCGAGAGCGCGACATTTCATCTCAACCATTCCGCATCCGCCCGAATATCCGTGAACGATTGCGTTTGTCACCGCCTCGGACACCGCCGTTTTTATATCGGCAAGCTCGTCCACCGTTATGTCGAGCCTTGCCGCAAAAGCCCCTGCCGCCGCTCTTGCGAACGCCTCGTTACAGCTTATGCTCGGGAACTCAATTTTTATGTAATTATCCATCCTTAAAAATCAATCCTTTCATCTTAAATAATAAAGTCAAAAGCTATTCGAACTCCATAAGGTTTCTCAATCCCGACACATCGATTATCTTATCGACCTGGGGCGAGGTTCGAATGACAAGCATCTTTCCGCCCATCGCCCGTATGCGTTTATATCGTCCGACAAGCACGCCTATGCCCGAGCTGTCCATAAAATCAACCATATCAAAATCCATAACAAGATTTTTCATTCCGCCCGTGCTAATCTCCTTGTCAAGCCTTTCGCGGATTTCCGCCGCACAGCTGTGGTCAAGCTCGCCGTTCAGCTTTGCCACAAGCGTTGTACCCAACCGTTCAAGACGCATTTCCATACACTTCATCTCCGTTTCTTATTATCGCTTAAATCCGTTATAACATATGCAAAAGCCAAAATCCGCCCCGACATTCGTCAAACACGCGTGTTTCGTGCGAACAAGCCGACTTTGCATTGCAAAATTCATTATAACATATTTCCCGTATTTCCCACTTTTTTTCGTGCGTCAAATAACGACAATTTATTTTTTCGTATATTCCGCCCGTCCGTGCATATACTTTACCAACAACAAATATGTCAACTATATGCGGCGAACTCCGCCGCGATACGGAGGTATACCTATGTTTAACAAACATTCCGAAAGAACCGTGCATCTGTGCCGCTTTGCGGCGTTTTTACTCGCATTTATGCTGTTTATTCCGTCATATTCCGCCGCATACGCCGAATCCGCCGCCCAGGTCGACACCGATGTATCAACAAAGCTCATCAACGCAAAATCGGGCTTTTTGACCGAGGCATCGACGGGCGAGGTTTTATATGAACAAAACGCGGACGAACGCCTGCCTATCGCAAGCGTCACAAAGACGATGACTATGCTGCTTATAATGGAGGCGTTGGACAGCGGAAAAATCAAATATGACGACTCTGTTACGGTGAGCGAATACGCCGCGTCAATGGGCGGTTCGCAAGTATTTTTAGAGGTCGGCGAACAGATGAACGTTGACGATATGCTAAAGGCGATTGCGGTCGCATCGGGCAACGATGCCGCCGTTGCTATGGCAGAGCATATAAGCGGAAGCGAGGGCGCGTTTGTCGAAAAGATGAATAAGCGCGCGGCAGAGCTTGGCTGTGACAACACGCACTTTATCAACTGTAACGGTCTGGACGAAACTCCCGAGCATTACAGCAGCGCACGCGACATCGCCAAAATCTCGCGCGAGCTTTTAAAGCATACAAAGATATTCGACTATACCACGATATGGATGGACAGTTTAAGAAACGGCTCGTTCGGCTTATCGAACACGAATAAGCTGATACGGTTTTACAAAGGCGCAAACGGGCTTAAAACAGGCTCAACAAGCACGGCGAAATACTGTATATCCGCGACCGCCGAGCGTGACGGAATGCAGCTTATCGCGGTTATCATCGCCGCGCCAACAACCGCCGACCGTTTTTCATCCGCGTCCGCCATGCTCGATTACGGATTTGCCAATTATGAGGTTGCAAACGAGGGCTTTGTCGATATTCCAATTCCGTATGTAAGAATCGAGGGCGGCGTGAACGAACAGATTATGCCCGAGATAAAGGGTGACGGCTTTATCGTCAAAAAGGGAAACCGTGACAAGATTGAAACCGAATTTAACCTTGCCGACACCGTTTCCGCGCCTGTCGAAATCGGCTCAAAGCTCGGCGAAGTCATATATAAAATAGACGGGAGCGAAGTCGCACGCCGCGATGTCTGTGCCCCGTGCGAGGTTGAAAAAATTGATTTTTGGCAGATGTTTATCCGCAACCTGAACGACTGGCTCAATATTTAAGTCCCAAATATCGCCTCAAAGCCTTAAAAACCGTCAAAATCATCAAAAACCACTTCTGTTTTTCAGCAAAAAATTCTTAATTTGAAATATAATTGTAATATCGCACCGCCCCAAAGTATGTTATAATATAATATCGGAATACTTTTGGCGGCGGTGCGTTTTTTGTCTGCCGCCGATAAAATAAATCTATAATATACGGGAGATATAACTATGGCAGAAAAAGATAAAACAAAAAGCGGCTCTGCCGGCCGCGGCAAGTCCGCGCCCAAAGGCGGCGCGGCAAAATCAAAATCGGGCAGCACAAAAAAAGCCGCGCCCAAAAAACCGGCGGCAAAAGCACAAGCCGCACCGAAAAAGAAAACTCTTTCGAACGAAATCAAGGGTATCATCCTTATCGCAACGGGAATATTTCTCGCACTATCGTTTCTGACCGATGCAACGGGTGCGATCGGGCATTTTATCAAGATGGTATGCTATGGTATGCTCGGCAAGTCGATTGCAGTCAGCTGTCTTTTTATCATCGCAACGGGCGTTATGGTCTTTTTGGACAAGCCGGGCGAAAAAAATGTACTGCGCTTTGTTCTGCTCGGGCTTTTGATAGTATTCACCTCTGTTCTCGTCACGATGTTTGCCGGCGAAAACGAGCTTAGCGGAACATCCTTGGCGGCGAATGTGTCAGAGCTTTGGAACAACGGCTGTAACTCGATGGGCGGCGGTCTTATCGGCGGCGGCATCTGCCGCATTTTGAACCTGCTTGTCGGCACGGCGGGAACATGGGTTCTGACCATTACGGCAGAGATAATCCTTATCATCTTGCTCACGGGAATATCAATAGAAAAGCTGTTTCGCCGCGCGGCTGACACATTCAAGCGCAGAAAGAGCGAATATAACGACATCGCCGACAGCGAGGTGGAATTTAAGTTGCCCGAATATTCGGAACAGTCTCAATCCGTCAAAGAAAAACTGAAAGTGCGCCGACACAAGCTTGACGCGGCGGAGGACAACGCCGAATCGGAAAAATCCTCAAACCGCAAATCGAACTTCTTCGGCGAATACTTTCAGGGCAAACAGGATATTGATGACGAACTTCCGCCTCCGACCGATGATACACCGAAAAAGCTCTTTACATTTGAAGAAGACCCGCCGCAGCCCGATGACCTTTTCGGTAGCGAAACGGCGGATGACGGCGGCTCAACCGCCGACCTTGATTTGCCTTTTACTCTTGACAGCTTAAAAACGGGTGTTTTGACCGAACTTCCCGATGAAAACGGAGTTTATCATCCGCCTGTTGAAAACGAGGAGGGTACGGATTATGAACCGCCCTCACAGGCAAAGCTTGAGGACGTTACCGACCCGATGACACAAGCGGCAATGGATGCCGGGATAGATATAGACAGGGCGGTTGTTGCCGGTCGCCGCATGGCGGTCGAAAACGCCGAGCAACAGACCCCCGAAGCAAAAATCAAACAGGAGATAGCCGAAAAGCGCGACAATACGCCAAGGAATATCATTTATCATCTTCCCACCGCCGACTTGCTCGCCATGCCGAAACCGTCAAAGAAAAGCAATTCAGAGATACGCTCTGAACTTGAAGAAAAGGCGAACCGACTTTTGCACACCCTAAACAGCTTTAGGGTTGACGCAAAAATAGTAAATATCACACAAGGTCCGACCGTTACACGGTTCGAGTTACAGCCCGGACCCGGTATAAAAGTGTCAAAAATAACCAACCTTTCCGATGATATTGCGCTGAGCCTTGCGGCATCGGGTGTCAGAATCGAACCCGTATCGGGCAAATCGGTAATAGGTATCGAAATTCCGAACAAGACCGCGACCCCCGTACCAATTCGCGAGGTAATAATCAGCGACAAATTCAGGAATTTCAACTCAAAAACCGCATTTGCTCTGGGCAAGGATATAAGCGGTAATTGTGTTGTTACCGACATCGCCGACTTTCCGCACGGTCTCATCGCAGGTGCAACCGGTTCCGGTAAGAGCGTATGTATAAACTCGCTTATACTCAGTATTCTGTTCAAGGCTCGCCCCGATGAGGTCAAGATGATTATGGTTGACCCCAAAATGGTTGAACTCGGCGTGTACAACGGTATTCCGCACCTTTTGATACCTGTCGTAACAGACCCAAAACACGCGGCAGGCGCACTGAACTGGGCGGTCGGAGAGATGAAGAACCGTTATCAGTTGCTTAATGAAAACAAGGTTCGAAACCTACAGGGATATAACAAACTTATGGACGAAATAGGCGAGCCTGACGGAAAGCTGCCGGAGATAGTAATAATCATCGATGAGCTTGCCGACTTGATGCTTGCGGCAAAGAACGAGGTCGAGGGCGCGATAAACAGTCTTGCGGCGCTTGCGCGTGCCGCAGGTATGTATCTTATAATCGCAACCCAGCGTCCGTCCGTCAATGTCGTGACAGGTGTTATCAAGAATAACATTCCAACACGTATCGCGTTTTCGGTTACATCAAATGTGGACAGCCGTACAATCCTCGATTGCAGCGGTGCGGAAAAGCTCCTCGGCAAGGGCGATATGCTCTACAGTCCGCGAGGTGCGGCAAAGCCTATGCGTATTCAGGGTAACTTTGTGTCGGACGATGAGCGCGAAGCGGTAATCGATTATATCAAATCTCAATATGAGGCAAATTATGACGAAAGCATTATCGAGAACATCGAGCGTGAGCGCGAACAAGTTGCGGCAAACATCGAATCAGATGCGGAGGGCAGCGAAGAACATTCGGGCAACCGCGACAAGATGTTCTGGGAGGCGGTCGAGCTTGTCCTTGAAAACGGACAAGCTTCCGTGGCAATGTTCCAGCGTAAATTCCAAATGGGTTATCAGCGTGCGGCAAAGCTTATCGACCAGATGGAAAAGTCAAAAATCATCGGTCCTTACGAGGGCACAAAACCGCGTCAGGTGCTTATTACAAGGCAGGAGTTTAACGAAATGCGTATGAACCACCCCGAGTAATATTTACAAAACATTTAAATTCGTATGGCTGAAATGTCGAAAAATACTGATTTAATCAGCATTTTAGCTATACCGTACCCATAAAAATTGTGCAAATATACGAATTTATGTTTTTCTCTCAGAAAACAGTGGAATTTTTCCGCGTTTTATAGTAGAATAGACGTATAAATATTTTATTTTTATTCAAAGGAGTTTTTGAAATGAACAAACAGGAATTAATTTCAGCTATTGCTGAAAATGCAAATCTTACAAAGAAAGATGCTGAGGCTGCTCTCGCTGCTTTCATCGGTGCGGTTGAGGATACACTCAAAAAGGGCGACAAAGTTCAGCTCGTTGGCTTCGGCAGCTTTGAAGTTAGAGAAAGAGCCGCTCGCACAGGCAGAAACCCCCACAGCGGCGAAGAAATGAAGATTGAGGCTGCTAAAGTTCCGGCTTTCAAAGCAGGCAGAAGCTTAAAAGACCTTGTAAACGGCAAATAGTCTTTTTATAATGTTTGTTGAATTTTTTGGCAAAAGAACTCGGCGATTGATGCGCCGAGTTCTTTTTTTGTGTGAATATCGACCACCACAGGCAAATACCGATACCGTCCAAATACATAGAGCAGCGCAACGTTTTATTGTCTCTGCCTTTATGCTATTCGCCCTTTATGCTATTCGCCCTTTATTCTCCGTCTTTTGTCCGCCGATTCAAAAACCCGTGCGGATTTTTGTCTCCGCACGGGTTTAATTTCGTGTTATGCAATTTTATGCGATATGCCGCGGATTAATACATTCCGCCCGCACCTGCGCCTGCCATAGCAGCCGCAGCCGCTGCGTCAGCCTGAGGGTCGGGCTTGTCGGCAACAATGCTCTCGGTTGTGAGAACCATTGCAGCAACGGACGCTGCGTTTTGAAGAGCCGAACGTGTAACCTTTGTCGGGTCAACAATACCGCCCTTTAACATATCCATATACTCGTCTGTCAATGCGTTATATCCAACGCCTATCGGGCTTTCCTTAATCTTGTTTACTATAAGGCTGCCTTCGATACCTGCATTATGCGCAATCTGGCGAACCGGTTCCTCTAGAGCACGCAGAACAATCTGTGCGCCGGTCTTTTCGTCACCGCTGAACTCGTCAACGACCTTTTTAACAGCCGGGATTGCATTAATGAATGCAGTACCGCCGCCGGCAACAATTCCTTCTTCTACCGCTGCACGGGTTGCCGCCAAAGCGTCCTCAATTCTGAGCTTCTTTTCTTTCATCTCTATTTCGGTTGCCGCACCTGCTTTGATTACGGCTACACCGCCGGCAAGCTTAGCCAGACGTTCCATAAGCTTTTCTTTGTCAAATTCAGATGTTGTTTCCTCTATCTGAGTTCTGATGTTGCTTACTCTGTTTGCAATTTCATTCTTGTCACCCATACCGTCAACGATGATGGTGTTCTCTTTCTGAACTTTAACCTGACGCGCTCTGCCGAGCTGTTCAACGGTTGCATCTTTGAGCTCAAGACCTATTTCTTCCGAAATAACCTGACCGCCAGTTAAGATTGCAATATCTTTGAGCATTTCTTTTCTTCTGTCGCCAAAACCGGGGGCTTTAACACCGATGCAGGTGAATGTTCCTCTGAGCTTATTGACGATAAGTGTTGAAAGAGCCTCACCCTCAATGTCCTCTGCAATGATAAGCAGCTTTTTGCCAGATTGAACTATCTGTTCCAAAAGCGGAAGGATTTCTTGAATGTTCGAAATCTTTTTATCCGTAATCAAGATATAAGCGTCATCCAAAACCGCCTCCATCTTGTCTGTGTCCGTAACCATATACGGTGTGATATATCCTCTGTCAAACTGCATACCCTCAACAACCTCTGAATATGTCTCGGCTGTCTTTGATTCTTCAACAGTGATAACGCCGTCTGTCGTAACCTTTTCCATTGCGTCCGCAATCAAGTTACCGATTGTTTCGTCCGCCGCCGAAACAGATGCAACACGAGCAATGTCGTCTCTGCCGTCAACCTTTTTGCTGTTCTTGATGATTTCATCAGCCGCCGCATTGACAGCCGCCGCCATGCCGCGTCTTACCACCATCGGGTTTGCGCCTGCGGCAACGTTCTTCATTCCCTCGCGAATCAAAGCCTGTGCAAGCAATGTCGCCGTTGTTGTTCCGTCGCCTGCAATGTCATTTGTCTTTGTCGCAACCTCTTTAACGAGCTGTGCGCCCATATTCTCGAATGCATCGTCAAGCTCTATGTCCTTTGCAATCGTAACACCATCGTTTGTGATAAGCGGTGCGCCGTATTTTTTGTCAAGAACAACGTTTCTGCCTTTGGGGCCGAGTGTAACCTTTACTGTATCAGCAAGCTGGTTCACACCTCTTTCCAAAGCGTGTCTTGCTTCCTCTCCGAATAAAATCTGCTTAGCCATAATTTATTACCTCCAATATAATATAGTTGAAATTCTGAATCATTAAAGCGTCTTTAGCGTTTTGTATCAATCAATCTTTATCGGATTAATCAATCTTTGCCAAAACATCGCTTTGTCTTAAAATGATGTATTCTTCGCCATCGAGTTTAACCTCTGTTCCGGCATACTTGCTCATTATAACCTTATCACCGACGGTAAGCTCCATTTTAACTTCTTTTCCGTCAACAACGCCGCCCGGGCCAACCGCCACAACTTCCGCAACCTGAGGTTTCTCCTTTGCTGTTCCGGCAAGGATAATACCGCTCTTTGTGGTCTCCTCTGCCTCAAGCATTTTTATTACAACTCTGTCTGCCAATGGTTTGATATTCATAAAACAAATCCTCCTTGTATGTTTAAAAATTTACCTTTTTATTTGTTAGCACTCTAACTCTTTGAGTGCTAACACTACATATAATACTCAAAACGCTCTGATAAATCAAATTCGGTTACATACGATTATATGCGGTTATTAAAGATTATTGCCAAATATTTAAATATATTTCTTTTTTTCTCAAATTCGTATTTTTTATTATAGTTTACATAATTTTAACATTTAATTTTATTATATTGAAAGACTAATTGAAATATTTACTTAAATTCTTAAAAACGCTTGAAAATATTTGAAAATATTGATATAATTAAAATAATGTAAACCAAAAGGAGAGAAACATAATATGTCAAAGATAAACACATTAAAACATGATGCCGAATATGATATAGTCGGTATGGGCGAGGTAATGATACGCCTCTCCCCTCCGGGAAAGCAAAAACTTTCACAGGCGGATTATTTCGAACGCAATATCGGCGGCAGCGAGCTTAACGTTGTGTCAGGCGCGGCGATGCTCGGCACACGGTCGGCGATGATAACCAAACTTCCCGATAACGCAATCGGGCGGCTTGTAAAATCAAAAATAACATCGGGGAATGTTGATGACCGATACTTGGTTTATGACAAGTCCGACAAAAGCCGTCTCGGTCTTTATTATTACGAAAACGGTGCATATCCTCGAAAGTCATCCGTTATATATGACCGTGCAAACTCATCGGTTTGTACCCTCGGCATTGACGAGATTTCGGACGATATATTCGACAAGACCAAAATCTTTCATATAAGCAGCATCACTCTTGCTCTGTCGCCCGAGCTGCAAAAAACCGCCCTCGAAGTTATAAAAAAATTCCACGGCGCAGGTGCAAAGATTTCGTTTGATGTCAACTACCGTGCCGCTCTCTGGAGCGAGGACGAGGCAAGAGCCGTAATCGAGGACGTTTTTAATTATGTTGACTTTTTGTTTGTATCGGAAGAAACATCAAGGCGAATGCTCAGACGCACGGGCAGCCTTGAAGATATAATGAAAGGATATTCGAATGATTTCGGATGCAGCCTTGTTGCCACAACGCGCCGCGAGGTTGTTTCGCCAATGCACCACAATTTTAACTCAAAAATATACTTTGATGGCAATTTTTATGAAGAAAAGGGATATAACAATATTGAGGTAATAGACCGTATCGGCAGCGGTGACGCGTATCTCTCGGGCGTATTGTACGGTTTGACCGCTCTCGGTGATGTTGAACAAGCGTTAAAGATAGGAAACGCTTGTTCCGCCGTTAAAAACACGGTTGTCGGAGATATGTCCGACAGCAGTATCGGTGAAATTATGAATGTGATAAAATCTCATAACGCAACGGGACACCAAGACGAAATGGTAAGATAAAACGCGTCTATGCTCCGAAAGTCTCATCGGCTTTCGGAGCTTTTTATGCAAGTTATGACGATTTTATGCAAGTTATGAATCAAACATTGATATTACAAATCCGTTATATTAAAATATATAAGTTGAAATTTTTTAAAGAAAGCGTGATATTATTATGAAAAAAATTCTTGCCGCGGCATTGTCGGCAACCTGTATTTTTTCGGCGGTATCAGTGCCGTTGTTGAAAGGTCCGAACGTGTATGCGGGCTTTTCTATGGTTGACGATGCACAGACCGCAGTCGAAAAAAACAAAGCTCTGTTTTTAAAGGCGTTTAAAGAAGCCGAAATATCGTCCGATTTCACACAGGACGATTTGGAAAATATGCTTTTTGAATCTTGTGAATACTCGGCGGACGAACAAACGGGAACGGGCTTTATGGTTGAAAAGTTCAAGCTCATCCCCCCTTCGGCGACAAAATCGGGTTCAATAAGCGCGGTTGTGTTCATCTATCAGAACGATGCCGAGGACGCATTCGAAATAAGCAAGGATATTCCCGCTCTTTCGGGCGGCGGTTCTTCATCGGACGATGTGAAAATCAGCACGGGTGATGAAGATTCCGACACCGACAGCAGCTATACCGATGCCGAATTATCGGCAATAAAAAAGAAAATTTCTGCGGCAAAGCACGCAATCAGCGATGCCGTTTGGAATTTTGACGTGTCGAACGATACAACCGCGAACGATGTTTTAAAAATGGCAAAAGCGGCTGTCGCGGACGATTCGGACATAGAGGTAACGCTTGAAGATTATAACTTTAAGCTCATAAAATCAACCTCAACGGTTAACGGTTCGCTCTCGGCAACCGTCACCGTAAGCTGCGGCGGTATCGAGGACACCGTTCCGATAGGGAAAACCGTACCTCTCATTGTCACCGAAACATCGAGCAAAATCGATGAGGATCGCTCTCTTGTGAGTGACGCTCTTTACTCAATCGCCATAAACAACAGGACAACAAAAGAGAGTATTCTCACCGCTGCTCAAAAGGCAGTCAAAAACGGCTCGGCCGTTGCGTGGAAAAACGATTATTTCAGCAAGAAAAACGCAACGTTCAGAGATGACGGAAGTATTTTCGGGTATCTCAGCATAACCTTGGGCGATGAAAGCCGCGAGCTGCTTATTCAAGAAAAGATTCCGATGCTTGTGCGGAATTATCCGAAAGACGAAATTTCGGTCAACAAAACCGAATGGGATATATTTAACGCAATGAATGTTGAACGTGCAAAAGAAGGCAGCTATCCGCTCAGTATGGTTGCGGCTTTGCAGGATGCGTGCAATATTCGCGAACCCGAGTTGGTTGAATCTTTTTCTCATACCCGTCCGAACGGAAATATGTGTTTTACGGCGATTTCGGACTTTGCATATTCATACGCGGGCGAAAACATCTATCGTGAATATTGCCCCAACGTTGAAAGAAAAACGATGGTCTATATCGACAGCGAAAAAGCAATGACATCATGGATGAACAGCCCCGGACACCGTGCAAACATTCTGAACACACAGTTCAACTATGCCGGTGTCGGCGCGTATGACACAATAGGCATAGGTACGTCGCTCCAGCTTTTTGCAGCAGTTGCCAAACCTATCACCGAAATTACGTCAAGCACAGGCTCGTTCAGCTTTTATGACGAAGATGCAATGCAAAAAGAGTATCTTATTCTAAAGACATCCGACGGACTTGTTTCATATATGCCGCTTGACCCGGCATATATGACCAAAAACGGCAACCAATACTCATTTACCCCCGTAAACGGAAATGAGGTTGTCATAACAATCAGCAACAACAATGCCGACAATTCAAACAACAATGCGGCAAACAGCGATGATAATTCATTCACTGTCGACCCTGCTGCACAGGGCGGTGCGGCTCTGCCGTTCACCGATGTAAAACCCGGTGACTATTTCTGCAACGCCGTTTCATGGGCGCTCGTCAAAAATATCACCAGAGGTACAAGCGACACCACGTTTTCGCCCGATGCGACCTGTACCAGAGCGCAGATTCTGACGTTCTTATGGCGCGCGGTCGGCTCACCGACACCGAATATTTCAAACCCATTTGCAGACACATCATCATCGGACTATTATTACGGTGCAGCTATTTGGGCATACGAAAAAGGTATGGTATCCGGAAATCTGTTCAAAGGCGACACACCTTGCACACGTTCGTCAACGGTAATGTATTTATGGAAGAACGCAGGTATGCCGAGGGTGGATACTTCGTCCGACTTTTCGGATATTTCGCCGCTTGACGAATATTCCGATGCCGTTTCGTGGGCGGTTGAAAACAACGTAACCCTCGGAACCTCCGAAACCACTTTCTCACCTGATGATATATGCAGCAGGGGTCAGATTGTAACATTTTTAAACAGGGCAATATCCGAATAAATTCACTGTGGTAAATCAGCCAAACCTCCGCTCGGATAAGGCCGGCGAGCCGCAGAATCGGCGAACGGTGTACGTATTTTTGATATATTACGTAAATAATCAAAATTTTTAATATTAAAGAAAAGAGGAAAAAACAATGAACAAAAAAGTATTAGGAGTATTTCTTGCGTTATGTATGCTGGTTGCGGCTCTGCCGACAGCGGTATTTGCAAAGAAAACAGCAAGCGATGAGATTGACGAGGCAATCAAGGCAATCAAGACCAACAAAAACGATGTCGTTGTGTTTAATGATATGACAATGGATGAGTTTTTGAGAGCTGCCGCAAAGGTTCTTCCCGATGACAACACATGTACGCTTTCTTTCGAAAAAGAGGCTGACTATCGCATATACAATGCGTCAAGCCAAAAAGACGGCAGCATCTTTGCAAACATACTCTTTACAAGCAGCTATGAAACACCTTATCCCGTAACAAGACACGAGATGTATGATTTTAAGATTTCACAGCTCACAGGCGCTGCTGCGGAAGCAAATGAAGATGTCGAATTGCTCGACGAGGACAGAAAGAATGTTGCGAACGCATACAAGAATATGTCCTTTGACTATACCGTAACAGAAGAAAAAATAGTTGAAATGGCACGCGCCGCGGTGAAGAACGGCACAACCGTTGAAAGCGCCGGGGATTTCACCTTAAAAGAACCCACGGTTAAGAACAGAGGCAGCGTGAAACTCACACTCAACCTTACACTCAACAACGAGAAAGCCACAGTTAAGGTATCAAATGTAGTACGCCAGCTCGAAGCCGAGCCGACAGATACAGAGGATAATACACCTGACATCACAGACAACTCAAACAATAATACATCAGACAAAGACAGCGAATACACCTCGGGTTCAACCAAGGTGACACCTAACTTTAACGATGTTGCGGACGATGCATATTATGCAGCTCCCGTTAAGTGGGCTGTTGAAAACGGAATCACAACAGGCACTTCATCAACGGCATTTTCGCCCGATATGACCTGTACCAGAGCGCAAATTCTGACATTTATCTGGCGTGCGGCAGGTTCGCCGACAGCATCGGCTGTCAATCCGTTCAGCGATGTAACCGCCGATGACTATTATTATAACGCGGCAATCTGGGCATACGAGAACAGTATGGTAACAGGCAGCACTTTTGATGCTGATACGCCCTGCACACGTTCGTCAACGGTAACATATTTATGGAAGTTCAACGGTTCACCCGTTTTGGGTATTCCGTCACTGTTCGAGGATGTTTCTGATGATGCCGAGTATGCTGACGCAGTATCGTGGGCTTTGATAGAAGAAGTCACATCGGGTATTTCGGATACCGAATTTGCACCCGATATGATTTGTAACAGAGGTCAGATTGTGACATTCTTGTACAGAGCATTCTAATAACCCGAAACGACAAAATGAAAAATTTACGCCCCGAGGTGTTTTAAATCCTCGGGGCATTTTTAGTTGTCACGCATAATTTTTTGATTTTCGTTCGTGTGTCCGGGACGTCCGGGAGGCCGTCCCCTACAAATGTGGCATACATTCCGTTTGGCGTAGGGGGCGGTTTCAAACCGCCCCGCGAGATGTCCATCAACCAACGCGGTTGCCGCGCATAATTTATGCCGTTTGTTCGCGCGTTCGAGATGTCTAGGTATAGTTTTTCCTTATCCGAGCCTAATTCAATCGTCCATGCAACAAAATATGCACCTCAAAGGGTGTTTACCCTTTGGGTGCATATAAACATATCCGATTAAAATTCCGATTATTCAACCGTTACCGATTTTGCAAGGTTTCTCGGCTTATCTATATCCAAGCCTTTGAGCGATGCAATATAGTACGAGAAAAGCTGGAGAGGTATTACCGCCTCGGACGGCAAGGCAAGCTCATCGCATTTCGGCAGGTATATAACGTGGTCAGCCTCGTGTTCGATGTCCGTGTGTCCTTCCTCCGCTATGGCAATCAAGACAGCTCCGCGCGCTTTTACCTCTTTAATATTGCTGAGCATCTTATCAAAAAGCTTGTTCACGGTACAGAGTGCAACAACGACTGTTCCCTGTTCGATAAGCGCAATCGGACCATGCTTTAATTCACCTGCCGCATATGCCTCTGAATGAATATACGAAATCTCTTTCAGTTTCAGCGAGCCTTCGAGTGCCACCGCATAATCGAGAGTTCTCCCCAAAAAGAACACATTCTTTGCGTTATAATACTGTGATGCCATATATTGAATTTGTTCTTTGTTATCGAGTATTTTCTGAATATTCTCAGGCAACTTTTCAAGAGCGTCAAGCTTTGTCTTTAATTTCTCGTCATCTATCATATTCAACTCTTGCGCAATATAAAGTGAAAGCAGATATATCGCCGTAACCTGAGTGCTGTATGCCTTTGTCGTCGCAACCGAAATTTCGGGGCCTGCCCATGTATAGAGAACATCGTCCGCCTCTCTGGCTATGGCGCTTCCCACCGCGTTTACTATCGCAAAGGTTCTCGACCCCAAGCGCTTTGCCTCGCGCATTGCGGCAATTGTGTCCGCTGTTTCGCCCGACTGGCTTATTACAACGGTCAAAGTCTTGTCATCGACAATTGGGTTCATATACCTGAATTCGGACGCAACCGTAACCTCAACGGGAATACGCGTCATCGCCTCTATCACATACTTGCCGACAACGCCGACATGGTACGCACTTCCGCAGGCAACAATATAAATTTTGTTTATTCCCTTTATATACTCCGCCGTAAGTGAAATATCGTCAAGCACAATCTTTCCATCACGGATTCTCGGCTGAACTGTGTCGCGTATAACGCGCGGCTGTTCCATTATTTCTTTGAACATAAAGTGTTCATATCCGCCTTTTTCCGCCGCCGAAATATCCCATTCAACGTGATAAGGTTCTTTTTTAATCTCTTCGCCGTCAAGATTATAAACCTTGACATTCTCGGCGTCAAGCAAAACAATCTCGTCATTTTCGAGGAAGTACACGTCTCTCGTATGTGCAAGGATTGCCGGTACATCGGATGCGATAAAGTTCTCGCCCTCGCCCAGACCGACAATAAGCGGACTTTCTTTGCGCACGGCAACGAATGAATCGGGGTTGTCGGCACACAGGATTCCGAGAGCATACGAACCCTCTACTCTCTCAACAACCTTTGTGAGAGTCTCGACAATATCACCGTTATAATAATACTCAACGAGCTGTGCTATTACCTCTGTATCAGTTTCGGAAATAAACTCAAAGCCCTTGTTGATGAGCATCTGTCTGAGTTTCATATAATTCTCGATTATTCCGTTGTGAACGACCGCAAACCTGCCCGAACGACTGAGATGCGGATGCGAGTTTGTGTCCGACGGCTCGCCGTGGGTTGCCCAGCGCGTATGACCTATTCCCATAACGCCGCTCAACGGCTCACCGTTGTCGAGCTTTTCCTGCAAAACGGCAAGTCTGCCCTTTGATTTTTTTATCTTGATTTCACCGTCTTGCATAACGGCGACACCGGCAGAGTCATAACCTCTGTATTCGAGCTTTGACAATCCATCCATCAGAATGGGAACCGCCTGTTTTTTTCCTACATATCCAACAATACCGCACATATGTGCTACCTCCTTTAAATACGGAAATACGTCCCTTACGCATCGCCGTGCTTTGTGTGATACCAGCCGCCGTTTGAAAGCATTCCTGCAATTCCGAGAGGAAGCCAGCTCAGTATATAAATCAATAGCCCAAAGAGGTTATACACAACCTCTTTGCTGAATTTTTTGTCTTTTATAAGCGCCGCATACGAAACAATTATTCCGCCGAAAAGATACACCAACGCCGCAGCCTTTCCGGCAAGACTGCCGAAAATACCTGTGTTTGTCAATACGGCAAGCAAAACCACATTGTAAGCCAAAACAGCAAACGGTTCGTACCACAATGCGGAAAAAGCAGCGATTTTGCGTGCTTTAATCAGCTTTAGCGAAAACATCTTTTGTACGTCAAAAACGCCTTTTGCCCAACGCTTTCGCTGTCCTGCCGATGTTTTGAACCGTATCGGCTTTTCATCATACACAACCGCCCGTTCGGCATAACTCACTTTTACATCGCCGAGAGCAAGCATATAGGTATACTCTCTGTCCTCGGCAAGCGTTACCGTCTTAAAAGGTATTCTGTTCAGCACCTCTTTTTTTACGGCGAATCCCGTTCCGTCAAGCCGACATCCGAATCCAAGCCTGTCGAATCCTGTTTGCATTGTTCGGTTTAAAACCCAATTCCAAACCGAATACGCGTTGCTTACCCATGACCGATTCGGATTTTGGCTGTCTATATAGCCCTGTACCGCGTCAAAGCCCTGTGAAAGCCTATCGCCAATCTCGATAAAGAAGTGTTCGTCAACCGTATTATCGGCATCAAACACCACGGCGCAATCATAAACGAATCCGCTTTTATCGACAAAATTAAACAGGTCATAAAGTGCCGCACCTTTGTTTCCGCTCGAATTTCGCCTTAAAACCCGTGCGCCGCACCTTTCGGCAATCTCCGCCGTCATATCCGTACAGCCATCTGCCGCAACGAATATGCGTATGTTTTCACGCGGATAGTCGCACGCCCTTATACTTTTGATAAGCCGTGCTATTACCGCCTGTTCGTTATGCGCGGCAATTAAAACCGCAAACCGATAAATCCCGTATTCGGATTTTTTATCTCTGTGTGCGGCGAACGAAAACACCGCCGTCATAAGATAACATATACCGATAATAAACACGGCAAGCAATAAAATATCCAAAAACGCCCTTGCGGCATTTAAACCCACACGCTCACCCCGGTTCGTTCATTATACGATAATGCAAACTATTAATATTATAATACAACTTTTCTTTTATTTCAACCCCTAAATTGTTACATTACTATAACAAATATATGAACAACCCGGTCGGTTTATTTATTTTATATTGTATTTAATCAGCAAGATAGGGAATTTGCACAATCGTCAAATTCCCTATCCTAAACCGCGGAACGCCGCGATGCATTATTCGTATAAAATTTTATTTACGGTCGGAATTATTCCTCGCTTACCGCGTATTTAGCAGCCAACTCGTTTACCGTACCGTCCGCAATCAGCTTATCGATTGCTTCGTTTATCTTGTTCAAAAGCTCTGTGTTACCCTTTGCAACAGCGATTGCATACTGTTCATCGCCGAAAGCGTCATTATCCTCAACGACTTTAAGCTCGGGATTGTCGGCAATATACTTTTGTGCGGTTGCCTTGTCGATTACAACAACATCGGTTTTTCCGTTTACAAGCTCCATAATTGCATCGCTGCCCTTTTTGAAAGACTGTGACTTATATCCTAGGTCCTTAACAGCCGTCTCACCGGTGTAACCCTGGATTACCGCGATGTTTTTGTCAGCCATATCGGACGCCTTTGCGATTGTCGAATCTTTTTTAACAATCATAACCTGTGTCGCCGTATAATAAGGCTTTGAAAAGTCAACGGTTTCTTTTCTCTCATCGGTTACAGTCATACCTGCGATAACCGCATCGAGCTGTCCGTTCTGAAGAGCAACGAGCAGAGAGTCAAATTCCATATTGTTGATTTTCGCTTCTTTTCCGTTGCTTTCGGCAATATTCTTTGCGATTGCAATATCGATACCGTCAAACTCATCGATTAAACCGCCCTTTGCGGAAACGAACTCAAACGGAGGGAATTCGGCGTTTGTACCGAATGTGATAACACCGTCAGCCGACTTTGTTTCGGTCTTTTGTGCCGCCGAGCTATCGCCCGTCGATGCCTGTTTGTCAGCGCCGCAAGCCGCGAGTGCGCTTACCGTCAAAGCGGCAAGTGCCGCGATTGCAATACCTTTAATAAACTTTTTCATATTAATTTATCTCCTTTTATTTTATAAAAATTTTAATTATTTTTCTTAAATTAAGTTACAGAACCTTGCTCAAAAAGCTCTTCGTTCTCTCGTTTTGAGGGTTGTCAAAAATTTGCTGCGGCGTGCCGCTTTCCAATATTTTACCCTCGTCCATAAACAATATACGTGTTCCTACCTCGCGCGCAAAGCCCATTTCGTGCGTTACCACAACCATAGTCATTCCGCTTTGAGCAAGCCCCTTGATTACGTCGAGAACCTCGCCGACCATCTCGGGGTCAAGAGCCGATGTCGGCTCGTCAAAGAGCATTATCTCGGGTTCCATCGCCAAAGCGCGCGCAATCGCAACCCTCTGTTTCTGTCCGCCCGAAAGCTGTGCCGGATATGCATCCGCCTTGTCGGCGAGTCCGACCATCTTTAAAAGCTCTCTGCCGCGCTCTTGTGCCTTTTCTTTTGTCATCTTTTTAAGCAGGACAGGCGCAAGCGTAATATTCTTTAAGATATTCAAATGCGCAAAAAGGTTGAAATGCTGAAAAACCATACCTGTTTTCTGGCGTATTTTATTAACGTCAACACCCTTTTGAGTGATAACCTCACCGTCAATCGATATTTCGCCCTCTGTCGGGACTTCAAGCAGGTTAAGGCATCGCAAGAACGTACTTTTACCCGAACCCGATGGTCCTATCACAACAACGACCTCGCCGTGAGAGATATGTTCGTCAATGCCTTTGAGAACCTCTAAGCCGCTGAAACTTTTATGAAGATTTTTTACGTTAATCAAAGCGACCCCTCCCTATCTTACATCAGATTTTCTGAGAGATTTTTCTATTACTCCCAAAAGAACAGTCAAAAACTTAATTATAACGAAATATATTACCGCAGTACCGATAAGCGGCATAAACGCGATAAAAGTCGAGCTTTTTATAAAATCGCCGGCTTTTTGTATGTCCATAAGACCCACATATCCGACAATCGCCGTTTCTTTGATAAGTACGATAAATTCGTTGCACAATGCCGGGAATATGTTCTTTATTGCCTGGGGAATGATTATCCTTGACATTGTTTGAAATGACGAAAGCCCGAGCGAACGCCCCGCCTCTGTCTGACCCTTGTCGATAGACAAGATTCCGGCACGGATTATCTCCGAAACATATGCGCCCGAATTTATACCGAATGCAATCGCCGCAATTATCCATTTTTCCCACGAAACCGACGCGAATATAACAAAGTATATAATCATCAGCTGTGTAACGGACGGGGTTCCGCGGATAATATCGGTATAAACCTTTCCGATAAGCCGAATTGGCTTACGCTTTGAAAGACTGCAAAACGCGATAACAATACCTATTAAAATACCGAGTATGACGGCAAGCAGCGAAACTTTTAGCGTTACGCCGATACCGCTGAGTAAAAGGGTGTATCTGTCCTCTCTTATAAAACACTTATAAAAGTTTGACACAAGCCCCTCCCACCATTGAGAAAATCCGTTCATAATAATCTCCATTCCGCCGCCCTGTGTCGGCACAAAAGTAAATTAATATAGAGCCTTTATAAAACTACTAAATAAAGTATATAATATCATAGTTTTTCCCATATTGCAAGAGAATTTTTTAAAATTGTTAAAAAAATATTAATATTTTACAGAAAAATTACCCCCTGCGCATATAATCTCCGTAATTTTGCAGATTAATATTCGCCGAGGGCATATACACAAACGCTTTTGGCGTGCATTTGTATTATCTAAATTCTTTGTCCGAGAACACCGATTCTCTCGGCTTTGAACCGAGCGTATTCGTCATTTTCTATCGCTGTTCGGATTTGCGACATAAGGTTGTTGTAAAAATACAGATTGTGAATAACCGAAAGCCGCATCGCAAGCATTTCTTTTGCCTTAAAAAGATGCCTGATATATGCGCGGCTGAAGCTTTGACACACGGGACAATCACAGTTCTCGTCCATCGGTCTGTCGTCACGCTCATACTTGGCGTTCCACATATTCATAATTCCGCCCGATGTAAACATCGTTCCGTGGCGCGCGTTTCGGCTCGGCATTACACAGTCAAAAAAGTCAATGCCGCGGTCAACCGCCTCAAGTATGTTCACGGGCGTTCCGACACCCATAAGATACCTCGGCTTGTCAACGGGCATAAACGGCTCGACCGCCTCAATCACGCGATACATCTCCTCGGTGCTCTCGCCGACAGCAAGTCCGCCTATCGCATATCCGTCCGCGTTCATATCGGCAATCCTTTTCATATGTTCGATTCGTATATCATCATATGTTCCGCCCTGATTTATCCCAAACAAAAGCTGATTTTTGTTTATCGTTCCGTCAAGGGAATTCAGACGCTTCATCTCTTTGATACAGCGCTCTAACCAGCGAGCCGTGCGCATTGATGATTGCTGTGCATAATCGCGTTCGCACGGGTTCTCGATACACTCGTCAAACGCCATGGCAATCGTTGACGCAAGGTTCGATTGGATTTGCATACTCTCCTCGGGACCCATAAATATTTTGCGCCCGTCTATGTGTGACGAAAAGTACACACCCTCCTCCTTTATATTGCGCAGCTTAGCAAGCGAAAATACCTGAAAACCGCCGCTGTCGGTCAGAATCGGCGCGTCCCAGTTCATAAATTTGTGCAAGCCGCCCATATCGCGGACAACCTCGTCACCGGGGCGCAAATGCAGGTGATATGTGTTCGAAAGCTCAACCTGACATCCTATTTTTTTAAGCTCGGGCGCGGAAACCGCTCCCTTTATCGCTGCCGCCGTTCCCACGTTCATAAAAACAGGGGTCTGTATCGTTCCGTGGACGGTTTCAAACTCGCCGCGGCGCGCACAGCCGCATTTTTTTATTAATTTAAACATTATTGCTCTCCTTAGCGTTTATTCAATCAGCATCGCATCGCCGAAGCTGAAAAATCTATATTTTTCCCGTACGGCGGTGTTGTATGCCTTAAATATATTCTCTTTTCCCGCAAGCGCGGACACAAGCATCACAAGCGTTGATTCGGGCAGGTGGAAGTTCGTTATAAGTGCGTCAACCGCCTTGAACTTATATCCCGGATAAATAAATATGCTTGTCTCGCCCGATGCGGCATGCATTCGACCGTCATCGTCCGCCACCGTTTCAAGAGTTCTGACCGAGGTCGTTCCGACCGCAATTATCCGTCCGCCGCGTTCTCGCGTTCTGTTTATCTTTTCGGCGGTCTCCGGCGAAACCTGATAGAATTCGCTGTGCATTATATGCTCCTCGACATTATCGACCGATACGGGGCGGAATGTCCCCAAACCGACGTGCAAAGTGAGATACGCCGTTTCAACGCCCATATTCTCTATCTTTTTAAGCAATTCCTTTGTGAAATGCAAGCCTGCCGTTGGTGCCGCCGCCGAGCCCTCTATCTTTGAATAGACGGTCTGATACCGCTCTTTGTCGCTTAATTTTTCCTTGATATAAGGCGGTAGGGGCATCTCACCGAGCTTGTCGAGGATTTCTTCCCATACTCCGTCATACTCAAATCTGACGATACGGTTGCCGTCCTCTATTACCTCTAAAACCTCGGCACGCAAAAGTCCGCCGCCGAATTCAAAGCGGCTGCCGGGTTTTGCTTTCTTTCCGGGTCTTAGGATTACCTCCCACTTATCGAGTTCAAGACGCTTTAAAAGCAGGAATTCAATCTTTCCGCCCGTTCCCTCTTTACATCCGTAAAGCCGCGCCGGGATAACCCTTGTGTTGTTCATAACAAGACAGTCACCCGGTTTGAGATGGGCGGGTATATCATAAAAATGCTCATGCGAAATTTCGCCGCTTTCTTTGTTCAATACCAAAAGCCTTGACGCGGAACGGTCGGTAAGCGGCGTTTGCGCTATCAGCTCCGGCGGAAGGTCATAATAAAAATCCTTTGTTGTCATTTTCGTTTCCGATTCTCCTTTGGTTATTATCACAGGCGAATATTATACGCCGCTTTTGTTATATTAAAATCAAATTAATTTTGTTCGTTGCGTTTGTTCAGCATAATTTATGCCGTTTGTTCATTTGTACTTGGGACGTCGAGGTCGCAGATTGCCGGTGGCAATCGTTTTGCGGTTTGACCGAGTCGGCAGACGAGAACCGTCCTCTCCATCGTCAAATTTTCGGGTACACTCCTCATTTTTCGTGAACCTTATATTTTTTGTATACATCTCGTTTGATAAATCCACCGCTGAACGATTTAGAACCATTCCCTACATCTTATCAATACGCGTTTTCCAAATTCGTACCGGGGAAGTAGTGCAAGAGTATGTCGACATACGAAAATCCTGCCTCCGCCATTCCTTTTGCGCCGTATTGGCTCATTCCGACTCCGTGACCCCAGCCCGTTCCGTTAAACACAAAGCCCGTATTCTCCGCACCGCTGTTCTCGGTAATATCATACTGTTTCTGATATGTTCCGTTCGTGGTAAAAAGCGTCTTTGCTTCAAGCGTTGCACGCCCTGCGGCGGTGAGCATTACAATCTCATTCACCTTTTTGGGCGTGATGTCTTTGCCGTCACTGACCTGAACGGTCGGAATATTCTGTCCCTCGTTATTTCCCGATACGGTGAACTGCTGGCTTTTGGTAACGGTATTGAATATCGTTCGGCACGCCTCGCGCTCAAACACCTTTGTTCCCTTATCGCCCATCACTTCAAGCTTTAAAACGCGTCCGTTCTCGGAATATTCTGTCGCCTTTATCGATGTTACGTTTCCTACATTATATCCCTTGTTGCGCATAATGGTTGTCGCCTCGTCACGCGTCAGAGAGCCTGTCCATATTCCGTTCGGAACATTTGCCGTATCCTCATAGCTGTTGTCCACGCTTATCAAATACGGAACGCTGTTGCCCCATACGTTTTTAACGTCCTCGGTTCTCGCGCCCGCACTCGCCGAATAATAAAGCTGCGCCGGCTTTCCGTTATATGTAAGAATTTGGTTTGCTGTGCTGTCAACCGGGACATAAGACTTGTCCGTTTCATATCTTGTTCCCGAATACGCCTGACAGCAAACGTTACAGCACAAATCAAATCCGTATTCCGAATGCTTTCCGAGATTGTTCGCCGCATAATTCCGCGCACATACCGCCTGTGCTTTAAGTGCCTCTTGCGCCCATGACGGACTCATCTCGCGCGATATAACGCCATAGAGATAGTTATTCATAAACACAACGTTTGTTATTACGTTCTTTCCGTTCACGGTCTTGAAATCAAGTCCGCCGCGATATTCGATGCCGTCTATTTTTAATCTTCGTTCCATTCCGCCCACTGTCGGAAAAACGCCGAGACCGACCGCGGCGTCATCGGCTTTGTACACAACCGAGCCGCCCGAGGTTGCCGCAACGCCGCCGTTGGTGAACGCGACCTTTATTTCCTTTGCGTTCGTGCTTCCCGTCTGGGTGAAGTCCGTTCCCGAATACGTACCGAAATAGAATCCGTGTTCACTCGACAGAGTAACCTCGCTCTTTTCGTTCGCGCCGTAAAAAAGCCCTATTCTCAGATATGACGGAATACTGTAATCCGCAAATGCGGGCGTGCACACCGAAACGGCGCACACACAAAGCGAAATTGACAAAACAAGCGTCATAATTTTATGTAAGCCGCGCCGATTCTTTTTGCCGCCGATTCGTCCGAAACCAAAACTGCCAAAGATGTTCATTTAAACCATCCTTTCTTTTTGATTGAATATTTTCAAAGCGAAATTTTCATATTTCAAAGTCCTTATAACTTTTCAATATATATAATAGCACAAATATATGACAAATTCCAGTACAATTTTTAAAAAAAGTAATGCCGATTTATTAAATTTTAATTACAATTGCAAGATTTTATATATAATCACCAAAAACATCTTATAAATAACTGCTTTTTTACCAAAATAACGTTTGACATATCCGCTGTAATAACATATAATATTATAGTGTAAGATGAATTTCACATATGAATAATATAGTAACCGAAATTTGCCGATGTTTTGCTTTTCAAAACCGATTAATTGCGGTTACGGCTGTTACAGGAGGAATATATTTTGAGTAATTCAGATGTTAAAAACTGCGCAGGAAAACACTACAACGTAGGCATAATAGGTGCAACGGGCATGGTCGGACAGCGTTTTATCACGCTGCTTGATGAACATCCGTGGTTCAACCTTAAAGTTCTCGCCGCGTCACCGCGAAGCGCCGGAAAGAAATATTCCGAAGCTATCGGAAATCGCTGGTCAATGACCGTTCCCATTCCGAGTGACGTTGCGGATATGACGGTTCTTGACGCAACCGCGGATATTGACAAGATTGCGTCACAGGTTGACTTTGTTTTCTGTGCCGTTGATATGAAAAAGGACGAAATCCGCGCCCTCGAAGAGGCGTATGCAAAGGCTGAATGCCCCGTTGTTTCAAACAACTCGGCACACAGACACACACCCGATGTTCCTATGATTGTTCCCGAAATCAATCCCGAACACGCCGAAATTATCGCCGCACAGAGAAAACGTCTGGGTACAAAACGCGGCTTTGTCGCGGTTAAATCCAACTGTTCTCTTCAAAGCTATGTACCGGCTCTTCACCCTCTTATGAAGTTCGGCGTTACAAAGGTTTTGGCTTGCACATATCAGGCAATCTCGGGCGCAGGCAAGACCTTTGAAAGCTGGCCCGAAATGGTGGATAACGTTATTCCTTACATCGGCGGCGAAGAGGAAAAGAGCGAAATTGAACCCCTTAAAATTTGGGGACACATCGAGGGCGACAAGATTGTCGATGCCGACGGCCCGGCAATAACGACTCAATGTCTGCGCGTTCCGGCATCGGACGGACATATGGCGGCGGTATTCGTAAGCTTTGAAAACAAACCGTCAATCGATGAGATTAAACAGGCTTGGAAGGATTTCAGCGGTGTCCCGCAAGAGCTTAACCTTCCGCACGCACCGAAACAGTTCCTTAACTATTTCGAAGAACCCGACCGTCCTCAGACGAGACTCGACAGAAATTTAGAGGGCGGTATGGCTGTTTCAATGGGTCGTCTGCGCGAGGATTCACAGTACGATTATAAATTTGTCTGCCTTTCACATAACACCCTTAGAGGTGCGGCAGGCGGAGCAGTTCTTATGGCAGAGCTGCTCGCGGCAAAAGGATATTTTGAACGCTAATTATTAATAAGGAGGAAGTTTGATGAAAACTCCAATATTTACAGGTTCGGGCGTTGCACTTGTCACACCTATGACAAAAGACGGCGTTGATTTTGATAAGCTCGCCGAACTGATTGAATTTCATATAGCAAACAAGACGGACGCGCTTATAGTATGCGGCACGACCGGTGAGGCATCAACAATGCCCGATGATGAACATAAAGAGGTTATGCGCCGCTCGGTTGAAATTGCGGCAGGCAGGATTCCGATAATTGTCGGAACAGGAAGCAATGACACGGCTCACGCTGTGGATTTCAGCCAATATGCGGAAAAGGTCGGCGCGGACGGAGTTTTGGTGGTTACACCGTATTATAACAAAACCACGCAACATGGTCTTTATATTCACACCAAGACCATCGCCGATAGCATTAACATTCCGATTATCCTCTATAATGTTCCGAGCCGTACCGGGCTTGGCTTTACGGTGGAGACGCTTAAAAAATTAGATGAGATTCCGAACATCAACGCAATCAAAGAGGCAAGCGGCGACGTCGGATTTATGGCAAGGATTGCCGCCGAGACCGACCTTGTTATATACTCGGGCAACGATGATATGATTGTTCCATGTCTTTCGCTCGGCGGAAAGGGCGTTATCTCGGTTATGGCGAACATCGCCCCGAGAGAGACTCACGATATTTGCGAAAAGTATTTCAACGGCGATACGAACGGTTCAAGAGATATGTTTCTTAAATACTTAAAGCTCGCACGGACTTTGTTTATCGAGGTCAACCCCGTTCCCGTTAAGACGGCGATGAACCTGCTTGGCTATAACGTGGGAATTTTCAGACTGCCGCTTTGCGATATGCTTCCTGAAAATCTTGTTAAACTCGAAAATGTTCTGACCGAATACGGTCTTAAAAACAATGATATAATCGAATAATTTTATTTCGGCTTTTGTTATTGCGGCAAAAGCCGAAAACTATACTTTTTTAAATTTTATGAGGTGATACAGATGACAAACATTCTCTTATGCGGAATCTGCGGCAAGATGGGTCATGCGGTTGTCCGCGCGGCGAATGAAAAAGATGATATAAACATAATCGCCGGATATGATATAAAACAATCCCCCGATTTTGATATTCCCGTTTATACCGACTTTAACACCCTTGAATCGGAAGGCGCGGTTATGAAAGAGATTGACGCAATTGTTGATTTTTCGCATCCGTCAATGACCGATTCAATCATTGATTTTGCGGTACGAAACGATGTTCCGTCCGTTATATGCACAACTGGGCTTTCGGGCGAACAGATTTCAAAAATCAATGCGGCGGCCGAAAAGACTGCTATGTTTTTCTCTGCAAATATGTCTCTCGGCGTAAACCTTTTGATTGATTTGGTACAGCGTGCCGCAAAGGTTTTAGAGGATAATTTTGATATTGAGATAATAGAAAAGCATCATAATCAGAAGCTTGACGCGCCCAGCGGAACGGCTATCGCCATTGCGGATGCAATCTCGGACGCGGTATCATACGAACCCGAATACACCTATGACCGCCACAGCGTCAGAAGAAAGCGCGGCAAGACAGAGATTGGCATTTCATCACTCCGCGGCGGTACGATTGTCGGCGAACACTCGGTCATCTTTGCCGGCTGTGACGAGGTTATCGAGCTTAAACACACGGCAACGTCAAAGGAAGTCTTTGCGGTCGGCGCAATCAAAGCGGCGGCATTTATCAAAGGACTTAAACCCGGAATGTACAGCATGAAAGATCTTATCGGCTCACAAAAATAATAAAAATAATATATTTGATTTAAGAAAGGATGGATTAACAATGATTAAAACCATAACACAAATTGACTATCTCGAGGATGTGGCACTTGTCACGGTGAACAATATTCCGAACAGCACAAAAAACGTTTCGTTTATTCTGAATGAAATAGCGTCACGTGATGTGACGGTCGATATGATATGCCAGACCGCACCGTATAAGGACAAAATAAATCTGTCCTTTACTGTCCCCCAAGACAGCCTTTCGGATGTTATCGCCGCAACAACCGCGTTTCGCAGTGTAAGCCCCGATATTTCGACCGACCTTAACGGCAACAACACAAAAATTATTCTTGTCGGCGAAGGAATGCGCAACACCTCGGGCGTTGCCGCACAGCTGTTTGAGCTTTTCGCCGAATCGAATATCAAGGTTAAGCTTATCACCACGGGCGAAACCGAAATTTCGTGTCTGCTTGATATAAAAGACATTGACGCGGCAAAAAAGCTGCTTGCGGAATAATTATGAACGATTTTAACATCGAGAATATAAAGGTAATATACAGCAACCGCAAGACCTTTGGGCTTGAAATAAAACCGAATGAAGAAATTGTCGCACGGGTTCCCGCCCGTGCGGCTCTTTGCGATATAGAGAATTTTATACACAAGCATCAACGATGGATTGAAAATCACCTTAAAAAGATTCGTGCGGTGAACGAAAGTGCTGCGGCGGCTTCCCAAATCACAATCGATGACATAAAAAAGCTTGCCGACAAGGCAGCCGAATACATCCCCGAACGGGTCAAATATTACGCCGACATAATCGGCACGGATTACGGACAAATCACGATACGGGCGCAAAAAACGCGCTGGGGCAGCTGTACGGCAAAAGGAAATCTGAACTTTAACTGTCTGCTTATGCTCACGCCGCCCGAGGTCATCGACAGCGTGATAGTACACGAACTGTGCCACAGGCTTGAAATGAACCACTCCAAGCGTTTTTATACCGCCGTTTATAAATTCTGTCCCGATTATGATAGGTGTAACACGTGGCTTAAAAGTCACGGCGCGGAACTTATGCGCCGCGCCTTTACCGGATAATATATCTTAAAACAGCAAATGCACTGCCGAACAAACGACAGTGCATTTTTTTATGAGCGGCAATATTAGTCTTTCGCCATTCTCTTATATGTTTCGTATCTTTCCGTCAAGTCTCTTTCCGCTTTTTCAAAGAGCTTATCCGCAATTTCGGGATACCCTTTTTTAAGCATCAAGTAACGGTTTTCGCCCATCATAAAGTCGACAATCTTACCTGTCGGCTCTTTCGAGTCGAGAACGAACGGATTCTTGCCTTCTTCCGCAAGTTCGGGGTTGAATCTCCAGAGATGCCAATATCCTGTTTCAACAGCCTTTTTCTCCTCTGCTATTGAGTTACCCATACCGCCTTTTGCTTTAATTCCGTGGTTAATACACGGCGCATAAGCGATAACGAGTGACGGACCGGG
Organism: uncultured Eubacteriales bacterium; assembly: GCA_900545865.1. Lineage (GTDB taxonomy): Bacteria > Bacillota > Clostridia > Monoglobales > Monoglobaceae > UMGS1820. Next base: position 30,200 of record URAN01000028.1, read on the forward strand.
ATAAGCCTCTGCCTCTTTTATGGCCTTAAGAGCCTGTGCAGGGTTAGCGCCGAGAGCAATCTGTGCAACGTATACATAACCGTATGTTGTTGCAATCATGCCCAAATCCTTTTTCTTGACTCTCTTACCCGATGCGGCAAATTTAGCAACCGCCGCGGTCGGAGTAGCCTTTGATGACTGTCCGCCGGTGTTTGAATAAACCTCGGTATCAACGACAAAGATATTTATATCCTCGCCCGATGCAATAACGTGGTCAAGACCGCCGTAACCAATATCATAAGCCCAGCCGTCGCCGCCGAATACCCACTGTGAACGCTTAACGAGATAGTCGCATCTGTCGGCGATTTCTTTAACCGCCGCATTTGACATATCCGCGTCCTTGATGAGTTTCTCTATCTTATCGGCTGCCGCCTGTGACGCTTTTGCATCCTCTTTGTTTTCCTGCCACTCGGCAAACGCCGCCGCAAGCTCGTGTGAAACGGAATCCTTTACCTCGTCCATTCTCGCCGAAAGCGTAGCCTTTATCTTTTTATTTGCCTTAACCATACCGAGACCGAACTCCGCATTATCCTCAAACAGTGAGTTCGCCCAAGCAGGACCTCTGCCGTCTTTATCCTTACAATAAGGCATTGACGGTGCGCTGCCGCCCCAAATTGAGGTACAGCCCGTTGCATTCGCAACAATCATCCTGTTACCGAAAAGCTGAGTTATAAGCTTGATATACGGTGTTTCGCCACAACCCGCACACGCGCCCGAGAATTCGAGATACGGCTGTGCGAACTGTGAATTTTTAATATTTGCCGAAATATCAACAAGTTTAGCCTTGTTGGATACCTCGTTAATTCCGTATTCCCAGTTGGGTTCTTCCGTCGGGGTCACATCATCAATCGGTTTCATAACAAGAGCCTTGCCTTTAGGTGCGGGACATACATTTGCGCATACTCCGCATCCCAAACAGTCAAGCGGCGATACCTGCATTCTGTATTCAAGACCGCCGAGTTCCTTACCAATAGCCTTCTTTGTTTCGAACGCCGCCGGAGCCGCCGCCTTTTCATCAGCGTCAACCAAAACGGGGCGGATTGCCGCGTGCGGACATACGAGCGAACACTGGTTACACTGAATACAATTGTCAATCTGCCATTCGGGAACGAGTACTGCAACGCCTCTCTTTTCATATCTTGACGTGCCTGTCTCAAACGTACCGTCCTCTCTGCCCTCGAATACGCTGACGGGCAGTTTATTACCTCTCTGAGCGTTTACGGGGTCAACAATCTTTTTGATGAATTCGGGTCTGTCATTATCGACATTCTCGGTTTCAACCGCGTCTTTCCACTCTGACGGAACATCAATCTTAACCAATGCGTCAATCGCACCGTCAACTGCATCACAATTCATCTTAACGATTTCGTCGCCTTTTTTGCCATAGGTCTTTTTGATTGCCTCTTTGATAAGCGTAACCGCTTTGTCAAACGGAATAACCTCCGACAGTTTAAAGAACGCGCTTTGCGTTACCATATTTATTCTTGTCGGTCCGAGTCCGACCTTAACCGCAACGTCAACCGCGTTTATGATATAAAAGTTTATATCATTGTCGGCGATATATTTCTTAACGTGTGCCGGGAGCTTTTCATCCAGCTCATCGGGTTTCCATACACAGTTGAGCAGGAACGTTCCGCCCTTTTTCAAGCCGTCCAAAACATCATACTGATAAATATATGCCGGCTTGTGACAGGCGATATAATCAGCCTCGTCAAGCAGGTATGTCGAGCGAATCGGGGTCTTGCCGAATCTTAAATGTGACATTGTTACACCGCCCGATTTTTTAGAGTCATAGTCAAAGTACGCCTGAGCATAAAGGTCGGTGTTGTCGCCGATAATCTTGATTGCGTCTTTGTTTGCGCCGACAGTACCGTCCGAACCGAATCCCCAGAACTTACAACGGGTTGTTCCCTCGGGTGCGGCGTTGATTCTCTCGCCCAATTCAAGCGAGTGATTTGTGACATCATCGACGATACCGATGGTGAACTCATTTTTAGGCTCATCCGATGCGAGGTTGTCGAATACGGCAACGAGCTGTGTCGGGGTTGTATCTTTTGAACCCAAGCCGTAACGTCCGCCGATGATTGTCGGGGCGTCCTTACAACCCTTATAAAGGCTGCAAACATCGAGATAGAGCGGATCGCCGAGTGCACCCGGCTCTTTTGTTCTGTCGAGAACCGCGATTCTCTTAACCGTGTCGGGCATTACATTAAAGAAGTATTTTGCCGAGAACGGACGATAGAGGTGAACCTCTAAAACACCGACTTTTCTGCCCGATGCATTGAGATAATCAACCGTCTCTTGAAGAGCCTGACAGACGCTTCCCATAGCAACGATTACATCGGTTGCATCGGCCGCGCCATAGTAATTGAACGGCTTGTACGTGCGCCCGGTAATCTTGCTGATTTCATCCATATATTCGGCAACAATATCGGGAACAGCCTCATAATATTTGTTTGCCGCCTCTCTGCCCTGGAAGTAAATATCTCCGTTTTGAGCCGTACCCCTGAGAACAGGATGTTCGGGGTTAAGCGCACGGTCTTTGAACGCCTTTAACGCGTCTTGGTCAACAAGACCTTTAAGATCGTCATAGTCCATAACCTCTACCTTTTGGATTTCGTGAGAGGTTCTGAATCCGTCAAAGAAATGCAGGAAAGGAACTCTGCCTTTTATTGCCGCAAGGTGAGCCACCCCGGCAAGATCCATAACCTCTTGAACGCCGCCCGATGCAAGCATCGCAAAGCCCGTCTGACGACAGGCCATAACGTCCTGGTGGTCACCGAATATGTTCAGCGCGTGCGCCGCAAGCGCTCTTGCGCTAACATGAAAAACAGTAGGTAAAAGTTCACCTGCGATTTTATACATATTGGGTATCATAAGCAACAATCCCTGCGACGCCGTGAACGTGGTTGTCAACGCGCCGCCCTGAAGCGAACCGTGAACCGCGCCGGCCGCGCCTGCCTCGGATTGCATCTCAACAACCTCAACAGTTTGTCCGAAAATGTTTTTCTGACCCTTTGCACTCCACTCATCGACATACTCTGCCATTGTGGACGAGGGCGTAATAGGATAGATAGCTGCGACTTCCGTGAACGCATATGCACAATGCGCAGCGGCACAGTTACCATCCATGGTTTTAAAATGTTTAGCCATTAAGCCATAACCTCCTGGTATATAATTTATACTATAACTAAGTATAACATAAGATATATGAAATTTCAATGGCTTTTTTAATTTTCGTGTAGAAAACAGCGCCATGTTTTTGTATAAAATACACAAAAACAGGAAAAAGTGTCAGCATTTATCCATTTTTTTACTTTTATTATCGACATATTCGTCGGCAATCAACATATTTTCGCACCCACTCGGGGTCGTTATAGTTACCTGATTTGTTCAAAACACAGCCATAGCATAAATCCGTCGATATTTCATCAATCACATCATATAATTCTAAATTATCAAGCCACTTTTGTTCTATATTGTCAAATTCCAATAATGCTATGCAGAAATTCTTTAGTCATTTGCCGTGCGGACAAAAACGAATCTGTATTTTCACACCCATAAACGCATTTATCCGCTGAAAAAAACTTTTTATCAAATCTGTAATTCTCTAATTCATTTATCTCATTCGGCAAAAATACCCTGACATTTTCCTGTTCGTCTCTCGTCAGTTTTATTTTAACTTTTTTATTTTCTATGTAATAATATCCCTTTTCAAATATGCTCAACGTATCGTTGAGCATTTCTATACCGTTATTCATCATAACTTCTCTCCCTTTAAATCAATATTTTCTTTAAAGCTGTCAAGCTCTCGCCTTTTGTTGCAAGCCCTGTGTCCCGTTCGTGCCTGCACCAAAAGATTGCAACTGCTCTGTATTCTTTATTATAACATACAGAGCCGCAAAAATCAAATTTCATTTTCTCAGCCATTCAAAACTCTCGATTTTATCCGCCTCTTTCCGCTAAAATTAAGTCTATTTTTCAAATCTTTTCCATGGCACATCAACAGTGATATTTTTCGTTATCATATCGTATATGTGGCACAAAAGCGGAAATTTTGACAAATTCTCGCCCCTCTGTTTTAACGCATCGACAACAACCTGTGCTATCGCAACGGATTCGAGCGTCACGCCTTTGAGCTTCTCGCGTGCCTGTGTAAAGGTCATACCACGCCCGAGAAACGCTCCGATTTTTCTGGTTCGTCCGCCAAACACTGTCACGTATAAATCCCCGGCGTTGTACAGTATTTCGTTCGCACATCCGCCCGCAATCCTCAAAAGTTCAATCGTTTCGCGTACACTTTGTGCAAAAAGCGCCGCTTGCGGATTGTATTCTTCCGCACATCCGATGCCGTTTTTATTCTCCGCCATTCCTATTGCAAGTGCAACCCCGAGCGCATAAGCGTTTTTCATCGCAACGGCGGTTTCGAGTCCTATCACATCATCGGTGATATTTATATGATAATAATCGGTAGCCAGCATATTTTTTATCTTTTTCAGAATCTCTATATCGTGACCGCAGAACGCGACAAACGTATGATGCCTGTCGGCAAGTTCAAAGCTTATACATGGACCGCCGATTGCATTTAGCGAAATACCGCCACAACCCGGCTTTGTTGCCAAATAATCGGGAAATGACACAAATTCGCCGTCATTCGTTGTATGCAAACCTTTTGTTATCGAAATAACGGGCAGGCTTTTCGGAATCTTAGGCAAAACTTCATCACTGAACCACTCTATGCCGAAACTGCTGACGCCGCCGATGAGCAGGTCACAACCCTCCAATGCCGTATTGAGTTCCTCAATCTGATAACATTCCACCCCATCGGGCAGACGTCTTTTAAGCGTAATATGATACCCATCGGTTTTTGCACGGTCGATTATCTCTCTGTCGAGCGGCGTTCCGACAAGTCTTACTTTATGTCCGTTATCACACGCGGGAAAAGCCATTGCCGAACCCATCATTCCCGAACCCACTATTGTTATTGTACCCATTTGTTTTCCTCCGTTTCGGTTCGAGCAAGCACCGAATAAAACCCTCGGTTTTAGAATGTAATAAATTTTTATGTTTCAACAGTAATCGGTGTCTGCTTGACAAAAATAATTTTTTATTATAAAATACAAGTAATTTATAGCACAATGTTCAACACTTGTCAATAATATTTAAAAATATGTTTTACATATTGTGAATTATTCAAAAAACGCAGTACAATTATACAAAAACAAACAAAGGTTGTGATTATTTATGATTAAAAACGAACGTTTTGACACCATTATGGAAATCCTAAAACAAGAGAAATACAGTACCCCGAACGACCTGGCAAAGCGGCTGTATGTTTCGCCCGTGACAATTCGGCGCGACCTAAAAAAACTTGAAAGCGACGGACTTGTAAGCACCTGTTACGGCGGTGTTTCAATCGTTTCTCACGATAACAGGGATGTCCCCCTCGCGGTGAGAGAGAATTTCAATGAGAATATAAAGCTTTCTGTCGCAAAGAAAGCGGCGGCACTCATCACCAACGGGAGTACAGTCTTTATAGACGCGTCATCAACCGCGTCATTTGTCGCGAATTTTATAGAACCCGAACAAAACATTACTGTAATAACCAACGGAATAAAGGCTCTTACCATACTTTCACAAAGACACATTCGCGCCTATTGCACCGGCGGTCGACTTATCAATAACTCGCTTGCTTTCACCGGTGCAATTGCGCTCAGAACAATAGGAGGTATGCACGCCGACTTTATGTTCTTTTCGTCACAAGGGCTGAGCCGCAACGGAAAAATAACCGATTTTTCGGAATCCGAAACGGAGTTGCGTATGGCGATGCTTGAACATTCGACCCATAGATATTTTTTATGCGACAACTCAAAAATCGGAAAGACGTTTTTATTCAACGTATGCAACGCGGACGATATAGACGGCGTAATATGTGACATTGATTATCGTCCGCAGGAATCGAGTAGAGGCTAACTCTTAATGAGCTTCGCCCCTCTCACACCACCGTGCGT
>URAN01000029.1 GCA_900545865.1 uncultured Eubacteriales bacterium
TTCCGTTCACGCCGAATACCCATGCGATGCGGACGATGTAGAATTTTTTCACCCATTTCTCTACCGCGAGCTCTCCCTCGTATTTCGTCTGGCCGTATACGTTCAGCGGATGACGCTCATCATCCGGCTCCCACGGGCGGGTGCCCTGGCCGTCGAATACGTAGTCGGTGGAGATGTAGATCATTTTGCAGTCAAGATCATGGCAGACTTTTGCGATGTTCTCGGTTCCGACTGCATTGACCTGATGTACTTTTTCTTTTTTGTCATCATCCTCAGCAAGGTCTACAGCGGTCCATGCTGCACAGTGGATTACGACATCCGGGTTTGCTTCGGTAATGACTTTTCTTACGCTTTCTGCATCGGTGATATCCATTTCTTCAATATCAACGCCGATTCCTTCATGACCGCGTTTTGCAAGTTCATTCATGACGTCATGGCCGAGCTGGCCTTTTACACCTGTTACAAATACTCTCATAATGGTTCTCCTTTTTTCTGATTTTGTTATCGTTATGTTTTGTCTGTCTCTTGTTTTTCAGTCTGATTTTCTGTTTGTACCATGAGTATAAAGGATGACGTTATGTCATGGTCAAGCACTTTTTTCAAAAAAACTTGTTTTTCTCAAAAAAGTTTATACTTGGCGGAGTATTATCCTTAAATTATTGTATGTTATAAAAATAAATGAAAATCTGATACATAAATTAGAGGTAAAGACAGAGGGAGAGACAGAGAAATAAATATCGGGGACGGATTACGCCGCCCCCGATAAAATTGAATAAGAAACATAAAAATTTCGAAGATAAAGGGTTATGCCAAACTCTTTATCTTGCAATTATAACTTATTTTATCGACTATTTCGTCTTCGTTTATGTTTTCGGGAACTTCAAAAACTATTTTATAATTTCTCGTTTCGGTTTCTTTGTTTTTCTCAACGGATACATCCGATACGGTTGCGCCGATTTCGGACAGCATAGTTTTTATGTGTATCTGATAATCCGCTGCGTCAACATCGCTTATGTATAATGCCTTGCTTTTTGGCATTTGCAGCCATCTGAAATTTCGATGCAGCAAAATCTGTGCCGCAACAATTGTCAGCATTGTGACAAAACCCAGAACATAGAGACCTGCGCCGATTGACATACCTATTCCTGCCGTTGCCCATATTCCCGCTGCGGTTGTAAGTCCCGTTATTGAATTTTTGTGCACGAAAATCATTCCTGCACCCAAAAAGCCTATTCCGCTTACCACCTGGGCGGCAATCCGTGCGCCGTCCGCGCCGCGCATTCCCATTTCACCCGATATCGTATCTGAAAATCCGTATTTTGAAATTACCATCATCAGAGCCGCTCCGACCGCAACAATACAGTGTGTTCTGACACCTGCGCTTTTGGAACGTGTAAGCCTTTCGAGGCCTATTATTACACCGCATATACCTGCTGTTATTACCCTTACGGCAAGCGCAAGCTGGTATATCTGAAAGTTATCTGTTGTCATTATATCTCCGCCTTTCGGTTTGGTTTGTTATATTAAAGTGTGTTCGGATACGATTCAATCGCACCGAATCTTTGAACGCTTTCGCCGCAATATTTGTTGGATGCCGCGAGATAGTTTTTAAGCTCGGTCTCGGACAGTCTTTCGAGACCATCTCTGTCGATTCCGTTTTGATAAAGATTATACAAAAACGAACCGCAAAACGCATCGCCTGCGCCCGTTGTGTCGATAGCTTTAATCTTTTCGGACGGTGAAAATGCCTGTGCGTTTGACGTGAATGCATATGCCCCGTCCGCTCCGCAAGTGTGCAATACAAGCTTTGCTGTCTTTAAAAGTCTTTGACATCCCTTTTGAACATTATCTGTTTCGGTTATGAATGAAAGTTCTTCGTCCGAAATTTTTATTATGTCCGCATAAGCCAGAAATTCGATTACCGCCGCTTTTAAATCCTCTCGGCTTTTCCAAAGCGGAAATCTCAAATTCGGGTCAAAGCTGATTATTGCGCCGTTTTGCTTTGCAAATTCTATTGCGCGTCTGTGTGCGTCTTTCATGGGAAAGTCACCGAGCGACACGGAACAAAAATGCAATGCAAAGCAGTTTTTGAAATCCGATTTTTTCAAATTTTCCGCGGTATAAAGCATATCGGCGGACGGATTCCGATAAAATGAAAATGTTCTTGCGCCATCCGCGCTGAGACTCACGAATGCAAGCGCGGTGTTTGCCGCATCGGTTCGGGTCACAAATTCGGTGCCTATATTATATTGTTTGAGCGCGTCTGAAATCTTATCGCCGAACGGGTCATTCCCGAGCTGTGTGCAAAGCTGAGTCTTTCCGCCGAGCTTGGAAAAAGCACCGAGCACGTTTGTCGGCGCGCCCCCTATTTTGGGCGCAAAAGCCGTGACCTCAGAGAAGTCACAGCCATATTTGTCGGGTATAAAGTCAATAAGAGCTTCGCCTATTGCGAATAATGTATCTTTCATATCTCAATACCTCATATGTTCGGATTTATGATAAACTTTCCGCGGCGACGCAAATCTTTGTCCGCCAAAATCACGGGAAGCTCATCGAGAGACACCGTTTTATAAACGGGAGTGCTTATGTCTATACGATTTGAATCAATCATTTCAATTGCGCGCTGTTGTGTGTACGGATTGATGTATGATGCCTTAATCTCTATTTCTTTTTTGAAAATCTCAAACGGTTTTATCGAAACGGTATCGTTGGGCGCGGTCAGACCAAAGAACATTACGATTGACTTTTTACCGGCAATATCAATCGCCTGTTCCATAGTTGATGCGCGGCCGACACATTCGATAACCTTGCTGACCCTGTTTATCCCGTGTCGGGTCAAAGCATCTTTCGCGTCTTGCGATGTGGGGTCTATGCAAAAATCCGCACCGAGCTTTTCGGCGAGAGCGCGTTTTTCGCTCTGAGGCTCTATCGCAATAATCTTTGCCGCACCTGATGTCTTTGCCAGCTGAAGCATTATCATTCCAATCATACCGCATCCGATAACAACCACCGTATCATCCGTTTTTATATCACACATATCGATTCCGTGCATACAGCACGCAACGGGTTCGCACATTGCCGCTTGTTCGAATGTTGTCGTATCGGCAATCTTGTATACCTGACTTACGGGAACGGCGCAATACTGTGCGAATCCGCCGTCCACGGTTGTTCCTATACCGATTATGTTATCACAAAAATGACCGATCGCGCTTTTGCAATAATAACAGCTTCCGCACAATTTGTTTGGGTCAACGCACACTCTGTCACCGACCGAAACAGTCTTTACATTATCGCCGACTTCTGTTACCACTCCCGAAAATTCGTGACCGAGCGTTGTTCCGGGCGGTGTTGCCGCCGCGCCCTCGTCACCGTCGAAAATATGAATATCCGTTCCGCATACGCCGCAAGCCATAACTTTTATAACGACCTCATCGGCTTTCGCTTTTGGGATGTCCTTTTCTTCTATATTTAGATTATTCTTTCCGTAAAATACAGCAGCTTTCATATGTATTCCCCCTTAATATTTGACTGCGCATTGTATCGCGCGCCTGTTTTTATAATAGTATATGTTTTCAAAGCCAATCTCTTTAATAATCTCGTATGCCGCGTCAAAACTGTTTGCCGAATTTTGGCTTATGTGTGCATCCGAACCGAGCGTAATCAAATATCCGCCCATATCTCTGTACATTTCAAGAATCCATTTCTCGGGCATAAACTCGCAATAGACGCTGTCTTTGTATACGCATGAGGTGTTTATTTCAAGCGCAATCTTGCGCTTTATTACCTCTTTTAAGACTTTCTCTATCTTGGCACGGTAATTTTTTGCATCAATATTTAAGCCGTACTTTCCGTTAATGTATCTCAAAGGACAGGTCAGATGTGCAAGTATGTCAAAATCACATTCATTGAGCATAACATACATATCATCAAAATATTTGTCAAAATATTTTTCGGTTGTTTCCTTGCCGAGTTCGCCGAAGTTAATCGTTGAGTACGGCATTTCGTAACCGTCAAACTTCACCGCGTGAACAGAGCCGATGACGACATCGGTATCATATTTTTTTAGAATATTCGCCGCCGCATCGGGAAACCAAAAGGCTTCGCCCATTTCAACGCCTTTTATGACCTCAACGCCGCCGCTTTCGTTTGCCGATTGAGCATCGTGTGTCGAACCGATCAATACCTTATCCAAATCGATTGTTTCGCAATACTCAATATCGCAATGGTCGGTAACGGCAAAGCCTTTCAGACCGCGCGATTTCGCGCATTTTTTCATATCGGTCACGGGACACGCGGAATCGTGTGAATTTTCGGAATGTGTGTGCATATCGTATATTATGCCGCAATTTTTAAAAGGTTTTATCGTTCCGTCCGTTTCGATAATGTCGGGATTAAAGCGCTCTGTTGCTTTATAAAAATCCGCATAGTTATCGATAATCCATATTCCGAGTTTGGCGAAATTTTTAATCTTTGACGCTGATTCTTCATCAGCGAAAGGAACTCTTACCCACGATGTGCGCCGACACTCGAACGGGAGCCATACCGTGAGCCGCTCGCGCGGAATAAGGGCACTTAACTCGTTTAGGGTGTTTGCTGTAACCTCGCCGTCATAATCGATTGCCGTGTTCGGAAGTCGCTTGAGACACTTTTTAATAAACTCTATGTCGTTTGAGGTTATCGAAATTAAGTCTTGATACGGGATTAAAAGCTCAAATAAAATGCCGAGCATTTCATCAGAGAACCTTTGTATCTTATTATCGATTTTAAGGCGTATACCCTCTGATTTTGCCAAAGTCAAAACATCATCAAAGAGCGGAATTTTTTCGCCGCGGAATTTATTCGACACACCGATTCCCAAATCGTATTTGAGAGCCTCAGTATATGTAATGTCATTTATTCGTATTTCTTTGGTCGGCACGGTGCCGTATGCCGGAGATGCCGTTCGGTTTATCGTATCATCGTGCAGCGTAACGATTTTTTTATCCGCCGTATATCCGAGGTCGAGTTCAATCACGTCATATCCCTGTTCCGCCGCCGCTCGGTAAGCCGACATTGAATTTTCGGGATATTCGCTTGCAGCACCCATATGCGCCTGAAGGGCAATGGTTTTTACTTTATCGGATTTTTTCAAAATAAGACCCTCTTTCACCAATGTTTAACATATATAATAGCACGTTAATTTTAAAAATCAAGGTACGCCGTGATTTGTGATTATTCGCTCGCGAAAACGCTCATTTCGAGGTTTAAAAACGCTCAAACGCTCATATTTTTATTGACGAACGGATGATTTTGTGGTATATTTATTAAAAATCAAACGTAATGTATGCGAAATAGGGTTCCCGAAAAACGGAATGTATACCACGAATTATGCGTATATTCACCAAGAATATAAAATTTTTAAAGGAGAATCAAACGTGAACAAGGACAGAGAAAAAGAGATAATAAAAATCCTGCTTGCCGAGGAACAGGTGACCGTTGCGTATCTTGCCGACAAGCTTTATGCAAGCCGCCCGTCAATCCGCCGCGACCTTGCCAATCTTGAAAAGATGCAGCTCATACATCGAACGCACGGCGGAGCGGTTTTGAATAACAGCAGTATGGCGGATTCGAAAATTCCGTTTATACTGCGCGAACTTGAACATGGTACGGCAAAGTCGAAAATGGGCAGAGCCGCCGCCGAGCTTGTCAATGACGGAGATGTTATCCTGCTTGACGCGTCAACGAGCGCATACAATATAATTCCGTTTTTGGCAAACAAAAAGAATCTTACCGTTATAACAAGCGGTCTTAAATTGATGCAATCCGCAGGCGAACACGGGATAAAGGTTTTGGCCACGGGCGGCGAGCTTATAACCTCGTGTATGTCGCTTGTCGGTCCTGAGGCTTATTCGATTATTGAACGTTATACGGCAAACCTTTTGTTCTTTTCCTGCCGCGGCTTGACCGTTGACGGTTGTGCAACCGATTTTTCGGTGGAGGAAAATTGGGTTCGGCGCATAATGCTCAGGCACGCCGAAAAGAGAGTCTTGCTCTGTGACAGCAGCAAAATCGGCAAGTCATACGTCAACGCTATCTGTACAGTGCGCGACATTGATTATATTATAAGCGAAAAGCCTTTGCCGCCGCCGCTCGATAAAAAAGAGTATTCCGCCGCGATTACGTCCGTTTAAAAACAAATCGTCCGCGCATAACTTGCGCGGACGATTTGTTTAAGTACCGAACAGAGACAACTGTCGGACACTTCTCCCCTTTTATCGGAATTCTACCGATTTTGCGGCTAAATATTTTTATCACGGTCGCCGCCGACAAAGAATACTGCCACAGTACCTATGCCGGTATGGCTTCCGATAACCGTTCCTATATCATTTATCATAACGGGTGCGGCAAGTTTCGGAAAAGCCGCCTCGATTCTGTCGGCAACCTCGCGCGCATCGTCATAGCACGCCGAGTTTGATATAAAGCACTTTCCGTTATAATCTGTGCCGCCGACCGCGTTTTCTTTCATACGCTCAACGATTCTTTCGATAACTTTCTTTTTGGTGCGAACCTTTTCAACGGGGGTGAGCTTGCCCTCGTTATCAACGTGCATAAGCGGACATATCCTGAGAACAGTCCCGGCAATAGCTGCCGTTGCGGTGACTCTGCCGCCTCTTTTGAGATGAAAGAGGTCGGTTGTAAAGAACCAGTGATGAACGGTTTTTTTGTTATCCTCTATCCATTTGCAAAGCTCGTCATAGCCCATGCCCGAATCGCGTCTGTCCGCCGCCATATCGATAATCAAGCCAAAACCCGCCGATGCACAGAGTGTATCGATAACGGTGATGTTTCTTTCTGGATATTTCGCCGACAATTCCTCTGCCGCAATCCTCGCCGAGTTATAAACGCCTGATATTCCCGTTGACAAAGAAAGATGAATAATATCCTTTCCGTCTTTGAGATACGGCTCAAAAAATTGCATAAATTCATCGGTGTTTACCTGCGATGTGGTCGGCATGGCACCGTCAGCAATCATTTTATAAAAATCCGATATTTTGACCGTTTCACCCAAGTCATCGGGATAAGATTTTCCGTCAATCACAAAATGGAAACAGACATACGGGATATTTCTTTTGTCAAGATATTCTTTTGGCATATCTGCCGTCGAACAACAGGTGATAACATAGTTATTTTCCAAAATAAATTTCTCCTTACACCTTGTAATTTTTTTATACATATGTTAAAATAACTCAAAACGAATAAAAAAGCAATTACATAAATCAAAAAATGAAAGTTAATTATACACATTTATAAAACTGTAAACAAATGACTTGTGACACAAGGAGGATAAACACATTATGGAGGATAAACGAGTAATCAAAACCAAGCGGAATTTAAAAAGGACGATGATAGAGATGATTTGTGATATGCCGTTTGAAAAAATAACGGTATCCGAGCTTTGCCGTCTCGGCGAAACGAGCCGTATCACATTTTATACCCATTATGATGACAAATATGACCTTGCCGAAGAAATTTTCGGCGATTATGTCAAAGAGGCGGTCACGGATTACTACCGCCTTCAGGAACGGAATAATCCGAATCGGCTTGCTCTTTTCGGATATTATAATATGTTGGATTGCATATTGAATCTGTACAGCCGAAACAGGCGGATTTTTGCAATGATTTCATCCGAGCGCAATCCGTATCTTTATTCGGCGTTTTATCAGCATATTTTCAGAAACGTCTATGACTATATCATACGCCACAGCGCCCAAATGCGCCCGAAATATCCGCCGCGGCAGATGGCGGCGCTAATCTGTAACGGCTTGTGGGGTGTGATAACGGAATGCTGTACGCGTGAGGGTGATTTTGAGAGCGTGCGCGGCGATATTATGTCTATGTTCAATGACATTCTTCAATCGGGCATATTCAGCATATTGGAGCGAAAATAAGTATTATCGGATATGATATTTGACGTTCGGTTGTCAAATATGCTCATTTATTGTTTTATTTACCTAAAGTTTGAGCCGCAGGGGTTCAAAAATCTACATTTTAAAGACTTGACTTTTCGGCGAAAATAATATATTGTAATTATTATGTATAAAAATATACCAAAATATGATTGGGGGTATCTCTATTGGAGAATATTGTCAGCCTGAATGATGTTGAAGTAACCTTTGACGGCGAAACAATTCTGAACAAAATCAACCTGGACATCCGCGACAAAGAATTTGTAACGCTTCTCGGTCCGTCCGGCTGCGGAAAAACAACAACTCTGCGTATAATCGGCGGCTTTTTAAAGCCCGACAGAGGAAGCGTTATGTTTGAGGGCAAACAGATTACTAATCTGCCGCCTTATAAGCGCAACGTAAACACCGTTTTTCAAAAATACGCGCTCTTTCCGCATCTGAACGTGTTCGAAAACATCGCGTTTGGACTTAGAGTCAAAAAGCTTTCCGAGGACGAAATTAAAAATCGTGTCGGCGAAATGCTGAATCTTGTCAACCTCAAAGGCTTTGAACAGCGCAACGTTCAAAACCTCTCGGGCGGTCAGCAACAGCGTGTCGCAATCGCGCGTGCGCTTATAAACCGACCAAAAGTTTTGTTGCTTGACGAACCTCTCGGCGCGCTTGACTTAAAGCTGCGCAAAGAGATGCAGAACGAGCTTAAACGTATGCAGCAAAGTCTTGAAATTACATTCATATATGTAACCCATGACCAGGAAGAGGCTTTGACGATGAGCGATACCGTTGTTGTAATGAAAGACGGAAACATTCAACAGGTTGGCGCGCCCGTGGACATATATAACGAACCCAAGAACGCATTCGTTGCCGACTTTATCGGCGAGAGCAACATTCTTGACGGTATAATGCTCTGTGACCGCAGCGTCCTGATTTGCGGTCACGAATTTGAATGTGTTGACAGCGGTTTCGGCGAAAACGCACCCGTTGACGTTGTTATCCGACCCGAGGACATAACCATCACATCGGCGGAAAACCGAAAGATTAAGGGCATTGTGCGCTCGGTGACGTTTAAGGGCGTTCACTATGAAATGGTGGTTGACTCATCGGATTTCAGCTGGCTTGTTCACTCGACACGTGCCGCACAGGTGGATTCAGAGGTCGGAATATCTTTCGGACCCGATGATATTCACATTATGCACAAGATGGACTCTTAATCGAAAGGTCGGGTGATAATATTGACAGTAAAAAAAGGAATAGGACAAAAGCTTACCGCATCCCCGTATCTTTTGTGGATGGGTGTATTCGTTATCATTCCGCTTATAATGGTCGGATTCTTTGCGTTCGTAACCGACAGCGGCGAATTTACTCTTGAATATTTAAGAGAGGCGTGTCAGTACGGCAGCATTTTTTGGCGTTCGGTCTGGATGGCGGCTTTATCGACTTTGATATGCCTTGTGATTTCTTATCCCCTGGCGTACATACTCTCGCGAATGAATACAAAGGTGCAAAGCACAATGCTTATGATTGTGATGCTTCCGATGTGGATGAACTTTCTTTTGCGCACCTATGCATGGATGACGCTTTTGGGAAACGAAGGCGTGATAAATTCGCTTTTGGGACTGGTCGGTATCGGACCTTTAAAGATGCTTAACACCCAGGGCGCAATCGTTCTCGGTATGGTATATAACTACCTTCCGTATATGATTCTTCCGCTGTATTCGGTTATGGTTAAAATTGATGACAGCGTGTTAGAGGCGGCTCAAGACCTCGGCTGTGGCAGAGGAAGCACGATTATGCGTGTGGTTGTACCGCTAAGCCTTCCGGGGATTATGTCGGGAATAACAATGGTTTTTGTCCCGGCGATAAGTACGTTTATAATATCGCGTATGCTCGGCGGCGGTTCTAATCTGCTCATCGGCGATTTGATTGAGATGCAGTTCTTGGGCAACGCGTACAATCCGAATCTCGGCGCGGCAATCTCGCTTGTTCTTATGGTGATTGTTCTGATTATTATGGCGGTAATGCATCAGTTCGATTCCGATGATGACGACCGTGTACTTTTATAAAAAGGGGGTAACTTTATAAATGAAAAAATCATCCGATAAAAAATGCGGTACTCTGTCAAAGCTGTACCTCGCGATAGTCACTCTCTTTTTGTACATACCGATATTCGTAATGATTGTGTTCTCGTTTAATACAACCAAAAGCCGCTCGGTTATGTCGGGATTCACTCTTGATTGGTACGTTCGGCTTTTTCATAACGAGCTTATCTTAAAATCTCTCGGCAATACCGTTATTATTGCCGTTTGCGCATCGGTTGCCGCAACGGTTCTCGGAACGCTTGCTGCAATCGGAATAAGCCGAATGGGAAAGCATTCAAAGGCGGCGGTAATGCAGGTGACAAATATTCCTATCGTTAATCCCGAGATTGTGACGGGCGTATCTCTTATGCTTTTGTTTGTGTTTTTTCAGGCACGAATGAATTTAGAGTTCGGCTTTGTCACGCTTATAATCGCACATATCACGTTTGGCGTACCGTATGTGGTCTTAAACGTTATGCCGAAATTCCGACAGATGCAGCCGAATATTTATGAGGCGGCACAGGACCTCGGCTGCGGACCGGTAAAGTCGTTTTTTAAAGCGGTTATGCCCGAAATTATGCCGGGTGTTCTGTCGGGATTTATGATGTCATTCACGTTCTCTCTCGATGACTTTGTTATCAGCTATTTCACGAGCGGAGCAACGTCACAGACCTTGCCGATTACTATATATTCGATGACACGCCGAAAGGTAAGCCCCGAAATAAATGCGCTTTCGACAATAATATTTGTGATAGTCCTCATTGTGCTTGTGGCAAAGAATATCATCGAGCGCCGCAGAGCAAACGCCAAAAAGCTTAACGCTTATGAGGAAAAGCATTTGAGCGAGGCAAAACGCAGGGTTATAAAAAGGGTTGCCGTGTCTGCCGTTGCGGTTTGTCTTGTCATAGGTATGACAATCCTGACTCTCGGCGGTTTTGATACCGATGTTCCCGATGAACTCACGGTCGATGACCCCGAATATTATACCGCGCTTAAAGGGCAGGACATAACGATAAACGTGTATAACTGGGGTGAATATGTTCCGACCGGTGAGGACGGAACAATCGATATTAATTCCGAATTTACCAAGCTTACCGGCATAAAGATAAACTACAGCACTTATGCCACAAACGAAGAATTATATGCAAAGCTCAGGGCGGGCGCGGCGAGCTATGACGTAATAATTCCGTCCGATTACATGATTTCGCGTATGATTAAAGAAGATATGTTACAGCCGCTCGACTTTGATAATATCCCAAACTATAAATACATAATGGATAAATTTAAGTCGCCCGAATATGACAGTGACGCAAAATATTCGATTCCTTATACATGGGGAACGGTCGGAATCGTCTATAACAGCGAGCTTACCGACCTGTCCGAGGACGAAATAGACTGGGATGTTTTCTGGAACAGCGATTATGCCGATAATGTATTGATGTTTGATAATCCGCGTGACGCGTTCGCGATTGCTCAATCCCTTTTGGGACAGTCGATGAATACCGAGGATAAAAAGGAACTTCGTGCGGCGGCGGATAAGCTCAAAGAGCAAAAGAAGAACGTTCAGGCATATGTAATGGACGAAATTTTTGATAAAATGGGCGCGGGTGAGGCGGCTTTTGCACCGTACTATGCCGGTGACGCCATCACGATGATGGAGGATAACGAAAGCCTCGGCTTTGTCCTTCCGAAAAACGGAACAAATCTGTTTATCGATGCGATGTGTATTCCCAAATGCGCAAAGCAAAAACAGGCGGCGGAGATGTACATAAACTTTATGTGCGAACCCGAGACCGCCCTTGCCGTTGCCGAATATCTCGGATATTCAACGCCGAACAGCGGTACATATGAGCTTTTGGACGATGAAATCAAAGAGGACGGCATATCTTATCCCGATGATGAATTTTTGAACGAACGCTGTGAAACGTTCCGCAATCTGTCCGATGAGGCAAACCGATATATGCAGGATTTATGGACGGAAATAAAATCATCGAATTAAACTTGACGAGAGACAATCTCAAAATTAACACAGCAATTTTATGCAATCCGCAAAGGTTCGTCCTTTGCGGATTGTTCCGTATTTTGGCGAATTATGTTGAAATCGGGGCGCGAAATTCGGCGAAATAAATTATTGTTAAAATTCAAATGATTATCACAATAAAATTTGGCACATTCTTTATAAAAAATTTACAAACTAAGCCTTGCATTTCGGACGATGATGTTATATAATAGAGATAGACTAAAACCGAGAGGATGATTATCGTGAAAAATATAAAGAAAATTGTTAAACCGATTGCGGGAATACTTACGTCATGTGTTTTGGCTGTGACCTTGCCGTACACAGCTTTTGCAACGGGCGATGCAAATGTCGTTATCGGGCAAAAGCTTGAATTCGGTGATGTTCAGCCTATGATTTATCAAGAGCGTACAATGATACCTCTGCGTGATATTTCAAAGGCTTTGGATGCAACAGTGTATTGGTTCAACGAATCAAAAAGCGTTCAGATAGTTAAATATGATACTCTGTTATCGCTTCAGATAGGAAACAGTATTATGAGCAAATACAAAATCGTGAACGGCGAGCCGTCCGAGACACCCGAGCATATCAAACTTGAGGTTCCGCCCATTATCAGCAATGACAGAACGTATATACCTTTGCGCGCCGTGTCAGAGGCGTTTGACGCAAGCATAACGTGGGATAACCCCAACCGTTCGGCAATTATAATTCCGACAAAAGTTACCGAAAATAACTGTACTGTCAAAGAAATGACCGAGGCACCCGAGGGTACTCTCTGTTCGGTTTACGGCGTAATATGCTATGATAACGAAAGCGGCACGTACTTTTTGCGCTCTTTGACAAAGAATGATACGGGTTCGTATTCACAGATTACGTTTATCACACCGAGAAAGACATCTATGTCCGAAAATACCGATTACAACGATTATGTAAGCGCATACTGGGGCGAACAATTCAATGTTCAAAACCCGTCGGGTATGGTTGTTAAGTTCAGCGGCGTCAACGTTGCGTATGACGGCTCGATGTGTGCGGTCTTGAACAAGACAACGACAAGCGTTAAACAGCTCGGCTTTTATGACGATTATATGAAATCGCTCGGGCTTGACTTTGACCCGTACAATTCAAATATGTAAATTTTGAACAAAAGCGTATAAAACGGACGCAGCATACCGATTTTAAAATTCGGTATGCTGCGTTTCTTTTTTTCTGTATTGTGACGGGGTGACATTATATTTTTTATAAAATCGGCGGTTGAAATAGTTGACGCTTTGATAACCACAGTCAAAGGCTATTTCTATAATGCTTTTGCTTGTTGTTTTAAGCAGGTTCTCGGCGGCTTTTAACCTTAAATTATTCAAATATTCATGAAACGGCATCTTATATTGCGCATTTAAGAGCTTTCCGAGATATTTCTCATTTATAAAATAAAGCTTTGAAAGCTGTTTCAGCGTGATGTTTTTTGTGTAATTGTAATTCACATAATCCAGAATCTCCCACAGTTTTGACGAGGTATATGAGGGCTTTACATAATCGGGGGCAGAGGTGATTTTTTCGTAAAGCAGCCGTATATAACTTTCGAGAATTTCCGCAATTTTAACATATTTTGACGCATCGGTTGTGTTTTCGCAATATCTCAGCTCATCGGTGAGCTTTTCCTCATCAACCCCGGTGAGCCTTGCCGCTTTTTTGATTCTGAAAAGGCTTTCGCTGCGGTCAATGACCATATTTCCTATATATAAAATGCAGATTACATCGCCGAAAACTTCAATGGGTCGCACATATTCGTAAAGACCGAACGGACAATGCCCGAAAAACGGCTTTTTTTCGTATGCCGCTTTGTGATTTGAGTGCATTTTACAACAAATGCACAGATTAAACCCCTCGGGGGTGCTTTTGGCAATATCACAAAAATGCTTAAAGTGCATCTTGTATTTGTTCGAAACATCGAGTTCTTTTATATAAAACCCGTGATATATCCCCTGAATGTGTATCTGAATGCGAGAGTCAGCGCAAATTATATCCAAAATGTCTTGCAGGGGTACATACTTGCCCGATTTGCTTTCTTCGGCAATATTATTTGACATATAATCACACTTTCGTTATTTATTAGGTGTATTATAGCACATTTGTTTCGTTTGTTCAAGGTTTTATTTCGTTTTTTCAAGAAATTCATAAATAATGTATGATATTATACATTCAGACGGGATAAGGCGGAAAATAAATATGTCGAATTTAAAGACCGCCTTATTCTGTAAAATGTCTATAGATGTTAAGATATGCAATGTTTTAAGCAATATTTTGAATGTAATTTTGTCAAATTAGTGATATGATACAAGCATAAACCAAAAACCGAAAATATTTATAGACGTAAAAATAATTTTTAAAATTAAAGGCGGTATAAGTATGGAAAAAAGTTTTGATTTAATAGTATCGGGCGGCGGATTCTCGGGAGTTGCGGCGGCATTGGCGGCGGCACGGCGCGGGCTTTCGGTTATGATATTTGATAAAAGCAACTGTTTCGGCGGCGCAGCGGTGAATTGTTTGGTCAATCCGTTTATGCCGTATTGGACGACTTCGCCCGATACGGGTGAAAAAATGTATTTGAGCCGGGGAATCTTTTCGGAGATACATAGTCTGCTTAAAGAATATGGTGCGCTCAGAGGCGAGAGCTGTTTTAATGAGGAATATTTAAAACTCATTTTGAACCGAATGCTGATAAAAGACGGCGTATCGATTTTGTTTAATACAAATCTGGTTGATGCGGATGTGTCCGGCGGCAACATAAAAAGCATAACTGTTGTCAATAAATCGGGAACACAAAAGTATTATGCCGATTATTTTATAGATGCAACGGGTGACGGTGATTTGGCGGTGCTTTGCGGCTGTCCTTATCATATCGGTAGAGCCGAGGACGGCTTGTGTCAGCCGATGACGCTGTGCTTTAGGGTTTGTAACGTTGATACCGATGAGTTTTTTAAAAACATCGGCGAAATGAACAGGTTATATGATGAGTTTAAAGAGAGCGGAAAGATAAAAAATCCGCGTGAGGATATTTTGGCGTTCGTTGTGCCCATTGACGGAATAATTCATTTTAACACAACGCGAATAGTCAAAAAATGTCCGACAAACGCCGAGGATATTACAATGGCAGAGATAGAGGCGAGGGAACAGGCTTTTGAGCTTTTTGAGTTTTTAAAAGAAAACTTTGATGTGTTCAAAAACGCACAGATGCTTATGACCGCATCGGAGATTGGTGTAAGAGAGAGCCGTATGATAGAGGGCGATTACATATTGACACAAGAGGATTTGGTAAGCTGTCGCAAGTTTGACGACTCAATTGCGGTTGGAAACTATGACATAGACATCCACAACCCCGAGGGCAGCGGAACAAGTCACTATTTCTTTAAGCCCGGTGAGTATTATACGATCCCGTATCGGTGTTTGACCCCGAAAAATACAGAGAATTTATTGGTTGCCGGGCGGTGCATATCGTCAACGCACGAGGCACAGGCATCGTACAGAATTATGCCGATATGCTGTACTTTGGGACAGGCGGCGGGAACAGCCGCGGCCGTTGCAAAAGAGAGTATGTGCTCGGTAAGAGATATAGATGTATCAAAAGTGCAAAATATATTGAAAGAAAACGGTGCGAAATATAACTAAGCCGAAATTTACAAAATTACAACCGATTTATACATTTACATTCAAGAGTATAGCGCTTATAATAATTACAAAAAAGGTGAATTGAGTTAAGTATAAGTCAAATCTTATGTGTATTTATATGTATAAATATAACAAAATGTGTAATATATTATTGGCAAAAACAGAGAAATTTACTTGTTCAAAAATTAAACCATTTATAGTCAATGTGAATGAAAATTTGGTTGACGATAATGTGGTAATGATATATAATAACTATAGCTTTAAATTATTAAAACAGGATAAAAAGAAAGATTTTTGAATTAAAGTTTAAAGGTCCTAAAATTGTAATATATATGAAAAACGAACAAATTTAAATGGGGTATCCCAGTTATGCTATATACATATAGCATAAATAACAGCCTTATCAATGAACTCAAAAGAACTGTCGGATAAATAACAAAGTGTATATAATTAAAATTTTTTAACTTTAATAAATTATTGCAAAATATCGGAAAGGAAGTGTAGAAAATTGAGAAAAAGTTTAATTTTCGTACTTGTAATTTTAATGGCACTGTGCGGCGGAGGAGTGTCCTATGCCCAAAGTGACTCGGAGAGCGGTAAAACAGAGAATTTGCTGTTCGTAAATGACGGTTACATAGAACTTAGCGGTACGATGAAATTTGCCGATGAAAACAGTTTTGTTGTGCTGAGTGTGGTCGGCGGTAAAAACTCCGATGGTTCGGCAATGCCCGATGGCGGAAATGTTGTGTATGTTTCCGAAAAGAACGCATCGGCAAAAGGCGAATGGAATTTCGATTTTGCGCTTGAAAATTCGGGATTTTATACCGCGTATGTCGGCTCAAAGGCTTTGGATGAAAACGAAGTGATGGAATTTTACTTCATTAATAAAGCAAAGTTTGGTGCGGTATCGGCGGCGCTGAACAGTGCCGAAACAGCGGCGGAAATATCCGAGGTGCTTAAAAATTCGGCAGCGGATTTGGGTGTTCCGATTGAAAACATAAACGATGCAGATGCAGTGGCGGCATTGTTAAAGACAGAGCTTGGTAACAGTGCTCCCGAGCCTAAAGAGATGCAAAGGCTTTTGAAAACCTGTTGTATGATTGCGGATTTAAACGGCGGAAAGATTTCAACACTCAAAGAATATGCCGATGTTTTGTGCAAAGACGGCGCGGCTTGTGCGGATTATCTGACCGATACGGTGCTCAGCGATGCTTGCGGAAAGCTCTCGAAAAAAGGGTTTGACGGTTCGGAAAAATTTTATAACAAAGCTGAGGACGTAATTATCGTAAGCGCAATAAATAACGGAAGTGCCGATACGGTTAAAAATATTCTTTCCGATTATAAGACAAAGCTTGGCGCAAACGGTGTATCAATATCGGATAAACTTGTCGAGGCAATGACGAGACAAAGCTTTTCGGATTTGACAGACGTTAAAAAATTCATTGCGAATTATACCGAAAGCGGCAGCGGCGGCAACAGCTCATCGAGCGGCAGCGGCGGTTCGGGCGGCTCGGGCGGAACGGGAAGTTCGTTCGGCTCAAAGAATACGTATATCGGTAAAGAAGCGGAACTTCCGAATACAAGCGATGAAGATTCAAAGACAATATATCCGTTTGATGACATCGCAGATATTTCTTGGGCGGCGGACGCAATAACACAGTTGTCCTATCGTGGAGTTTTGAACGGAAAGAGCGAAAGACTCTTTATGCCGAACGATAATGTAACCCGTGAGGAGTTTGCAAAGATTATAACAGTTGCGTTTAAACTCAATCTTGTCAATACCGAGTGCCCGTTTGGTGATGTGGATGAAAACAATTGGGCTTACCCCTATATACGGTCGGCGTATAAAGCAGGAATTATAAAGGGTGTATCCGATACCGAATTCGGCTACGGACAAAATATAACGCGTGAAGATTTGTGCGTTATGATAAACAGAATGCTGACGGTCGGAGAGCTGACCCTGCCGCAGGTTGACGGCGGCGTATTCGGTGATGACGGCGAGATTTCGGATTATGCAAAAGAGAGTGTTTATTATCTGGAAAGAGCAGGTATAATATTGGGCGACGGAACGAACTTTAACCCAAAGGCGAGTGCGACCAGAGCCGAGGCGGCAAAGATAGTATATCTTGCGCTTGTTAATACGAACAGATAAAAGTCTTATAAATTCTGAAAGGAAAAGGTATGAGTATGAAAAAAATTCTTATTTGTGCATTGTGTTTTATTATGCTTATCACGCCGATAAACGGTATGGTTTTTGCCGACCGGGGCGGCGAAACGGCAGATAATATGTCGGAGATAAAGGATTCGATAAAAGATGAGGTTGCGCTTTTGACAAAGGCGGGGGTAATAGCCCTGTCGGAGCAATATGACCCGAACGAAATTGTGACAAGAGCCGAATTTGCCGCTTATACCGCGGCGGCAATAGGTGAGGACGGAAAGATGAATATATCATATTTTTCCGATGTTCCGACAAGCTATTGGGCTGCGGACAGCATAAATATTCTTGTTGACCGCAAAATCATAGATAAAGCCGATGACGGAAAGTTCAATCCCGATGAGCCGATAACATATCCCCAGGCGTGTAAAATGATGGCGGCAATGACGGGATATAAGGCATATGCGGATCCGGATAAAATAATGAATGAATATGTTTCGGTTGCGCAAAAAGCGGGGTTCGGAATTAACACGGCAAAGAGCGACAGTATAACGCTTGCCGAGGCGATAAAACTTTTGTATAACGCTATGAGAACCGACCTTATGAGTGTGATTTCGGCAAGCGGTGATTCTTATACACTCAAACCCGAAAAGGGTGAAACCGTCTTTTCGGTTTATCACAACATAAAATTTTCGGATGGCAGAGTTCAAAGCGTATACGGAAAGACAATGAACAGCCAAAGAGCCGAGTCGGGTCGGATGTTCATTGACGGCGAAAAGTTTTCGGTGACATCGGACGTTGACACAAACGCTCTTTTCGGAAGGTACGTTGACTTTGCTTATATCGATGAATCAGATACGAAAAATACCAAAACCGTTATTTATGCAACGGGAAGATATGACAGGGATGTAACAACGGTATTGTACGATGATATAAAGAGTTTTGACGAAAGCACAAAAACGCTTACCTATTTTGCGGACGGCGATTCGGGAAAAGAAAGAACGAAAAGCGCAGCGTCAAACGCAGTGACGGTTTTGAACGGACAGTCGTATGACAAGGGCATAAAGAGTGAGATAGATAAGCTCATAGACGGAAGCCGAAAGGGCGAAGTCACATATATCTCGGGCAGCGGCTCATCGGCGTGCGACTTGATTTGCGTGACGAGCTATGAGCTGTTCGGTGCGGATTCGTACAATTCGGCGGACAAAAAGTTTTATTCGGCGAATAAACAAGAGAGAATCTGTATCGATGATTACGAATCGTATGTCATAAAGGATGTGTTTGACAGCGAGATTGAACCGGACGGCATTTCGAGCGGACCGTATATGATTGCGGCGGCGGACAACAAAGAAAGCCTTGTAATAATCGTTTGCTCGAAAAAGACAGAGGGAATATTGACAAAAATCACCGCCACGGACAGAAAACTTGTGATAGGTGACACATCGTATATTGCGGATAAGGCGTTTTTTGAAAATAACAAAGATAAGTTTGTAACCGGTGCAACATACAAGGTATGGTTCGATCTTTACGGTGAGATAATCGATTGTCTGATGTCGGACGCACAGGGAATGAAGAACGGATATATTACGCGCACTGCTCTTACCGACAACGGATTTGACAGCGAGATTATGTTCAGGATTTATTCACCATCGGATAATAAGCTCGAAGATTATAAACTTTCGTCAAAGGTAAAGATTGATGAAAAGACCTATAAATCAGAGAATTACAAGGATGTTGCCGCGGCTTTCCCGGGGAACACGAAATTGAGCGGAAACAGCATAAACATCGAGCGCCAGGTTATCAGATACCACATCGATAAAGACGGCAATATAGATAAAATCGACACGAGAAATGTCGGTTCAGGCGAGGATAAGAATACAACATTAAACCGCACAACCAACGGTGCCGAGGGTCTTGTTTATACTTCGGCAATAAGACGTCTGGGAATGAGCGCAAATATAAACGCAACGGCAACCAATATAATGACCGTTCCGGCAATAAACGGCAACGGCGAAATTGTTGTAAACGGAAACACTATCGAAGATACGGAAAAAATGTATTCAAACAAATTTACGTTTGAAGATTGGCAGACCTATACGGTAGAGGTGTTTAAGTATTCGGACAGCACTCTTGTGCCTGATTTGGTTGTGGTTTACACCGAGCCTAAAGAAGAGGAATATAACATAATTATGTATGATGATGTTATTAATGCACTCGGCTCCGAGGGTGAGATAATTGACAAGCTTACCGGAATATCGATGGGCGGCGCGGTGGAATATGAAATTGATTCAATGACGGACATATCGAGTCTGAATCTTAAACGCGGCGACATAGTAAGAGTCGAAACCGATTTCAGAAAGGAAAAGGTTTTCAGCGTTACAAAAATGTTTGACAGCGAAAAGAAACAGTTCGAGCCGAACCAGACATGGACAGACCCCGACCGTTATTGGTACGGCGGAACATATGCCGATAATTCGGTCAGCGCATGGAGAGGTCAGAAATACCAGCTCACAAAGGGATATGCGTATGATGTAAAGGGAAATATGGTTGCGTCATCATATAAGCTGTCTTTGGCATATGACGATGTAATATCAGAGATAACGGACGTGTCAAAATATTCGATAACCGTTTTTGACCCGAATTTGAATAAAAATCAAATATATACGGGCAAGATTTCGGATATTCTGACATACAAAACCGCAGGAGCGGAATGTGACTTGATTTTGACATCTAATAAACAGGCAACGATAAAACAGGTGTTTATCATAAAACAGGATCGATAATCGGATTTACGGCGGGGCAACAATGCGGAGGTAATAATGAAAAACAGGATTTTCAAAACAGTAACGGTTTTTTGGATAATACTTTGTATTTGTTTGCCGCCGAGCGGACGAACCGCGGCAGAGGAAAGAGGTATGCTGAGCCTGTTCAACGCTTTTTCGGATTATGCCGACATCAATGGTTTAAAAATGCTTCCGAGCGGTGTAGCTGTGCGATCGGAGTACCGAAAGACACGCTTGTCAGCATACAACGACAGTTCGGTGAGATACGGCGATGCGATGAGTGTCGGCTATCTTGCTGAGCCGCTGATTCCGTTTAACAAGCTTATAAACTCAAATAAGCTGCACGTTTCGTTTAATATAAAAGCAACGGATATTAATTTAAGAAATATCTATATCGGTTTTTACGACGGAAGAAACAGCAACGACCCAAATGATTTCGGACTGGAGCAATATTCAATGGCGATGCTTATGGAACGCGGCACGGTTTATGCAATTCAGGGCAACAGCGAAAAAACGAGTGACGGCGATATGCAGTCATGGAGTCGCAACAGTACGGCAGGTGTTACATACATCGCGGATAAGTGGTATACCGTGGATTTTGAATTCGATATGGATAATAACACGGCAAGCTATTATTTTGACGGTGTGCTTTTGAATAAAACGCCTGTCGGAACGGCAAGGGCAAAGGGTTTTAAATCACTTCTTTTCAGATGCGAAGTACCCAAAACCGATTCAGACGGATATATCGACCAAGAAGCGGCATTTATTATAGATAATATATCGATAGACGAGTATACGGACGAATTTAAAATCGGAAACTTGAAAGAAAACTATGTTTCACCCGATAATCATAATGTCTATGTCAGCTGTGCCGATTATATCGAAACACCGAGCAAGAACGATATTTCGGTTATGACCTCGGACAGAAACGCGGTTGATTTCACAATAAAGGAATCCGATGCCGGAGGGTTTTTGATTAATATTCCCGACCTTATTCCGAGCGAAAAATATTCGATAGATATAAGCAATATCAGAGGAACAAAGTTCGGCGCATTGGGAAGAAACAACATTATATTGAATGTTGCAGGCAGCAAAAACTGTTATTTTTCGGACACATTCGATTTATATGACAATGAGAGCTTTGCGGAAAGTTGGACTCCTACGGTTGACGGCGGCACGGTTATCTCGGGCGAGAGCGGATATAATCGCGCGGCAAAGATAATGAGTGCCGAAGGCGGCACGAAAAGCGGAATAGAGCATTCGTTTACCAAAGCGATAACCGATGATAATTTTACCGTTGAGGCAACGCTTAAAATGAGCGGCGCATTTGATATTGGTTTTAAAGATATTAACGGGAACACGTTCAGCGTACTCGGCTCAAAGGTCAACGGAATCATCGGATGTTACACTGCGGCGGGTACAATATCGGGAACATCGGGCGGCAGGATTTCAACGCCGTATAACGATTTGAATATAAAGAATTCCAACAGCGAGTTCGAAAGGATAAAGCTTTCGGTTGACCGAAAGAACAAAATATTTACCGTTGCCACAGCGGCAAAGGTGTATGAGTTTGAGTACAATTACACTATGAATGATATTTGCGGAATATCGATAACGGCGCAAAATGCAATCGGTTCGGTAATATATCTCGATGAAATATCCGTAAAAATGCCCGACAGCGGCGTTTACGCCGAATTCGGCGTAAACAGCACATCGAGCGGCGGTATGTTTTATTCGGAAACAATAAATTCATCGTACGGACGGGTGTTGAGCTGTTCAAAAAGTGATGGAATAACCGGCGGAACGGCGTATTACGAAATAGAAAAGGCAAAAGGAACAATGATCGTAAAGACGGATGCCGACAGCGGTATAGATTGTAACGGGGCAAAAAATATTCGATTCGAAACCGAATATTTCGACAGCGGTTACGGCTGGTTCTGTGCCGAGTATGAAACGCCGAGCGGAACAAAAACCTCATCGGCAATATGTATGGAAAACAGCGGCGAGATAAAGAAAGAATCGTTTATCATAAATGATTGGATAAAAAACGCCGACGGCGAGTATAAAATTACGCTTAAAACATATACGACAATAAATGACGGAAGGATTACCGAAAGGAATAGGAATTATTCGAAATATCCCGTTGTGTTAAAGTCGATACGGATGACCGATATCGAAACATCGGCGTATGTTAAGGCGAGTGTTTCAACCGAAAATTCGGGTAATATCTTTTTCGAAAACGAAACGCCGATGTTTAATATTTCGCTTAAAAACGATACGGCGAATGACAAAGATGTCAAGTGTTCGGTCTATGTCTGTGAAAAGGATAAAGACGGTTCGGAAAGCCTGATTTATTCAACGGCGTTCGATACAAAGGTTAGCGGTGCGGATACAAAGAGTATTGAAATTGCTGTGCCGATAAATAAATTCGGCTTGTATAAGTTAAAAGTCGAAATCACGGGTGACGGATTGTATAATGCGGATGAGACTGATTTTTCAAAGTGTGCGGCAGTGTCGACACAGAATTATACCATGGGAACATCGGCGCATTTCACGAGATACGGTGACGCGGAATCCGGCGCAGAGCTTTTGAAAAAAGCCGGAATGGGTCTTGTGCGCGATGACTTTACATGGAATGAATACGAAAAGAAAAAGGGCGTTTATGCCCTGACCGAAAGACAGCAAAAGCTGTGTGACGCGGCGGTTAAATATGATTTGGGGCTGTTGCCGATTGTGTACGGAAACAACTCGCTCTATGACAGCACCGGCTCTGAATTTATCAGTGACGCAGCAATGCCGAATTATCTTGAATTCGTAAAAAATATCTTGAGCGAACCCAAAATGATGGCGGCAACCGATATGGTTGAACTTTGGAACGAGCCTGACCTGAAAAAGACGAGAAACGGCGAGTATATAGAACAGTATGCTGACCGCGGAAAGATTTACGGCGACATACTGCGCGAGAGCGCAAAGACGGTTAGAGAGATACCGCATAATTACAAAATCGGTGCATTTTGTCTGTCTAATCTGATTTCAACGGACGGACGCACGTTTATGGATATGGCTCTGTCCAGACTCACCGGCGGAAAGTATTTTGACACAATAGCACTGCACCCGTATATGGCGCCGAACGTTGACCCCGAAAAGGGAAAGGCGGGCGCGGATTCGAACAGCGCGACCGATTATGTCGGTTACAGAATCAACTATATTAAGGCTCTTGCCGAAGGTAAGTCGGTTTATAATTACGTATCGAAAGCGAGCGAGTACCCCAAGGGTATCAAAACGGGCAATCAATACGGATTTACCCTGACCGAACCGATGTGGCATACCGAATACGGAATATCAACGGCGAACTATGCAAACGACGGGCTGTGTGTGGGAGACGAGTACAGCCAGGCGATATGGCTTGTCAGGGGCTTTAATCAGATAAAGCTGAATAATTTTGATGACAAAGTTTGGTTTTATGATTTTGCCGATGACGGCGATAGGATAAACGAAAAAGAGTATAATTTCGGAATTATGCATTCTTATACAAACAATGTGCCGTACTCGGCAAAGTACGCATACCTTGCGCTTGCGGCATTTAACAAGCTGACCGAGGGTGCAACCTCGGCAAGCGAGGTTGTCGCCAACGATTATAAATATATAGCAAAGTATCATTCCGATGCCAGGGATTCGTACTTGCTTTGGACATCAAAGACGAGTGAACAGACGATAGAACATGATTTTGGCGGCAATGTGAAATTTTATGACCTGCTCGGCAATGAGATTGACAAAGAATCAATAATGCAAGACGGCAGGTATAAAATAAGCGGCGAACCGTATTGGGCAATAGTCGGAAAAGAACCGAACTATTGCACCGCGGACGAAAACAAGTCAAAGCTGTATGTCGTAAAAGACGGAATCGGAACAGAGAATGCTGAGATGATTTCACCGAATAAAAGCTTTGGCGTGCTTGCAAAATTAGATGGAACGAGCGGCATCGACAGAGTGCTGATTGCGGCGGCATATGAAGATAACAGACTTAAAGAAATAAAAATGTACGACGTTGATGAAAACACGAGCTGTCAGGTATTTGAAAGTATCGCCTTTGATGACAAGGATATAAATAAGATAAAAATAATGCTTTGCGAAAGTGTGAACAGTATAAAACCGCTGTGCACACCACTTGAAAATCAATAAACTATAACAGGAGTGATTTTGCTATGATTAAAAGATTTTTTGCAATACTGTGCGCGATGACGCTGATTTTTTCGGCGGTTGAAATGCCGAATTCGGCAATAGCGGCAGAGAGCGAAACCGAACCGTATACGGCAGAGGTTGTCTTTGATTCGGCAACACCGGCAAAGAATGGGTTTGCAACGGTCGAGCCGGGAACGGACACATCACCGCTTATGGCGTCAAGAGGCGGAAAATCCGCGTGGCTTATGGATAAGCTTCAGAATAATGCCAAGTCAACAATAAACTTTACGCTAAGCGATACGGTTAAGCCGAAAGAGTTTGACGGAAGCGTCTATGACATTGAGGTCGAATACTTTGATTCGGGCAAGGGATACTGTTTCTTGTTCTATAACAACACGGACGGCGACCGCGAATACAAAAACGCGTTTTATACCAACGCAACGGGAACATGGAAAACAAAGACTTTCACCTTGACGAATGCGGACTTTAACGAAAAGTCAAACGTCAAGTATGACTTTTATTTGTCGATAAAGTCGCGCAGCACAAAGATTCCCATTTCGGATGAGTCTATTGCGATACGCCGCGTTAAGGTTACGCGCCGCCCGAACGTAAATAAGCTTTACGTTTCGACGGTGATTGACGAGCCGGGCAACACCTTTAAATGGTTCTCCGAGGACAAAATTGTGAAAGCAACAGTACATAATTACAGCGGTGCGGACGCAAATGCGGAGATTAAATTCAAAGCCGTAACGGACAGCGGCTTTAACAAAGGCGAGATAACCGAGAGCGTCAGCATACCGAAGGATGAATCGAAAGAGCTTGAACTGAATTTCGGCAATATCGATTATTGTGATATATATGGTCTTTATGCTGAGGTTAAGATGAGTGACGGAACGGTGACGGAACAGATGCCGACCAAGTTCGCGATAATCAAGACCGACCCCAACGGAATCAAAAACGAAGAGGTTATGTTTGCATCTCACCCCGACTGGCGCGAGAACGACGTTATCCCCGAGGGAATAGAGCTTATGGCAATGTCAAACGTTGCTGGTATGCGTCAAACGATAAGCGACAAACTCATCGATGTGGTTGCACCGATTTTAAAAGAAAACGGACTCAAACTCTTGCCGATATATTTGGGTATTCCGAAGGATGTAAAGGTTGATCCGACCGCATCAAATGCGTGGGCAGAGATGCCGTTTGACGAGAGAGGGTATGAGGGCTGGCGCAGGAACGTTGTTGCGTGGACAACCAAGCTCAAAGACGTTGTTGATCGCTATGAGATATGGAACGAGCCGAATATAACGAGCTTTAACAAGTTTCTCGATAAGTGTCAGGGCGATGTGTATACCGAGGTTTGCCGCATTGCCAAAGAGGAGATTGACAAGATAGATCCCGGTTCGATTCTGGGCGGACCGTCAATCACGGGTATTACGATAACTGCAACATGGGATGAAGCGGGAAAACCGTATTTTGATGATTGTATGGATAAAGGAATGTGGAAATACGTTGATGCGCTTGTTCTGCATCCGTACACGTCCAATTCCGCAGAAAAAGCGGATATGATAACGAGTATGAAATATTATCAGGACGAGTTCACAAAGGTCGGAAAGCCGAACGCAGAGGTGTGGAACACCGAAACGGGTTATACAACGGTTGACAAGACAATCGGTTCCGAAAAGGTCAAGGGAATGTATAACAGCCGTGCGGCGCTCTTGTATAAGATAAATCACGTATCGGATTTGACGGTGTTCTATAACTTTGAGAAAAAAGGAACGGTCGAGATTGACCGTGAGGATCAATTCGGTCACGTTTCGCCGCCGTTTAAGGATTGTAAGGAATGGGGAACGATGTACTTCCCGAGGGAATCTTATTTAATGGTTGCCGGTCTGAACTACCTCATGGCACAAAGCACAGCGGACAGTGTTATCGATTCGGGCGATGAAAACATAAATGTTTTCACATACGACAGCCAAAAGTTTAACAAAAAGATTGCGGCAATGTACTGTGCAGACGATAAAGAAAGAATCGCAGCATTTAAGATAGATGCGGATAAGCTTAACGTATATGACAGCAAGGGAAACAAGTCGGAACTTTACGGTGAAAACGGTGTCTTTACATTTAATTTAAGTGCAGACCCGATATATATAATGGGTGATATAAGTAAAATCGAGGCGGCGGACAGTAATATTATCGAAACGGGAGATACAGACATTGAGGCGGCATACGGCGATACTTTCAGCATTGGCGTATCGAAAAATACCGATAAGGATTTAAAGCTGGCGGTTGATTTGCCGAACAAAGCCGAGGTTGCGGAAATCGGAAGCTTTAAAGACGGCAAAGCAGATGTAAAAATCAAGAACAAAGCCGAAATCGGCGAATCGTACAGCATAACGCTTTATGCAAAAGACGGCGAAAAAACCGTGTTTAAAACAACGTATAACATAAGCTCGAACATTCCCGTTATGACAACAATGGGTGTGAGTATGAACGGCACGAATTATAATTCGTGGAACGGAACGCTCGACATAACCAACATATCGAGCAGCAAAACCCTCAAAGGTCATATCGAGTTTAAACAGGGGGATTTGGCGACAAAGCTGAAAAATGTTGACATCGGAATAATTCCGCCGAACAGCACGGGTCGGGTTGAATTCGGACTCGGAACGGTGTATAAAAAAGGTCAATACGCAATGGAATATGACGTTGTGACCGAGGACGGTTCAAGGTATCCCTTTGTCGGAAACTTTGACTTGTCGGTTGCGAAATACGCTGATAAAAAGCCCGTGATAGACGGAAAGCTGGATAAAACCGAATGGGATTCGAACACGGCGATGTACGCCGATAAGGCGGATCAGATTCGACAGATAAAGGATTGGCGTGGAAAGACGGACGTATCGGGTAACTGTATGCTGATGTGGGACGAGGACAACTTATATCTCGCCGCCGAAGTGACTGACGATATATTCAGCCCTGCACCGAGCGGTGCGAATCAGTGGAAAGGCGACGATATTCAGTTCGGTGTGTATTACGGCTCGGCAGGATTCCTTGCGATAGGTCAGGCATCGACAACCTATCACGAACTTGGATTTGCTTTGACCGAGGACGGAGCGCAGGCGTATCGGTGGCTTGCACAGGATAATGCGGTGTCGGTCGGCTCGGTTGAGGATTTGGAACTCGCGGTTGTCAACGAGGGTTCAAAGACGTATTATGAGGCTCGAATCCCTTGGACAACGCTTTTAAAACCCGGTCAACAGCCGAAAGCAGGTCACGAAATGGCATTTTCGTTCTTGCTCAATGACAATGACGGCGACGGAAGAAGAGGTTGGATAGAGTACACAAGCGGTATCGGTGAGGCGAAGAATACGGAATTGTTTGCACGTATCAAGCTTTTAAAATAACAGGAGGCGAATGTTAAAATGAAGAAATTTTTAGGTATATTTGCGGCGGTAGTTATGATGATAAGTTCCGCCGCTGTGACGGCGGCTGCTGCGGATGACGGAGAACTGTATTTCTATGACTTTGCGGATTATGACGTTGAAATGAGTCAAGGAATAGGCGTTGACAGCTATTGGCAGCCGCTTGCGCTGTCGGGACGTAACTATATAAAGTCGTTCGGTTCATTTGACTTGGCTGACGGCGAACACGATAGGGTAATGCTCGTAAAACAGGGCGGCGAACCGTCATTCCTGTTCCCCGAGATGCTGACAACGGGAAAGCTGCGCGTGAGTTTTGACGGAAGGCTGACAACGGATAATTTGAGGATGCTTGTCCTGTTCTATACCGGTTTATATGATGCGCCGAATACAGGCGCTTTCGGAAAGCCTCTTTTTATAAACTCACCGGAGAGGAAAAGTGTGTCATACTATCCGAATTCAACGAGCTGGACCAAAAAAGTGCCGCTTGATAATTTTAACGGTCTTGAGTGGCATCATTATGACTTTATAACAGAAGAACTGTCGGGCAGTACTGTTATGATGAGCTGTTATATAGACGGAGAGCTTATCTATTCGGATTCAAACATAAAGGCAGCAAAAGGAATAAGGTCGTGGGGATTCCGTGTGGAAAAGATAGACGGAACACTTGAAACAAACGATGGTTTTATCGTTGATAACGTGTATATCAACCACTACAGCGGCAGCGATGATTTTCAGATTGCACGTCTGAACAGCGACAGAGTATCGACCCAAAACGGAAGAATACGCCTTGCCGCCAACGAAAGATTGGCAAACGGGATTTCAAAGAATAACGTTGCTGTCACGAATGCCAACAGCGGTAAGAGCGTTAATAACTTTTCGATAGAGAATTTCACGGGTCAGACGTTTGATATTGTGTTTGACGGTGAGATAGAAAACGGCAGGTATAACATAAGCTTTAAAGATGTTGTCGGCGAGCTGAGCAAGGCGGCACTTGCAAACAGCGTTTCGTTTGAAACAGAGTATAAGTCAGAGGTTATCAATACAGAGTACGAAGATATTGATTTTAACGATTATACAAGCACGGACGGAAGCCTTCCGGGCGGATTCGAAAATATAGACTCGGACGCCGATATTTCGGCAAAATCCGTATCGGGCAAGAGCGGCGCGGCGAATGATTTTGCGCTCGGCTTTTCGGGAATGCAGGCGGAGAGAGTACAAAAGCGCGCTATGTACAAATTTGGCTCTCCCATCGGCGAGAACACAGAGTTTGACATAAACTTTGATATGTTCGTGGCGAACGCAACACAGTATTTCTATCTTGCGGATAAAGACGATTTTTCGGCGGATAATTCCGATTACAAAAACAATTCGCTTATATCGGTCAACCAAAACGGAGTTTTGATGTATGCAAGCGGAAGAAGTGCAAGTCCCGACACGATACTTGACAACGATTTAAGACTTGCATCGGGCGAATGGCACAATATAAATATTAAGATTCTTCCCGATTTGAATAACGATAAAAGCTATTTTGTGATTTCGGTTGACGGCGGAAGCGAGTATAAGGTTGAAACATCGAGAGCCTTTCATAAAAACGCGGTATACGGCATAGGAACGGGATATTTAAAAACATCGTCTGCGGATGCGGATGTCAGATTTGACAACCTTAAAATCAGCGGTGCGAGGACGGTTTATTATCCAGAAATAGACAGCGTAAAGGCGTATGACAGCTTTGGCGGAGAGGTAAGCCTTGGCGATGTATCTTCGGCAATGATAAGCGAGGTCAGAGCCGAGTTCAACACGATTATTTCGCCGAATCTTGACGGATTTATAACATTGACCGAGGACGGAAACGAAATTCCGACAAGTTATGAGGTTGTGAATGATTCCGAGAGCGGTCGGTCAACGCTTGTAATCAGATTTGACGGATTTTTAAACAGTCTCAGAGATTATAAGATAACGATATTTAAAGGAATCCCTTCGGTGTATTCGGATAATATCACATCATTCCTCGAATACACGGCGGAGATAAAGGCGAACAGCGAAACAGGCTTTAAATGCCGTGATTTCGGATATGACGAATCATCAAAGACGGCAAAGGTTGTATTCTCAAAAAACAATAACGCATCGGGTATGTATATATATGTTGTTGCCGAATACAAGACGGTGACTAAAAACACCGATGACGGCGAAAAACAAACCGAGCTTTTGACGGGAGTAAGATATGTTCCGATTAATTTAAGTGCGGATGATAGGGGTAAGTTTGAGTATTCATTGGATTTGAGCAACAGCAAAAGCGGCACGACATTTAAAACATATGTGTGGAAGTATCCCAAGCTCGAAAAGCTCATTTGTGCCGATGACGGAAGCGTGGAAGAATAATTCGGAATGCGTAATTCGGAATTCCGAGTTGAAAATGCGGGGCGTGCAGACAACACATACAGGGTTCCCGAAAAATGAGGGTTGTACCACAATCCCGTAGGGGACGGCGTCCCCGACGTCCCAAAATACGCGAACATATAAATAAAACAGAAAAAATTAAAATCGGCGGAATTTAAATAAATATCATTAATTTGTGCGTATTTATGAACTTCAATTTTAAATCCGCCAAAATAAAAAATAAATTATAAAGGGTGAAGAAAATGAAAAAATGTATTTCAATGTTACTGACATTATTAATGATGCTGACGATTATTCCGACGGCGTTCGCCGACAGCAGCTATTCACAGCCGTGCGTTGTTGATTATTTCAACAGCTTTAACGGTTTTGAAAAGCAAGCAGGAACTTATGATGTTCCCGATGGACTTGAAAAGTTTTTGCGGGCTAATTGGGCGGTTACGAATTTAACTTCGCAATCGGACGGAGTAAACGATTATCTTAAATTCAGCGGAAACGGCAGCACAGCTTTGATGCTGCCGTTCGATGAGACGATCAGAACAGGAAAGCTGCATATGAGCTTTGATTTGAAAATCGAGGATTATATAAAGCTTTACAGATTCTATGTTTATGCGCATGACAACAGAGAAAACGATAATCCGCTTGATTTGACATACGATGTTACGGATAAGGATGGAAATCCGGTAATAGATGATAAAACGGGTAAACAGAAAATAGAATATTCGTATACACAGCTTTTTGATATGGGTATAACAGACAGAACATATCAAAAATTGACTTTAAGAGGCAATGTCAATAAACAGATTGATATTGCGGAAAAGATAAAGAACGAATGGCATAAATACGATTTAGAGATTGATTTTACACAAACTCCGTACAAGGTTGTACTTACGATTGACGGAAATAACAGAATTGAATCAACTTTGCCTTACGGCTTAAAGTCACTCTACTTTTTCTATACACCGGGCAGCGGTGACAATGCCGGCAGAAACACGCCGATTTATATGGATAACCTTTTTGTAAAGCATTATCCGAACGGTACTTACAGCAGCACGGAGATGAAAGTTGACTATGCCGGAAGCACGATTGCGAACAAAAATGCGTCGGTCGATGTTGCTTTCTCTGAGGCTTCAAGTGTTGTAAATGACGGTGGTGACCCCGGAGTGGAAGATTTTGTTGCACAGAATGTCGTTGATAACACAGAGACAGAGCCGAGTTTGGTGAGAAAAAATGATTCAAACATAAGACTTACATTCGATAATCTTGCAACAGGAACATACAGAATTGTTTGTAAAGCCCCGAACGGCTATCAAGGTCTTTTTACCAATGAACAGCCGAGTTACAGCGATACGTTCAGCACAGCAGGTACGGCACAGAATGTAAAAGAGCAAAACATTCTTGTCGAGGACGATTTTGAAAATTATACCGGCGGTATTCCGGCGAATGCTGAAAGTCCCGGCGGAACAAAGTATCACACACAAGGAGAGATGAATGCGGCAGAGGGTAACGGAGGCGGCACAGCACTTGAAATACATTCTCAACAAGTTATATATCAGTTCCCGTATGCGCTGACCGGTGACAGATTCAGCTATGAATTTGATATTAAGCATACCGACGGTCGTTGGTTTACGGGAATATTAACAGAGGATACTCTTTCGGGTAAACAGTCTATTCACAAAGATTTGTATAAAAACGCAATAATTAATCAAAAAGAGGATTTAACACAAGAGAAGATTAATACCAGTGTCGGTAACTATAAGGCTGAAACGAATGCAATCGGATGCATCAGCTATACAGAAGATCCCAAAGACGGTGCAGTAGGACCGGAAGCAGTACAGTATGCAACATCAAGATTAAGCTGGCTCAATGCAAAGGCTCAGGACTTGACGTGTGAAAAGACCAAATGGAATCATGTTAAGGTTGATGTTGATTTGGGTGCTGTCACATATACGATAACAATTAACGGCGTATCAAAAACCGTAGCATTAAACCGTGATCGTTTCAGACCTGTTGAAAGATATATGAAAAAGACGGTAAACGGTGAGGAAAAATGGGTAAGAACATGGGATTACGGTATAAAGGGCATTTCGCTCGGTTGTTATGGTGACAAAACAGAGACAAACAAAGAAGTGACAGGCTCATCCGATCCTACTGTTTATTACGATAATTTTAAAGTATATAATGATAATTCATATAATGCTTATCAGGATTTTAATGCAGCAACGAGAGCGGATAACAATAGCGGAATAACACAGGGATGGATAATGCAAAGTTATCCGAACGACAGTTGGCAGGCACTAGTGGGCAGCGAAGGAAGATATTATAGTGCCGAATCAAATTCCGATGATAAAGCAGTAAAATTGACTAAATTGCATGGTGTGCCGTATTCATATCAATTTAACCGTCCTGTGGCGGCGAATACTCCGTTTGAAATGAATTTTGATATAAAGGGTGATGCAACCAATAATAAAAACGAGTTGAACTTTAGCCTGTTGACAAAGGATCAGCTTTATTCCATGTACGAAAACTCTCCAAAGAGCGGAAAGGCTGCGGAGAGCATAATCAATGCGAGCATTGATGACAGCAATGCGAGAGAACTGGGTATTTGTACGAACGATGCGAAATATTACAACAGTTCGGTTATATTCTCTGCAAGAACCGAGGACAGCGGCGATCACAAGACAAGCATGAGAATAACAAAGGATAACGGAACACATACATGGACATTGGCATCCTCTACATGGCTTGACAATGAAGGAAAAGAAATCCCGATTGACATTGATAACAAATGGGCGCACGTTAAACTTAGCGGTTATCCCAAGGGTGGGAAAATGGCGTTTGTGCTTAGCGTAACGGATGAGAGCGGCAATACAAAAACATCTCAGGAATTTGTATCGGCTATATCGGCCGATACCGAATTTGCGGCATTCGGTATAGCCACAGCAAAGCAATACGCAAATCTGAATACACAAATAACATACCTCGACAACTTTACCGTTAAAGAGGTTAATCCGGTATCGAATGCGTATGTGACGGCTGTAAAGGCGGTTGATATGGTCAACGGTGAGACTGCTGATTTAACAAGCGGCTTAAAGGCAAAAGGACAGAATATCGAGATAAGCTTTTCCGAACCTGTTGCGGAGGACACGATTTCGAACATAAAGATTTATCAGGGTAACCCGGTTAAATTTATAAACACAACCGCGGCTCTGTCAGAGGATAAAAAGACGGTTACGCTTACACCGACATCAACACTCACAACCGGCGAAAAGTATATGTTAGAGATACCGCGCACGGTTAAGACAGCGGCGGCATCGAACCTTTCGGGACTTGAACCGAAAGCGGTTGTGTTCGAGATTAAAGACGCGGACGCAGCGGAATTAAAGGTTGAGGATTTCAGACTTTATAAGTATTATGCGGCAGGCAAAAACGATACGGTTGAATATGCAGAGAATTGGGTTCCGGTGGCTGATGACGAACTTAAAGATTTGACCGCAGACGACAAATTCCGTTTCATTGCCAAAGGTTATAACACGGGCGATGCAACGCCAATCTGGCTCGGCAGAGCGGAAAAAGACCCGACAACCGCGCTTTTGACAAACTTTGACAACCAGACGGCAACAGCAAATTATGGAAAGTTTGAGGTTGCCCTGCCTGAATTCACAATGGAAAACGCAAACGGAAGTTTGGAAACCTATCTTTGGGAGAGCGCAGGACTCAGACCGCTTTGCGGAAAGTACGTGTTCTCGGTAACAAAGACCCCGACCGAAGCGACGGAATAATAAATTAAAATGAGGGGAACGCGCGGAATGTGAAGCCTTCCCCCTCAAAGGGAAGGCAAAGGGGCGTCGAGGACGCCGCCCCCTACACCATACATTGTGTTTGGTACAAATGTTGTAGGGGCGGTCTACGCTACCGCTACGGTCGGCGATAAGCGGTTGCCACCGGCAACCATCGCCCCCGTGTGGTCGCCCGAACACGCGAACGTATGGCACAAATTTCGTGCAAACATCAACAAAAAAAGAGTGTTTATAAAACGATCGAGGACAGAATTTTTGTTCTGTCCCCGATTGAATAAAAAGATTGACATGACGTATTATATATGATAAGATAAGCGTGGATAAAAGGGGGGAACGATATGATTTTTGACAGCACAAAGGTTGGATTCAGATTTATCGATGTTATCGGCGGCAAAGAGAACAAAAAATATGTTCATAACAAACCGCGTTCTTTTTGTGCGCTTTCATATCGACTTAATTCACACTCAATAATGCGATACGGCGGAAAAGAGATTGAGCTTAAAACAAATGATATAACTTTTGTTCCGGCTAATTTGGAATATGACCGTTATACGGATTATGAAGAGTTTTTGTGTATTCATTTTGAGGTGTTTAATGATACGACATCCGAAATATGCAAGTTCACACCCAAAAATCCCGAAAAGTTAAAAAGCCTTTTCTATGAGGCGTATAAGCTTGCCAACAGCACTGCCGCCAAAACGAATTATAAGGGATCGGCGATTCTGAATGAAATTTTTGCATTGATTATAGAAGAGATAAGTTATGAAAAACAGTATTCTCCGAATTTCCTTGCCGCAAAAAAATATTTGGATGAAAATTATACAAACCCACAGCTGACAATAAGCATGGCCGCCTCTGAGGTCGGAATGTCAGAGGTGCATATACGGCGGCTTTTTCACAGCGAAATGAATATGTCACCAAAAAAATATCTGACAAACGTAAGAATAAAACAGGCGCGCTCTCTAATCAGCAGCGGTAATTATTCAATCGCCCAAATAGCCGAAATGGTCGGGTTTTATGACGAAAAATACTTTTCTCAGGTATTTAGGAATTACACCGCGTCAACCCCAAGCCAATACCGTGAAAACGATATTAATGTTAAAAGGCTTTTCGGCAAGCAACCCGAAACGGAAACAAAAAAGAAAAAATAACGTATGTCACAATACGGGGTCGGTTCATCGTGAACCGACCCCGTATGATTTTTATCAGTGCATCCTAAAATCGAGATTATAGGGTATGTCGTCATTTGTGCCGAGAGC